>NZ_JBSFKI010000007.1:0-306215 GCF_053598475.1 Kitasatospora sp. NPDC001119
GTCCGAGTGGGTGGAGCCGTAGCCGTTCAGCCACGCCTTCCAGGAGCCGCTGTGGGCCGCCTGCGAGGCGCTGCTGTCCACCACGCCGCTCGACGCGGTCCACGGCGTGGCCGTGCCCGACTCGAAGCCCTCGTTGCCCAGCAGCTGGGCCGGGGTGCAGCCGCCGCCACCGGTGGAGACGGTCCAGGTGAAGCTGGTCGTACCGGTCTTGCCGGCCGAGTCCTTCGCCGTGACGGTCACGTTGTAGGTGCCCGCGGTGGAGGCGGTGCCGGTGATCGCGCCGGTGGAGGCGTTGATCGACAGGCCGGTGGGCAGGCCGGTGGCCGAGTAGGTCAGCGGGGCGGTGCCACCGGTGGCCTTGATCGCCAGGTTGACCGCGCCGCCGACGGCGGTGGACTGGTTGCCCGGGTTGGTGACGGTGACGCCGCCCGGGTTGGGCGCCGTGCCGACGTTGACGCCCGCCCAGGCGGTGCCGACCGCGGCCAGCTCGGCGCTGCCGGCCCCGTACAGGTCGGTGGCCGCCTTCTCCGTCGCGGTGCGCGCCGCGGCGTAGTTGGTGCTGGAGGTCATGTAGGTGGTCAGCGCGCGGTACCAGACGGCCGCCGCCTTGTCCCGGCCGATGCCGGTGACCGCGATGTTGCCCTGGGTCGGCGAGTCGTAGTTGACGCCGTTGATGGTCTTCGCGCCGCTGCCCTCGGACAGCAGGTAGAAGAAGTGGTTGGCGACACCGGACGAGTAGTGGACGTCCTTGTTGCCGACGGTGGAGGACCAGTAGTCGGCCGAGGCACCGTCCTTGGACGGCTTGTCCATGTAGCGCAGCGGGGTGCCGTCCCCGTTGATGTTGATCAACTCACCGATCAGGTAGTCGGGGTTGTCGGTCGGGATGTTGGCGTAGAACTCGACCATCGTGCCGAAGATGTCCGAGGTGGCCTCGTTGAGGCCGCCGGACTCGCCGGAGTAGGTCAGGTTGGCGGTGGCCGCGGTGACGCCGTGGCTCATCTCGTGGCCCGCGACGTCCAGCTCGGTCAGCGGCGCGGTGTTGTTGCTGCCGTCGCCGTACGTCATGCAGAAGCAGGAGTCGTCCCAGAACGCGTTCACGTAGTTGTTGCCGTAGTGGACGCGGCTGTAGGCGCCGACACCGTCGTTGCGGATGCCGTTGCGGCCGAAGGTGTTCTTGTAGTAGTCCCAGGTGGCCGCGACGCCGTAGTGGGCGTCGACCGCGGCGGACTCGCCGTTGTTGACGGTGCCGTCGCCCCAGGTGTCGGTGGACTTGCTGTACAGCGTGCCGGTGCCCGAGGTCCCGTGGTTCAGGTTGGTGGTGTACATCCCACCGCGGGTGCCGTCCTTCAGCTGGTACGACGAACCCGACTGGGTGGTGCCGATGGTGACGTTGCCGACGAAGACGCCCTTGCCGGAGCCGGTCTCGATGCCGTCCCACTGCTGGATGACCTGGCCGCTGGTGGCGTCGGTGACGACGTGCATCTTGCTCGGGGTGCCGTCGGACTTGGTCGAGGAGACGACGGTCTCCCAGGCCAGCCGGGGGCTGTTGTCCGCGGCCCAGACCACCAGGCGCGGCGCGGTGTCGACCGCGGTGCCCTGCTCGGCGGCGAGCGCGGCGGTCTGCGCGGCCGGGGCGGCCAGCTTCGGCGTGGTGCTGACACCGCTCAGCGGGGCGGTGCTGGCCCGGTCAACGCTCTTGGTCGCACCGGTGGGCGCCTGGTGCACCACCAGGTCCCCACCCAGGACGGGCAGTCCGTTGAGGGTGCGCTCGTACCGCAGGTGGCGGGTGCCGTCCGCGTCCTGGAAGACGTCCTTGGTGACCAGCTTCTCCTCACCGCTCAGCCCGAGGCTCTGGGCGAGGCTGGTGGTCTGCTGGTTCGCGGCGGAGATCAGCTGGGCGCGGTTCGCCTGCTGGGCCGCGACGGCGGCCGGCGCGTCCGGCGTGGCCGCCTGGGCGATCACCGGTATGCCGGTGACCAGCAGCGCGGTGGAGGCGGCCATGACAACCGCCGCCTTCCGTGCGTGAGCGTAACGGGACATGCGGACTCCTTTTCCGACCGGCGCTGGGTCGCGCACGGTGGAGAGAAACCTGAGCCGCGGGGTCGCGGCGCAGTGGGGGCCCCCGCCGGGTGCGACGGGAGTGCGGATGCGGTGCTCACAACTCGTTGCAGGGTCGGACGCGCTGCACCTGAACTGGAACAGCTGCACCGGGGGGTGGGGTCCCCTCGTCTACAGCCGGGGGAATCGTGGCAGCAAACGAGCCGTTAATGACAGATGCATGCCACGGATTGGCCGATTCATTACCGAAACCGTATGGAGGGCGCTCCGTCAGTTGTGTTACCCCACGACGAACTCGTGAACACGGTTTTCATGGCCCCGGACAAAGTTCGATCACCACCGGCAGTCGGTGACCAGCACTCAGGGCCGGTTCCGGCCCCGGCGGGTGGCCGACAGCGCCCGGCAGACCCGGCACGTCACAGTTCCGGCCGTGCCATCAACGGTTTCCGGCCATCGTGCGTCCGGAACGCAACCGTGCCCCCGCCGACCGCGAACGGGCCCCGCACCACCTGAACAGTGGTACGGGGCCCGGGAGTTGTCGGGGTGTACGAATCAGTGTCGGACGGGTCGGCGCCGGAACGAACCGGTGCCGACCGGTCGGCGACGGCGGGTCAGCGCTGGACGAACACCGCCACGGTGCGGCCCGGCACGGTGAAGGTACCGGTCGCGGCGTCGAAGCCGGACCGCTGCACCACCCGGTCCGCCCCGCCCGCCTGGACGGGGTGCAGCGCCTGGCCGGTGCCCTTCAGCGCCGGCACGGTCTGCGCCTGCGCCGTGGGCGTCGCGTTGAAGACCACCGTGACGCCCTTCTCCGCCCCCGGCAGCCCGGTGCCGTCCAGGTGCAGGGTGATCACCCCGGGCGTCTCGCCGGCGGTGCCGGAGAGCGGGTAGGAGAGCCGCTGCTGGACGGCGGCCAGGCTCGGCAGCGAGAACAGCGGCGAGGACTGCTTGATCCGCAGGAACTCCTGGTACTGCGCCGAGGCCGACCGGATGTCGGCCGCGCCGACGGTCAGCTCCGGGTTCGCCAGCAGGGACCGGGCGGCCGGCCACTGCTCCTGGTTGTCCTTCGCCATCGGCAGGCCGCGGCCCCAGCCGTTGCCCTGGGCCGGGTCCCAGTGGATCGCGTTGAACCAGTCCCCCGAGTCGTAGGAGTTGGAGTCGAGCGACTTGGAGCGCAGCAGGTCGCTGCCGGCCTGGGCGAAGCCCGCGCCCTGGGTGAGCGCGGTCAGCGAGAGCCCGAGCGCCTGCATCCGGGCCCGGTCGGCGGGCGCGGTTCCGGTCGGCAGCTTGTACGCGAGCGCGTCGAAGAGGTCGGTGTTGTCGTGGGCGTCCACGTACTCCACCGCCTCGCCGGGCTTGGCCGCGTACCCGGTCGGGGCGCCGTTGTAGTCGACCTGGGCGCCGGTGACGGGCTTTCCGGAGCTGTCGGTGAAGGAGTAGCCGGCCAGGTTGCCGGTCAGCCCGACCTTCAGCTGGTCCATCTGGTGCAGCAGCCGGGCCTTCTGCTCCTCCGGGGTGCCGTTCGCGGCCGAGCCGTTCGGGTCGGTGTACAGGCCCGAGGCGAAGCCCTGCTGCGGGGCGGAGTTCAGCATGAAGTTGCCGCCGCGGGCGGCGTCCCGGATCCGGTCGTCGAAGGTGGCGATGCCGGTGCCGGCCATGTTCTGCTGGGTGGCCTGCTCGAACCGGGCGTTGTTCGCGACGGCGCCGAAGTTCCAGCCCTCGCCGTAGAGGAACACGTTCTTCCCGTCCACGCCGTCCGAGTCCGGCGTCATCTTCCGCAGCGCGGCCTGCACGTCCAGCATGGTGGACTTCGGGTCCAGGCCCATCAGGTCGAAGCGGAAGCCGTCCACCTTGTACTCGCGGGCCCACAGCGTCACCGAGTCGACCACCAGCCGGTTCATCATGGCGTGCTCGGGCGCGGTGTCGGCGCAGCAGCTGTCCGCCGTCACCTTGCCGTCGGCGTCCAGCCGCTGGTAGTAGCCGGGAACCACCTTGTCCAGCACCGAGTGCTCGGCCTGGCCACTGGCGGCGGTGTGGTTGTAGACCACGTCGAGCACCACCCGCAGCCCGGCCGCGTGCATCGCCTGCACCATCTGCCGGAACTGCACCGTGCGGGCGACCCCGTTCGGGTCGGTGGCGTACGAGCCCTCCGGCACGTTGTAGTGCAGCGGGTCGTAGCCCCAGTTGTACGCGTCGTCGGCGGCCACGGCCGCCACGCACTCCTGCTGCTTCGGGCCGTCCGCCGGAAGGGACTCGAGGTCGCAGGCCGGCAGCTTCTGGTCGGCCCGGTTCTCCCGGACGGTGGCGATGTCGAAGGTCGGCAGCAGGTGGACCGTGGTCACCCCGGCCTTGGCCAGGTCCCGCAGGTGCCGCATGCCGGCCGAGTCCGACTCGGTGAACGCCAGGTAGGTGCCGCGCTCGGCGGCCGGGACGGTGGGGTCCTCCACCGAGAAGTCCCGGACGTGCAGTTCCTGGATCTGCTGCTGCGCCGGCGGGACGGCCTGCGGGCGGGCATGGTCGTCCCAGCCCGCGGGCTTGAGCGCCTTGGCGTCGAGGTCGGCGACCAGGCTGCGCCGGGAGTCGGTGGACAGCGCCACCGAGTACGGGTCGGTGACGGTGTTGACCACCAGCTGCTGGGTGGACGGCGCCCAGACCTTCACCTGGTACAGGTAGTACCTGCCGTCCAACTCGCCCTTGTCGCGGACGACTTCCCAGACGCCGGTCTCGTCGTCGAGCTTCAGCGGCAGCGTCCTCGGGGTGCCCCCGGTGGCGCTGTCGAAGACCTGGACGGAGACCTCCTGCGCGGTCGGCGCCCAGAGCGACAGCGCCACCTTGCCGTTGTAGTAGGCCGGGCCGAAGTCGACCTTGCCGGTCCGCGTGGCGTACAGGTCGTCCAGCACGCCCGGGGTCTGCACCCCGGTGCCGGCCAGGACGGCGCCGCTGGGCAGGTGTTCGGTGAACAGCAGCTGGCCGCGGAGCGCGGCCGGGACGCGGGCGGCGTCCCTGGGGTCCACGGTGAAGGCCCGGTAGCCCGCCAGGTGCGGGTACTCGGCCTTCTGCGCGTCGGTCAGCCCGCCCTTGGCCGGGGTGAGCCGCAGCCACTTGCCGGGCTTGGTCAGCGCGCCCTTGTCGGCCCGGATGCCGCCCTCGGGGTCGTAGACCAGCTGGGCGCTGGTGCCGCCGGCCAGGGCCTCGTCGCCCGCGCCGTAGTTCGCCGGGACGACGACCGTCCTCGCGTCGATCCACTGGGCCTTGGCGCCGGCGAGGTCGATCTGCGAGGAGGCGGCCGGGTTCTGCGGCAGCAGGTAGCCCTCGCGGCCGCCGAGCACCCAGACCTCCCTGCCGTTGACGGCGAGGTCCAGCGACTGGTCGGCGGGCAGGTCCTTGTCGTTGCCCTTGTGCAGGATGTAGCTGAGGCTGGTCGCCCCGGGGGCGAGCGGCACCTCGAAGACGGCGCCGAAGGCGTCGCGGCGGGCCGGGGTCAGCGGCTTGCCCCAGTCGGTCGGGGTGGCGGCGCCGGTCCAGTCGTGCAGGCCCCAGCCGTCGTAGTCGCCGTCGGCCCGGTTGTAGTGGATGACGGCGGTGTTCGCCGGCTGGCCAGGACCGGTCGACCCAGCCGGCGGCCCCGGGTCGGCGGTGCGCACCGCCGGGTCGCCCTGCCGGAGCCACACCTCGCCGGTGCTGCCGACGTCGAGGTGCCGGTCGGCGTCGACGTCCTTGACGCCGTCCTTCTCCACGATGAAGCCGACGTCCGAGGCGCCGGGCTTGAGCTTCACGTACGCGAAGGCGCCGTACGCGTCCCGCCCGGTGAAGGCGTGTCCGGCCGGCCACGGGGTGGCCTCGCCGTCGGCGAGGTCGCCCCAGGCGTAGAGGTTCCAGCCGTCGTAGTCGCCGTCCGGCCGGTTGTAGTGGACGACGGCGTACGGGCGGGAGCCGGCGGTGGGCGCGGGCTTGGGCGCGGGGGTGCCGGTGGTGAAGCTCGCGGTGGCGGAGCGCAGGTGGCCGCTGGAGTCCCGGACGACGGCCTTGTAGCGGACCACCGTGCCGGGGGCGACGGCGGCCAGGTCCTGGGTGACCTTGTACCCGCCGTTGTCGGCGGTGCCCAGGGTCTGCCAGGGCCCGTTGCCGATCTGGGCGGCGAAGCTCACCCGGTTGAAGCCGCCGTCCGTGGTGGCGCCGACCGTGACGAGCCCGGTCGAGCCGTCCGCGGGCGGCTGCACCGAGAGCTGCGGCGCGGCGGCCACCGGCGCGAGCCGGCCGCCTGCCTTGAGGACGAGCGAGGACAGCGCGGGCACGGTGACCGTCACCTTGCGGTCGGCGCCGCTGGTGACGCGGGCGCCCGCCGCCGGGTAGACCGGGTCGAAGCCCATCCCCGCCGAGAAGGTGTCCAGGGTGACGGTCTTCGCCTCGGCGGCGTTGTTGACCGCGACCAGGTACTCGACCTGCTGCCCGGCGTCGATCCGGGAGAAGGCGTACACGCCGGCGCCGTCGGCGGCGTACCGCTCGATCTGGGCGCCGTCGGCCAGGGCCGGGTTGTCGCGGCGCAGCTTGGCCAGTCCGGCGATGCCCTGGTAGAGCTCGCCGCCCTGCCCGTACCGGTCGGCCGGGCCGGAGGGGCCGCCGAGCACCCGGTCGCCGTTGTAGGAGGCCGTCTTCGAGGCGAACAGGTCCTGCCGGGCGTCCTTGTCGCCGCCCGCGCCGGTGAAGCCCTGCTCGTCGCCGTAGTAGACGACGGGCTGGCCGCGGGTGAGGAACTGCAGCTCGTTGCCGAGCCGGTCCTTCCTGAGCAGGGTGGCGTCGTCGGCGCCCGGGTTGTCGGCGAGCAGGAAGGAGCCGAAGCGGCCCATGTCGTGGTTGCCGAGGAAGGTGGGCAGCTCGTACGCGTCGGTGTCGGCGCTGGTGTAGCGGTAGTCCTGGGCGTAGACGTCGGCGAGGCCGCGCGCCGAGCCGCCCTGCGAGACGTAGGAGCGGGCCGCGCCCTGGAACGGGAAGTCCAGGGTGGCCTGGAGCCTGCCCTTGGTGACGTACGGCGAGGTGACCGCCGGGTCGCCGGAGTAGACCTCGCCGAACATGAAGAACTTCTTGTTGCCCTGCTTGGCGGCGAAGTCCTTGAGCGCGGGGGCCCACTGCTGCCAGAACGCCATGTTGACGTGCTTGACGGTGTCGATCCGGAAGCCGTCCACGCCGGCGTCCTTGACCCACTGCTGGTAGACCTTCTCGAAGCCCTTCGCCACCTTGGGGTTCTGGGTGTCGAGGTCGTCCAGGCCGCTGAAGTCGCCCTCGGTGGCGGACTCGCCGACGAAGGTCGAGTCGCCCCGGTTGTGGTAGAGCGCCGGGTCGTTGAGCCAGGACGGGGTCTTGGCCGTGGCGTCGGCCGGGGTGCGGAAGACCGGGGTGTAGGGGAAGGAGTCCTTGGTGGTCCGCGGCCAGGGGGCGCCCGCGTCGGCGACGGCGGTCTCGTCCACCGGGTTCCCGTCCGCGTCGAGCGTCGGGTAGGCGCCGGCGGAGCGGTAGCCGTACTGCTTCTCGGCGTAGTCGATGACGTCGGCGGTGTGGTTGGTGATGACGTCGAAGAAGACCTTGATGCCGCGGGCGTGCGCCTTGGCTATCAGCTCCTTGAGCTGCTCGTTGGTGCCGAAGTGCGGGTCGACCTGGGTGAAGTCGGTGATCCAGTAGCCGTGGTAGCCGGCCGAGGCGTCGGCCCCGCTGCCCTGCACCGGCTTGTTCTTGAAGATCGGGGCCAGCCAGATCGCGGTGGTGCCGAGGTCCTGGACGTAGTCGAGCCGCTGGATCAGCCCGGCCAGGTCGCCGCCGTGGTAGAAGCCCTTGTCCGCGGGGTCGAAGCCGTTCTCCAGCCGCCCCCCGGTGATGCCTCCGGTGTCGTTGGCGGTGTCGCCGTTGGCGAAGCGGTCGGGCAGGACGAAGTAGAACTGCTCCCGGGTGAGGTCGTGCCGCCCGGCGGTGGCCGCGAGCGCGGCGTCCGAGGGCGGGGCCGGCGGGGCGGCGGCGAGGGCCGCGGGGGCGCCGCCGAGGGTGGCGGCGGTCAGGGCCGCGGCCAGCAGGACGGCCGTGCGGCCCGGGGGTCTGCGGCGGCCAGGGGTTCGTTCGGCAGTGCTCCGTCGGGGGCGGAGCGGGGCATCGGCCACTGAGGGCTCCCTTAGGGGGAAGGGGCGATCGATTTCCCAGGAAGCTAGCGGCCTGCAATATGTTTCAGCAAGATGCAGAAATCGTTTCGTCGCCGGAAGTTCCAGCTGGAGGACCGTCTCCGACCACCCCGATTACTCCCCTGGAGCGACGCGCGTGACAATGGGACGTATGTCCGTCCCACCGGTATGCACCCAACCCCCGAGCACCCCCTACCCCGGTGGGCGCCGGCCCCTACCCCTCAAGGGGGACAGCCGGTGAAGAATCCACTTCCAGAGGATGAGCAGACGGCTACGAGCGGTCTGGCAGACTTGCCGTCCATGGGGGAACCGACCGAGATCCAGCGAGGCGACGCCCGGCGCGCCGACGCGGCCAGCGGTGGCGGTTCCGAAGCAGCGAAGGCCGTCCCCGGCCGCCTGCCCGATGGAGCCACCCGTGCCGCCCAGTCCCGTACCGCCGCCCTGCGCAGCCGCGTCAGCGCCCAGCGCCGCTCACCGGCCAGGCCGCGGATCTGGTTCGAGCTGGCGCTGATCGGGATCAGCTACTGGGTCTACTCGATCGTGCGCAACGCGGTTCCCGAACAGGAAGCGATAGCCCAGAAGCACGCGAGCTGGATCTGGGACCTGGAGAACCACCTCGGCATCGCCGTCGAGCGCTCGATCAACCACGCCGTGGACAGCGTCGGGTGGCTCATCACGGGGATGAACTACTACTACGCGACCCTGCACTTCGTGATCACGATAGGCGTGCTGGTCTGGCTCTACCGCAGCCACCCCGGGCGCTACGTCGCGGCCCGCACAGTGCTGTTCGTGACCACCGGGATCGCCCTGGTCGGCTTCTACTTCTTCCCGCTGGCCCCGCCCCGGCTGATGACCGACGGCGGCTTCATCGACACCGTGAAGGTCCACGGCACCTGGGGCTCGATGGCCTCCGGGCCCGCCGCGCACGTCTCCAACCAGTACGCGGCCATGCCCTCGATGCACATCGGCTGGTCGATGTGGTGCGGCCTGGCGATCTTCTTCCTGGCCCGCCGCACCTGGGTCAGGGTGCTCGGCCTGATGTACCCGGCCGCCACCCTGGTGGTGATCGTCTCCACCGCCAACCACTTCTGGATGGACGCCGTCGGCGGCGAGCTCTGCCTGATGGTGGGCTTCCTCACCGCCCGCTGGATGTACCACGAGTGGGTCTACCGGCTGCCGAAGGTGCCCGCCCGGGAGACGCCGGCCGACCGGCCGATCACCGTCCCGGAGCAGTGGAGCGAGCCCGCGGTCAGCAGCGCGCGCCGCTAGCGCCCGTCTTCGAAGGGGCCCCGACCGGGGCCCCTTTCGCGTACCCGGGGCGGGCCGTCCCCGTGCGCGGCCCCGGTCAGTCGGCGCCGTAGAACAGCCGGTCCACCACCGCCCGGGCCCGCCGGGTGGTCCGCCGGTAGTCGTCCAGCAGCTCGCCGCTGTGCCCGGAGCCGTACCCGAGGTAGCGGGCCACCCCGGCCAGCTCCCGGGCCTCCCCCGGGAAGCTGTCCCCGGGCCGCCCGCGCACCAGCATCACCGCCGCCCGCACCCGGGAGGCCAGCACCCAGGCCGTGTCCAGCACCTCGGCGTCCTCCGGCTCGACCAGCCCGGCCTCCGCGGCCGCGGCCAGCGCCGCCCTGGTCCGGGTGGTGCGCAGGGCCGGCAGCTCGTACCCGTGCCGGAGCTGCAGCAGCTGCACCGTCCACTCGACGTCCGCCAGCCCGCCCCGGCCGATCTTGGTGTGGGTGGTCGGGTCGGCCCCGCGCGGCAGCCGCTCGGCCTCGATCCGCGCCTTGATCCGGCGGATCTCCACCAGGTCCCGCTCCGGCACCCCGCCGCCGGGGTAGCGCAGCGGGTCGATCAGCTGCCGGAACCGCGCGCCCAGCTCCTCGTCCCCGGCCACCGGTTCGGCCCGCAGCAGCGCCTGGCTCTCCCAGGCGTGCGACCAGCGCCGGTAGTACGCCGCGTACGAGGCCAGGGTGCGCACCAGCGGGCCGCTGCGGCCCTCCGGCCGCAGGTCGGCGTCGACCAGCAGCGGCGGCTCGGTGGACGGCGCGCCCAGCTGGGCGCGCAGCTCGTGGCAGACCGCCTGGGCGGCCCGGGCGGCCGCCTCCTCCAGCGAGCCGAGCAGCGGCTCGTGGACGAAGAGCACGTCCGCGTCCGAGCCGTAGCCCAGTTCGTGGCCACCGAAGCGGCCCATCGCGATCACCGCGATCCGGGTCGGCAGGTCCCCGTGCTCGGCCTCCCAGCCGGCCACGCAGGCGCGCAGCGCGCCGCCCAGGGTGGCGGCGTTGAGCGCGGTGAGCGCCTCCCCGGCGGTGTCCAGCGCCTCGGCCGGGTCCTCCCCGAGCCGCCCGAGCACGTCCGCGGCGGCGGTGCGGAACAGCTCGCGGCGGCGCACCGAGCGGGCGGCGGCCACCGCGGCGTGGGTGGACCCGGCCCGGCCGACGGCGGCCAGTATCTCCGACTGCAGCGCCGCCCGGCCGCGTGGTTCCAGGCCGTGCGGGTCGCCCAGCATGGCCACCGCCTCGGGGGCGCGCAGCAGCAGGTCGGGGGCGAGCCGACCGGCCGACAGCACCCGGGCCAGCTGTTCGGCGGCGGCGCTCTCGTCGCGCAGCAGCCGCAGGTACCAGGGGGTGCGGCCGAGCGCGTCGGAGACCTGGCGGAAATTGAGCAGCCCGGCGTCCGGGTCCGCGGACTCGGCGAACCAGCCGAGCAGCACCGGCAGCAGGGTGCGCTGGATCGCCGCCTTGCGGCTCACCCCGGAGGCGAGCGCGCTGAGGTGCCGCAGCGCGGCGGCCGGGTCCGCGTAGCCCAGCGCCTCCAGCCGGGCCCGGGCCGCCTCCGGGCTGAGCCCGGTGGCGCCCGGCGGCAGTTCGGCGACGGCATCGAGCAGCGGCCGGTAGAACAGCTTCTCGTGCAGCCGCCGGACCTCCATCGCGTGCCGCTTCCACTCGCGCTGCAGCGCGGCCACCGGGTCGGCGCGGGTGTCGTCGTTGATCAGCGCCGCCAGTGAGCGGGCCAGCCGGCGCAGGTCCTCGGCCCCGGTGGGCATCAGGTGGGTGCGGCGCAGCCGGTACAGCTGGATGCGGTGCTCCAGCGAGCGCAGGAAGCGGTACGCGGCGTCCAGCGAGGCGGCGTCCGCCCGGCCGACGTAGCCGCCCCGGGAGAGCGCGGCCAGCGCCTCCAGGGTGTTGCCGCTGCGCAGCGCCGGGTCGGTGCGGCCGTGCACCAGCTGGAGCAGCTGGACGGAGAACTCGACGTCGCGCAGCCCGCCCGGGCCGAGCTTGAGCTGGCGGTCCAGCTCGGTGGCCGGGATGGAGTCGATCACCCGGCGGCGCATCTGCTGCACGTCGGCGACGAAGTTCTCCCGGGCGGCGGCCTGCCAGACCATCGGGGCGAGCGCCGCCACGTACGCGGCGCCGAGCTCCGCGTCCCCGGCGACCGGGCGGGCCTTGAGCAGCGCCTGGAACTCCCAGGTCTTGGCCCAGCGCTGGTAGTAGGCGAGGTGGCTGGCCAGGGTGCGCACCAGCGGGCCGTTGCGGCCCTCGGGGCGCAGGTTGGCGTCCACCGGCCAGATGGTGCCCTCGCCGGTGGTGTCCGCGCACAGCCGGGTGAGGGCGGCGGCCAGCCGGGTGGCGGCCTTGAGCGCCTCGTGCTCGTCCACGCCCTCGCGCGGCTCGGCGACGAAGACCACGTCCACGTCCGAGACGTAGTTGAGCTCGCGGCCGCCGCACTTGCCCATGCCGATCACGGCGAGCCGGCAGGCCGCGGCCGCCTCCGGGTCCTGCTCGGCGGCGAGGTCCAGGGCGGTCTGGAGGGTGGCGCCGGCCAGGTCGGCGAGTTCGGCGGCGGTCTGCGCGAGGTCGGTGGTGCCGGTGAGGTCGCGGGCGGCGATGGCGAGCAGGCAGCGGCGGTAGGCGACGCGCAGCGCGTTCGCGGGGCCGAGGGTGTCGTCCCGGACGCCCTCGGCGAGGGAGCGGCGGAAGTCCTCCGGGCCGGGGTGCATGTCGCGCAGTTCGAAGGTGACCAGCACGTGCCAGTCGTGCGGGTGCCGGGCCAGGTGGTCGCCGAGCGCGGTGGAGACGCCGAGCACGCCGAGCAGCCGGTCGCGCAGCGGCTTGGAGGTGGTGAGGGTGTCGCGCAGGGTGTGCCGGTCGGCCGCGTCGGCGGCCTCCAGCAGCCGGGACAGGCCGAGCAGCGCGAGGTCGGGGTCGGCGGTGGCGCCGAGCGCGTCCAGCAGCACGGGGTCGTCGGCCAGGCCCTCCAGCCCGGGGCCCTCCAACAGCCGCACCGCCCGCGCCGGGTCGGTGAACCCGCGCCGGACCAGCCGGTTCTCCGGCCGGCTGACCCGGCTCCCGGCCCGCTGCTCCTCCACCGCCATCGGCCCCTCCATCCGTCCGCCCAGGGGCCCGTCCGGGCCTGGCAGGTCCGTCCGGGCCCTAGCAGGTTACGCGCCCCGGCACCCGGTCGCCGGACGCGACCGCCCGCCGCCGTCGGCGTGACCTCGGCCCCGCCGTGCTCGTTCACCCGGGCGCCGCCCCCGTCCCCCCGCCCCCGGAGCGCCGATGCCCACGACCGGCCCCAGCCGCCTGCCCTCGCTCACCGGGCTGCGCTTCTGGGCCGCCCTGCTGGTGGTGCTCTACCACCTCTCCCGCAAGGTGGGCGAGCTGCCGCTGCTCAGCCCGCTCGCCTGGTACGGCCGTTCGGGCGTGACGTTCTTCTTCGTGCTCTCCGGTTTCGTGCTGGCCTGGACGTACGGGGCCTCGCCCGCCCGGCCGTGGGTCTTCGCCCGCCGCCGGTTCGCCCGGATCTGGCCGTTGCACGTGCTGACCACCGCGCTGTCCCTGGGCGCGGACGCGGCGATCGGCGCGGTGCTGCCGGTGGCGGCGGCGCTCTGGTCGCTGGCGCTGGTGCACCCGTGGACGCTGCCCACCCTGTACGGCGGCAACCCGGCCTCCTGGTCGCTGGGCGCCGAGGCCTGGTTCTACCTGCTGTTCCCGCCGCTGCTGCGCCTGCTGGCCCCGCGCCGGCGCGCCTGGCTGCCGCTCGCGGCCCTGTGCGCCGTGCTCGGCCCGGTGCTGTGGGCGGCCGGTGCCGTGCTGCCCGCCGACCCGACGGTGCGCGGCTGGCTGCTGGACTACCTGCCGCCGGCCCGGACCCCGCAGTTCGTCCTGGGCGTGGTCACCGGCCTGGCCGTGCGGCACGGCGTGCTCCCCCGGGTGCGCCTCCTGCGGCCGGGGCTCCTCCCGGCGGCCGCCGCCGTGCTGCTCTTCCACGTCCTGCTGGTCCCCTGGCACGCCGCCGTCCCGGACTCCTCCTGGTACGGCCCGTACAGCGCCTCCCAGTTGCTGTCCGCACCGCTGTTCGCCGCCCTGCTGGCGGCCGCCGCCCGGCGGGACGCCTGCGGGGCCCCGCCCCGGCTGCTGGCGGGCCGGACGGCCGTACGGCTCGGCGAGTGGTCGTACGCCTGGTACCTGGTGCACGAGATCGGCGTCCGCTGCTGGCTGGCCGTCCAGGACCGCCCGGCGCCGGGGGCCGCGACGCTCGGCGTCTGGCTGCTGCTGGCGGGCGGCTCGCTGGTGGCCGCGGGGGCCCTGTACCGCTGGGTGGAACGCCCCTGCGAGCGGCTGCTGCGCGGCGCCCCGCGGGGCCGGGACGCGGCGGCGCCGCTGCCGCCCCGCGCGGTGCGGGTGGTGCGGCAGCGGCGCCGTGGCCGGACGGTGGATCAGCCCTCGGCGGATCAGCCCTCGGTGGAGCCGTCCAGGTTGACGTAGGCGTAGAAGACGCCCAGGTCGTAGCCGTCCTTGTCGGTGTCGAACAGCACCTTGATGTCGGTGTCGCCGTTGCGCAGGAACGGCGAGATGTCCCAACGGTTGGAGTCGTAGCCGAAGTTGTTGCGGTTGTACGGGGTGCGGATGAACTGGTCGGCCGGGGTCAGCTCCTCGATGGTGGAGTTGAACGCGTCGTTGGAGGCGTGGTTGAGGTCCGAGAAGAGCGCCTGCGGGCCGTTGGTGGACTTGATGGCGAGGGTGTCGCCGGTCCACTTGAGGTCGCCGTCGTAGACCACGAAGCCGAGCTTGCCCGCGACCGGGCCGGCGGCGGGGGTCTGCAGCCCGGTGAGGTCGAACTCGCGCGGCGGGCTGTCCGGCAGCTCGACCCGGAAGCCGTCCCACAGGTGGATGTGCCGGTACGGCTTGCAGTCGTTCTCGTACGCGACCACGATCGTCCAGCCGCCCCAGCTGTGCGGCTTCACCACCGAGTCCATGTTGGCGACGGTGTAGGTGCCGTTGCCGGCCTGCCGGACCAGGTCGGTGATGTCGGCGGAGGCCTGGTAGCTGCTCTCCACGTCGGTGGTGATGTAGCCGATCGAGGGCTGGTCGTTGGCGATGTTGCGGTACTGGCCCTCGCCCGGGACCTTCAGGTACACCTCGTCGATCTGGTTCTCCGGCAGCACGACGTCGTCGATGCCGCGGGTGCCGCCCCAGTACAGCCGGGCGTACTTGACCCGGGAGCCGTCGATCAGGCCCAGGTCGGCGGAGCTGGCGGAGTAGATCCCGTCGCCGAGCGGGCCGACCGAGCCCGGGTCGATGTTGATGTACTTCATCTCGTACTTGTTGTTGATCGGCCGGGAGCCGAGGCCCTTGCGGGCGTCCTCGCAGGGCGGCTGCTCCGGGTCGAGCGGCGCCTTCGTCTCGTCGCAGGTCATCAGCGAGTTGCTGATCCGGGTGATGGAGCCGTGGAAGTCGCCCTCGAAGCGGGTGGTGAACGGCAGCTGGTTCTCGGCGATCGTGGTGGCCCGCTGCTGCGGGCGGTGCGGCTGCGGCGACTGCAGCGCCTGGAACGACTGGAGCGGGTTCTTCGACTGCAGCGACTGCAGCAGCTCCAGCGGGTTCTTCGGGTGCAGCGGAAGCTGCGGGAGCTGCGAGCTCTGCGGGCTCTGCGAGTTCTGCGGGCTCTGCGAGCTCTGTGGGCTCTGCGGGGCCTGCGAGTTCTGCGAGCTCTGCGGGTACTGCGCACCCGCGTTCGCACCGGTGCCCGTACCCGAACCGCGGGCGTCGGCGACGGTCGGGACGGCCAGCAGCTGGCCCGCGACGGCGGCCACGGCGGCACCCACGACGCAGGTCCGGCGGACGAGCAGTCGGGTGGCGGCGGCGCGACTGACGGAGGAGGTCATGTGATCCTCTTTCAGGATGAAACGGACATTCAGACCCCATCGGACCATGACACCCGGTCATACAAGCTTCACATTCCGCCACCGCGACCGGCGATCCGTCGCAGATCCACTCCATAGGACGGCCCGCCGTCGTCCCTTCGGACGACAGCGGGCCGGAAACGGTTTGAGCGGCCGTCAGCCGCTCACAGCACCTGGAGGTTCTTCCGCAGCTCGAACGGGGTGACCTCGGAGCGGTACTCCTCCCACTCCTTGTGCTTGTTCCTGAGGAAGAAGTCGAAGACGTGCTCGCCGAGGGTCTCGGCGACGAGCTCGCTGCGCTGCATCAGGTCGATGGCCTCGCCGAGGTTCTGCGGCATCGGCTGGATGCCGAGGGCGCGGCGCTCGGAGTCGGTCAGCGCCCACACGTCGTCGTCGGCGCCGGGCGGGAGCTCGTAGCCCTCCTCGATGCCCTTCAGGCCGGCCGCGAGGGTGACGGCGTAGGCGAGGTACGGGTTGCAGCCGGTGTCCAGGGAGCGGACCTCGATCCGGGTGGAGCCCTGCTTGCCCGGCTTGTACATCGGCACCCGGATCAGCGCCGAGCGGTTGTTGTGGCCCCAGCAGATGTACGAGGGCGCCTCGCCGCCGGCCCCGGCGGTGCGCTGGGAGCCGCCCCAGATCCGCTTGTAGGAGTTCACCCACTGGTTGGTGACGGCGGCCGTCTCGGCGGCGTGCTTCAGCAGCCCGGCGATGAAGGACCGGCCGACCTTGGAGAGCTGGTACTCGGCGCCGGACTCGTGGAAGGCGTTGCGGTCGCCCTCGAACAGCGAGACGTGGGTGTGCATGCCGCTGCCGGGGTGCTCGGAGAACGGCTTGGGCATGAAGCTCGCGTGCACGCCCTGCTCCAGCGCGACCTCCTTCATGACCAGCCGGAAGGTCATGATGTTGTCGGCGGTGGAGAGCGCGTCGGCGTAGCGCAGGTCGATCTCCTGCTGGCCGGGGGCGCCCTCGTGGTGCGAGAACTCGACCGAGATGCCCATCGACTCCAGCATGGTGATCGCCTGGCGGCGGAAGTCGTGGCCCACCCCGCGCGGGGTGTGGTCGAAGTAGCCGGACTGGTCGGCGGGGATCGGCGGGGTGCCGTCGCCGGGCAGGTTCTTCAGCAGGAAGAACTCGATCTCCGGGTGTGTGTAGAAGGTGAAGCCCTGCTCGGAGGCCTTCTCCAGGGTGCGCTTGAGCACGAACCGGGGGTCGGCGAAGGAGGGCGAGCCGTCCGGCATCAGGATGTCGCAGAACATCCGGGCGGTGCCCGGGGTCTCCGAGCGCCACGGCAGGATCTGGAAGGTGGTCGGATCCGGCTTGGCGATCATGTCGGACTCGTACACCCGGGCGAACCCCTCGATCGCCGAGCCGTCGAACCCGATGCCCTCCTCGAAGGCCTGCTCCAGCTCGGCCGGCGCCACCGCGACCGACTTCAGGAAGCCGAGCACGTCGGTGAACCACAGCCGGACGAACCGGATGTCACGCTCTTCGAGCGTCCGAAGCACGAACTGCTGCTGCTTGCCCATGGGGACAGTCTCACCTCTGCTCTTTACGCTCGTGTTACGCCCCGGAGGCCGTGGAAAGACCTCGTAAAGCGGTTGCCCCCATCATGGCCGATCCCCGCCCGGCCCGGCAGTGCCGACCCCCGCCGCCGACCCCTGCCCAGGACATTGCGTCAGTTAGACGATTACACTCGGGGCATGCCCAATCTCCGTCTCGCCCTGTGCCAGACCGACCCCTGGGTCGGTGACCTCGCCCGCAACGGCGACGAGGTGGTGCGCCTGACCAAGCAGGCCGCGGAGGCCGGCGCGCAGCTGGTCGCCTTCCCCGAGATGGCCCTCACCGGGTACCCGGTGGAGGACCTCGCCCTGCGCCACTCCTTCGTCGAGGCCTCCCGCGCCGCGCTGGTCGCCCTGGCCGCCCGGCTGGCGGCGGAGGGGCTGGGCGGGGTCCCGGTGGTGGTCGGCTACCTCGGGCGCTCCGAGCACGCCTCGCCGCGCTTCAACCGCCCGGCCGGCTCCCCGCAGAACTGCGCCGCCGTGCTGCACCGGGGCGAGGTGGTGACCCGCTTCGCCAAGCACCACCTGCCCAACTACGGCGTGTTCGACGAGTTCCGCTGGTTCGTCCCGGGCGACCAGCTGCCGGTGCTGCGGCTGCACGGGGTGGACGTCGCGCTGGCGATCTGCGAGGACATCTGGCAGGACGGCGGCCGGGTCACCGCCGCCCGCGAGGCCGGCGCCGGGCTGCTGCTGGTGGTCAACGGCTCCCCGTACGAGCGGAACAAGGACGACCAGCGGCTGGAGCTGGTGCGGCGCCGGGCCGCCGAGGCGGGCTGCGCCCTGGCGTACGTCAACATGGTCGGCGGCCAAGACGAGCTGGTCTTCGACGGCGACTCGATCGTGGTCGGCGCGGACGGTGAAGTCCTGGCCCGCGCCCCGCAGTTCGAGGAGCACCTGCTGGTGCTGGACCTCGACCTGCCGGCCGCCGCCGGCGACGACACCGACGGCCTGCTGCTCAGCGACGGGCTGCACCTGGTCCGTACCGAGCTGGGCGGCGGGCCGCAGGCCGCACCCCCCGAACCGCTCACCGCCGGGGTGGCGCCGCGGCTGTCCGACGAGGCCGAGATCTGGGCCGCGCTGGTCTCCGGCACCCGGGCGTACGTGGCCAAGAACGGCTTCGGCTCCGTGCTGATCGGCCTGTCCGGCGGCATCGACTCGGCGCTGGTGGCCGCGATCGCGGTGGACGCCGTCGGCGCGCCGAACGTGCACTGCGTCTCGATGCCCAGCCGCTACTCCTCCCAGCACTCCCGGGACGACGCGGCCGAACTGGCCCGCCGGACCGGGCTGCGCTTCCGGACCGTCTCCATCGCCCCGATGTTCGACGCCTACCTGGGCGCCGTCGAGCTGACCGGCCTGGCCGAGGAGAACCTCCAGTCCCGGCTGCGCGGCACCCTGCTGATGGCGATCTCCAACCAGGAGGGGCACCTGGTGCTCGCGCCCGGCAACAAGAGCGAGCTGGCGGTCGGCTACTCGACCCTGTACGGCGACTCGGTGGGCGCCTACGGGCCCGTCAAGGACGTCTACAAGTCGCTGGTCTTCCGGCTGGCGCGCTGGCGCAACGAGGAGGCCGGGCGGCGCGGCGAGGTGCCGCCGATCCCGGAGCACACCATCACCAAGCCGCCGTCCGCCGAGCTGCGGCCGGACCAGGTGGACACCGACTCGCTGCCCGACTACGACCTGCTGGACAGCCTGCTGACCCGCTACATCGAGGGCGACGAGGGCCGGGACGCGATCGTGGCGGCCGGCTTCGACCCGGCCCTGGTGGACCGGGTGGTCCGGCTGGTCGACACCGCCGAGTACAAGCGGCGCCAGTACCCGCCGGGCCCGAAGATCTCGGCCAAGAACTTCGGCCGGGACCGCCGGCTGCCGATCACCAACCGCTGGCGCCGCGGCTGATCCTCATGCGGCCGGTCCCCACGCCGCCGGCCCTCAGGAGGAGTACCGGTAGGTGGCGGCCACCGGGAGGTGGTCGCTGCCGTCCCGGGGCAGGGTGCGGGAGTCCACCGGCTTCAGCCCGCCCTTGCTCATGATCTGGTCGATCCGGGCCATCGGGAAGGCGGCCGGCCAGCTGAAGCCGAAGCCGTCCCCGGCGGCGCCCTGGGCCGAGCGCATCTGCGAGGTGACCGGCGCCAGGCTGCGGTCGTTCATGGTGCCGTTGAGGTCGCCGAGCAGCAGGACCTTCTTCAGCGGCTCGGCCTGGATCGCGTCGCCGAGCGCCTGCGCGCTGACGTCCCGCTGGTTGACGGTGAAGCCGCCCTCGGCCTTCAGCCGCACCGAGGGCAGGTGCGCGACGTACACCGCGACCGGGCCCTGCGGGGTGGTGACCTCGGCCCGGAAGGCCCTGGTCCAGCCGATCTTCAGGTCCACCGGGGTGACGTCGCCGATCGGGTACTTCGACCAGAGCCCGACGGTGCCCTCCACCGTGTGGTGCGGGTAGGCGGCGGCGAGCCCGGTCTCGTACGAGCGCAGCTGCTTGCCGGCCAGCTCCTGCAGGGCGACGATCTGGGCGCCGGAGTCCACCAGGGTGCGGACGGTGCCCGGCACGTCGGTGTTGGCGGCGGCGACGTTGTGGCTGACCACCGTCCAGTCGCCCTTGCCGCCGCTCTTGTCGCTCAGCAGGCCGCCGAACAGGTTGGCCCAGAGCACGACGGGCAGCAGCAGGGCGATCAGCGCGGTGGCGGAGCGGCGCAGCAGCGCGGGCACCAGCAGCACCGGGACGGCCAGGCCCAGCCAGGGCAGGAAGGTCTCCAGCAGGCTGCCGAGGTTGCCGGCGCTGTTGGGGACCTCGGCGTGCAGGGCGATCAGCGCGGCGGTGAGCACGGCCAGCACGGCGACCACCAGGCCGCGCCGCCAGGTGGTGCTGCCGCGGGCGTCCCGGCCCCAGTGGCGCAGGCCGAGGAAGCCGCCCCGACGCGACGCGGGGGCCGGGCCGTCGGCGCCGCCCCCTGGGGCCGCGATCCGTTCGGTCCTGTCCGCCTGCGCCATGAAGTGGCTCCCGTTCGCTCGTGCCGCCGCCGTTCCGGTACCCGGACCGTCGAAGGTGCGGGCACGACCGGACCGGTGCCGGTTTGATCGGATACCCGGCTCAGCCTATGCCGGGACAGACGTCGGGCCCGCTGAGCGGGTTCCGGCGTGGCCCGGTTTGGTGAGCGAGGCCACGTCCGGTCCGGCGGGCGCGGCCCCGTCCGGTCCGGCGGGCGCGGCCGCGTCCGGGGCGCCGTCCGGCCGGGTCAGCGGGGTGCGAGGCCTTCGAGCATGGAGTCGACCAGCTTGCGGGCCAGGTCCGGGTCCTCCAGGTCGGAGTCGTCCCACAGGATGCTGCGGTAGAGGATCGGCCCCATCAGCAGGTCGTTGAGCAGTTCCAGGTCGAGGTCGTCGCGGATCACGCCCTCGGCGACGGCCCGGCGGATCAGGCCGAGCCCGACCTCCCGGCGGGGCTTGATCACCCGGTCCCGGTAGGCGGTGTACAGCTCGGGCAGGGTCTGCATCTGGCCGAGGGCGGCCTTGAGCACCCAGCGGGTGCGCTTGGCCAGGCCGCGCCGGCGGACGTGGTCCACCAGGGCGATCAGGTCGGCCCGGGCGCCGGCGCCGGTGGGCTCCGGCAGCGGCTCCTCCAGTCGGCTGACCACGTCGACCAGCAGGGCCTCCTTGTTGGGCCAGCGCCGGTAGATGGTGGCCTTGCCGACGCCGGCGGCGGCGGCGATGCCCTCGATGGTGAGCTCGGACAGCGCGGTGCCGCCGGCCATCAGGTCCTCGACGGCCCCGAAGATGGCCTGCTCGGCGGCCTCGCTGCGGGGCCGGCCACGGCGTACCTCCGCGCAGTGCTGCCCGGTGCCGGCGGTCGGCGTGTCCGTCTTCATCCCCGCTGTCTCTCCCTCGTCCTCCCCGGTCGCCCTGGCGCCGTGGGGTGTCCTCCGGTGGGCCCTCGGCAGGGGGCCTGCCGGGACCGAGGCCCCGCCACCCGGGCGTACCCGGGTGACAGGGCCATTGTCACTCAGTCGCGGTACGGCCGGCCGCCGGTCAGGCGTCCGCGGCCGCGGACTCCCGCTCCTGGCCGCGCTGCTCGGGGGCCGGCCCGGCCGGTCCCGCGGGGGCGGCCGAGCGGCCCGGCAGCAGGAACCAGGCGACGACGGCGCCGATCACCGAGACGCCCACCGAGAGCGAGGCGACCACGTGCATGGCGTGGATGAAGGAGTCGTTCGCCGGGGCGACCAGCGCCTCGCCGCCGGGGATGCGGCCGGCGATGGCCAGGGTGGCCTCCAGCGACTCGCCGGCCTTGTCGCGCAGCCCCTCGGGCAGGTGGGTCAGGGTGTCGGCCATCCCGTCGCGGTAGACGGTGGAGAGCACCGCGCCGAGCACGGCGACGCCGAGCGAGCCGCCGACCTGGCGGAAGGTGTTGTTGACGGCCGAGCCGGCGCCGGCCTTCTCGCGGGGCAGCGAGGCCATGATCGCGACGGTGACCGGCGGCATGACGTGCGCCATGCCGGCGCCCATCACCAGGCCGAGCAGGACCAGCACCCAGATCGGGGTGGTGGCGGTCAGCACGACGTAGCCGACGAAGCCGAGCGCGACCAGCAGCATGCCGCCGGCGGCGGTGGCGGCGACGCCGAGGCGGTCGACCACCAGCCGG
This sequence comes from Kitasatospora sp. NPDC001119, assembly GCF_053598475.1. Classification (NCBI taxonomy): domain Bacteria; kingdom Bacillati; phylum Actinomycetota; class Actinomycetes; order Kitasatosporales; family Streptomycetaceae; genus Kitasatospora; species Kitasatospora sp. NPDC001119. The sequence goes on from NZ_JBSFKI010000007.1 coordinate 21,595, forward strand.
GCCCGCGGCGCGAACACCAGCTGGGCGGCGGCCAGCGGCAGCATCAGCACGCCGGCCTGGAGGGCGCTGTAGCCGCGCACGCTCTGGATGTAGAAGACGCCGAAGAAGGAGACGCCCATCAGCGCGAAGAAGATCACGCCGACGACCACCACGGAGGCGCTGAACACCCGGTTGCGGAACCAGGTGACGTCCAGCGCGGGGAACGCGGTGCGGCGCTCGTACCAGACGAAGGCGACCAGCGCGACGACGCCGACCAGGGTCGGCACCCAGGCCCCGGCCGCGGTGAAGTCGGCCAGCTCGCCGCCCTTGATGATGCCGTAGATCAGCGCGACCAGGCCGATGATCGACAGCAGTACGCCGATCGGGTCCATCCGGCCCGGGTTGGGGTCCTTGGACTCGGGGACCAGGATCACCATCGCTATCACCGCGACGACCACGATCGGGACGTTGACCAGGAAGACCGAGCCCCACCAGAAGTGCTCGATCAGCAGGCCGCCGGTGATCGGGCCGATGGCGATGGCCAGGCCGACCGCGCCGGCCCAGATCCCGATCGCCTTGGGCTGCTCGGAGCGCTCGAAGACGTTCATGATGATCGCCAGCGTGGCGGGCATCGCGAGCGCGCCGCCGACGCCCATCAGGGCGCGGTAGCCGATGAGTTCACCGGGCGAGGCGGCCAGCGCGGACAGCAGCGAGGCGATCCCGAAGACCACCATGCCGGCCAGCAGCGCGCGCTTGCGGCCGAACCGGTCGCCGAGCAGGCCGGAGGTGAACAGCAGCCCGGCGAAGACCAGGGTGTAGGAGTTGATCGACCATTCCAGGTCGCTCTGGGTGGCCCCGAGGCCGACCGGCGCGGGGGTCGCGATGGTCTTCATCGCGACGTTGAGGATCGAGTTGTCGAGCACGACGACGAGCAGGGCGAGCAGCAGGGTGCCGAGGATCGCCCAGCGCCGACGGTGGATGGCTTCCGGCACGCGGGGTGGCGCGGCTGCGGTGGTCATGGGTGTTCCCGTCCGTGGTGGTGTGGCACTGGCGGGCAATTCCGAGCCGAATGCGTCTCGTAACCCCCCGCACCAGACTAGCGGCCGATACGATACGAGACGAACCCGTTTCGTAAAGAGCAGGCAAATTCGGGGGCCTCCCGCGCACCCCGGCGCGGGGCGCCCGCGCACCCGGTGCGGCGCGGATCGCACCCGGTGTGGCGTGGATCGCACCGGGACGAACGCACCCCTCTTTGCGCCGGAGCCGGGGCGTGCAAGCATGGAGGTGATCCGGGGACGCCGTACGGCGCCACGAGACGACAACCCTTCAGGAGTCCGTTCGATGAACGCTTCTACGCCTTCGCCTGCCCAGAACCAGGCGTCGACCACCACCCTCTACGGCGGGGTCACCAACCGCCGGGTCACCGTCCGCGACCTCGCCACCGCCAAGCAGCGCGGCGAGAAGTGGTCGATGCTGACCGCCTACGACGCCCTCACCGCGGGCGTGTTCGACGAGGCCGGCATCCCGGTGCTGCTGGTCGGCGACTCGGCGGGCAACTGCCACCTCGGCTACGAGACCACCGTCCCGGTGACCATGGATCAGATGGTGATGCTCTCCGCCGCCGTCGTCCGCGGCACCAAGCGGTCCATGATCGTCGCCGACCTGCCGTTCGGCTCCTACCAGGAGTCCCCCGCCCAGGCCATGCACAACGCGGCCCGGCTGATGAAGGAGGCCGGGGTCGGCGCGGTCAAGCTGGAGGGCGGGGAGCGCAGCGCCCGCTCGATCGAGCTGCTGGTCGAGGCCGGCGTCCCGGTGATGGCCCACATCGGCCTCACCCCGCAGTCCGTGCACGCCCTCGGCGGCTACCCGGTCCAGGGCCGCGGCGACGAGGCGGCCCACCAGCTGCTCCGCGACGCCAAGGCCGTCCAGCAGTCCGGCGCCTTCGCGGTCGTGCTGGAGGCCGTCCCGGCCGAGCTGGCCGCCCAGGTCACCGAGCAGCTGGCGATCCCGACCGTCGGCATCGGCGGCGGCCCGGACACCGACGCCCAGGTGCTGGTCTGGACCGACATGGCCGGCATGACGGCCGGCCGGGTGCCCAAGTTCGTCAAGCAGTACGCCGACCTGCGCACCGTCCTCGGCGACGCCGCCCGCGCCTACGCCCAGGACGTCCGCACCGGCGCCTTCCCCGCGGCCGAGCACAGCTTCACGTAAGGCCCGACGCCGGCGGCCCCGCTCCCCCCGCCGGGAGCGGGGCCGCCGCCGTTCCCGGCCCCGCGGCGGCCGCTGACAGCGGCGTGACAGCGAACCGACAGCGCACCGCACCGGCCGACAGGGAGCTGACAGCCGGGGCGGACAGCCTGGGGGCATGACACGAATCGCGACAGCCCCGAACGACCGGGGAACCACTTCCGGGAACGCCGTGGAGGTGCGGGGCATCGTCAAGCACTACGGCGAGACGAAGGCCCTCGACGGGGTCGACCTGACCGTCCGGGAGGGCACCGTGCTCGCCCTGCTCGGCCCCAACGGCGCGGGCAAGACCACCCTGGTGCGCGTCCTCTCCACCCTGATCAAGCCGGACGCCGGCACCGCGTACGTCGGCGGCTACGACGTGCTGCGCCAGCCCAAGCAGCTGCGCCGCACGATCGGCCTCACCGGCCAGTACGCCTCCGTGGACGAGCTGCTCTCCGGGTACGAGAACCTCTACCTCATCGGCCGGCTGCTCGACCTCCCGCGCCGGGAGGCCAGGGCCCGGGCCGCCGAGCTGCTGGAGCGCTTCTCGCTCACCGAGGCCGCCAAGCGGACCGCCAAGACCTACTCCGGCGGCATGCGCCGCCGCCTCGACCTGGCCGCCAGCATGATGGGCCGCCCCCGGGTGCTCTACCTGGACGAGCCCACCACCGGCCTGGACCCGCGCACCCGCAACGAGGTCTGGGACGAGGTGCAGCGGATGGTCGCCGAGGGCAGCACCGTGCTGCTGACCACCCAGTACATGGAGGAGGCGGAGCAGCTCGCGAACGAGCTGACCGTCATCGACCGCGGCCGGGTGATCGCCAACGGCGCCGTCTCCGAGCTCAAGGCCAAGGTCGGCGGCCAGACCCTCCAGGTCCGCCCGGCCCACCCGGCCGAGCTGCCCGAGATGGCCCGCTGCCTGCACGAGAGCGGCGTCCTCAACGCCACCGTCTCCACCGACACCGGGCTGCTCGCGGTGCCGATCACCGGCGAGGAGCAGCTGACCGCGGTGATCGGCGTACTCGGCACCCGCGGCTTCGCCATCGCCGGCATCGACACCAAGGTGCCCAGCCTGGACGAGGTCTTCCTCGCCATCACCGGCAAGCCCGCGTCCGCCGCCGTGCCCGCCCCCAGCCTCGCCAAGGAGCCCGTCGCATGACCACCGCCACGCTCACCCCCTCCCGGGCCCGGGACACCCGGCCCCCGGCGGAGGACTCCCGGATCGGCCTGACCGGCACCCTGCGCCACGTCGGCGCGCTGACCCGGCGCAACCTGATGCGGATCAAGGCCGACCCGGAGTCGATGTTCGACGCCGTGCTGATGCCCGTCATCTTCACCGTGCTGTTCGTCTACGTCTTCGGCGGCGCGATGGCCGGCGACCAGGACACCTACAAGCAGTACCTGATCCCCGGCCTGCTCGGGCAGACCGGCCTCACCCTCGCGATGGCCGTCGGCACCGGCCTCAACAGCGACTTCCAGAGCGGCGTGATGGACCGCTTCCGCACCCTGCCGATCGGCCGGGCCTCCGTCCTGCTGTCCAAGATCGTCGCCGAGACCCTCCGCGGGCTGCTCTCCTTCGCGATCCTGATCGGCTTCGCGATGTGCATCGGCTTCGAGGTGAAGACCGGACCGCTGGAGGTGCTGGCCACGATCGGCCTGGCCCTGCTGTTCGGCATGTCGATCGTCTGGATCTCGATGCTGCTGGGCATGGCCCTGCGCAGCGCCCAGGCCGTCCAGGGCGTGGCCATGCTGGTCCTGATGCCGATGCAGTTCGGCAGCTCGATCTTCGCCCGGACCGACACCATGCCGGGCTGGCTGCAGTCCTTCACCAAGGTCAACCCGCTCTCGGCGCTGGCCGACGCCTCCCGCTCCCTGCTCAACGGCACGGGTCCGGTGGCCCACCCGGTGATGATCGTGCTGATCTGGTCGGCCGCCGTGACCGCCGTCTTCGCCCCGCTGGCGGTCGCCCGGTTCCGCAAGCGGACCTGACCCCCATGACCACCGTCGGCTCCCCCGGCCCTCGCCGGGGAAGGCCGCCGGGCAGGACGGCCGGCCGCCCCGGACAGGCGCCGGCCGCCGTACGGGCCCGTGCGGCCGGTGACCAGGGGACGGGCACCGGCCGTACGGGATCCGACCGCCCGGGCCCGACCGCGCCGTGGCTAGCCGAGCAGCCCCTCCAGCAGCTCGAAGACCTGCTCCTGGGTCATCCCGACCCCGCCGGCCCGGGCCTCCTCGTACCCCGCGTCCCCCAGCGACTCCCGCAGGGCCGCCTCCGAACGCGCCCGCTCGACCCGGTCCAGGTAGCCGCCCTTCGGGCCGTTCAGCCCGCCGTGGGCGCCGGCCAGCACGGCCGCCGCCCGGGCCCGCCCGAGGTCCCCGTCGCGCTGGGCGAAGCTGCCCAGCACCGCCGTCACCGCGGGCACCACCATGACCGTCATGTGCTCGGCGAAGCCGCTCGCGGCCGTCACCGCCCGCAGCTGCCGCCAGCCGGCGCGCAGCAGGTCGAGCCCCGCCTCCGGGTCCCCGGCCCGGGCGGTGATCCAGCCGCGGGCGCTCATCAGCATCCCGGTCACCAGGCTCGGCGCGAAGCCGCCGACCCGGACTATGTCCAGCTCGTCCAGCTCGGCCAGCGCCTGCGCGAACTCGCCGCGGTGGGCGTGGATGCCGCAGAGCGTCAGGTGGCCGAACATCAGCGCCCCGGTGGTGGCCTGGTTGAGGCCCGGGGTGTCGATGGAGGCCAGCGCCTCGCGGACGACCCGCTCGCCGTGCTCCATGTCCTGCTCCAGCAGGGCGGTGCCCAGGTTCACCCGCAGGATCGGCACCTCCTGCGGCGCCCCCAGCTCCTCGATCAGCTCGATCGCCCGCGCGTACGCCTCGGCGGCGGCCGCGGCCTCGCCCCGGTTGGCCAGCGACTCGCCGTGCGCGGACAGCGCCTGGGAGATCCCCCAGAGGTCGCCCGACTGCTCGTACAGCTCCAGCGAGCGGGCGCCGTCCTCGATGCTCTGCTCGGCGCCGCTCGGCCAGTCGTTCATCATCCTGGCCCGGACCTGCAGGATGAACGCCAGGTCGCTCGGCCCGCCGTACTGCTCGCAGCCCTGGACGGCGTCGTCCATCAGGTCCTTCATCATGTCCAGGCGGCCGGCCAGGAAGGCGCCGAACACCCGCATCAGCGCCGGGAAGCGGTAGGACTGCGGCAGGTCCGGGGTGTAGGCGTCCATCAGCCGCTGGGCGACCTCGATCGCCTCCGGGTCCCCGAGGACGTCCAGGTTGCCCTCGAACAGCCCGATCAGCCGGAACATCGCGAGCAGCCGGCGGGCCTCCTCGACCACCGCCGTCGGCAGCGGCAGGTCGTACGCCAGCACGCCGCGCTCCAGCGGCACCGCCTGCGGGGCGTCCGGGCCGAACGGGTCCGGGCCGAGCGCGGCGATCGCGGTGTACCAGGTGCGCGCCTCCATGCTGTAGCCGCGCAGCGACCAGTACCAGCTCATGCCGATGGCGAGGAGCAGCGCCTGCTCCTCGTCCCGCAGGTCGATCGCGCGGCGCAGCGCCGTCCGGATGTTGTCCTGCTCGCGCTCCAGCACCGTCAGCCAGTGCAGCTGCCGGGGGCCGTGGATCTCCGCGTCGGCGGCGGCGAGCAGGGTGCGGAAGTGCGCCAGGTGGCGGGCCTCGGTGGCGGCGCGCTCGGCGGCGGACCCGGCGAGGCGCTCGGTCGCGTACTCGTGGATGGTCTCCAGCATCCGGTAGCGCGGCAGGCTGGCCCCGTCCAGGTCGGCCACCAGCAGGGACTTGTCGACCAGCGACAGCAGCAGGTCGGCGACCTCGCCGGGGGCCACCTCGACGCCGTCGGCGCAGACCGCCTCGGCGTCCTCCAGCTGCCAGCCGCCCGCGAACACCGAGAGCCGGCGCAGCACCGCCCGCTCCCGCTTGCCCAGCAGGTCCCAGCTCCAGTCGACCACCGCGCGCAGCGTCTGCTGGCGCGGCAGCAGGGTGCGGCTGCCCGCGGTGAGCAGCGCGAACCGGCCGTCCAGCCGGTCGGCTATCTGGCGCGCCGTCATCACCCGCAGCCGGGCCGCGGCCAGTTCGATGGCCAGCGGCAGCCCGTCCAGCCGGCGGCAGATCTCGGCGCAGGCCTCCGGGTCGCCCTGCGGGTCGAAGCCGGGACGGGCGGCGGCCGCGCGCTCGACGAACAGCCGCAGCGCGACCGGGTCGGGCAGCGGCTCGACCGGCAGCACCGTCTCCCCGGGCACGCCCAGCGGCTCGCGGCTGGTGGCGAGCACCGTCAGCCCGGGGCACTCGGCGAGCAGGACGTCGGCGAGGTCGGCGGCGGCCTGGATCAGGTGCTCGCAGTTGTCCAGGACGAGCAGCATCCGGCGGTGGCCGCAGTGCTCGACCAGCCGGCGCACCGGGTCCTCGGCCCGCTTCTCGATCACCTCGGCGACCATGCTGGTGCTGTGCAGCACGATCTCGCGCAGGCCGAGCGCGGAGACCACGGCGGCGGGCACCGCGTCCGGGCTCTCCAGCGGGGCGAGTTCGGCCACCCAGACGCCGCCCGGCCAGCCCCCGGCGGCCTGTTCGGCGCGCCCGGCCTCGGTCGAGAGGCTGGTCTTGCCGGAGCCGCCGGGGCCGGTCAGCGTCACCAGCCGACGGTCCGTCAGCATCCCGCGCAGCGCGGCGAGATCGTCCTCGCGGCCGACGAAGCTGGTCAGCCGGCCGCGCAGGTTGCCGACGGCGCGCGGGAGTTGGGGGGCGGCGGCGGGTACGGACGCGGGCGCGGGCGCGGCGTGGACCGGCTCCGGCGCCTCCGGGGCGAGCAACTCGGCGTACAGGGACTGGAGTCCGCGGCCCGGGTCGGCGCCGAGCTCCTCGGCCAGGGCCCGCCTGGTCCGCTCGTAGTGGCGCAGCGCCTCGGCCGTCCGTCCGCTCTCGTGCAGCGCCCGGATCATCAGCAGCTGCAACGACTCGTCCAGCGGCTGCCGTTCGCACAGCTCGGCCAGCTCGGCGACCAGGTCGGCGGCGCGGCCGAGGCCGAGGTCGGCGGTGATCCGGTGGCGGCGGGCCTCCTCGCGCTGGGCCTCCAGCCGGACGGCCGGGCCGGTGCGGTCCGGCAGGTCGGCCAGCGCGGGGCCGCGCCACAGCGCCAGGGCGGCGCCCAGCCGCTCGGCGGCGAGCGCGTGGTCCCCGGTGTCCAGGGCGCGGCGGCCCTCGCCGGTCAGCCGCTGGAAGTCGGCGAGGTCGGTGGCCGGACCGGTCAGCCAGTACCCGGCCGGGCCGGAGCCGACCTCGTCCCGGCCGATGGTGCGGCGCAGCCGGCCGACCAGGGTCTGGAGCGCGGCGGAGGAGTCCTGGGGCGGCTCGGCCTCCCACACCTCGTCCACCAGCAGGTCGGCCGGCACCGGCCGGCCCTGCCGGAGGGCCAGGGCCGCGAGCAGGGCCCGTAGCCGGGCGCCGCCGATCGGTACCGGGGTGCCGTCGTCGTGGTGGGCCGTCGTGGTTCCGAGGATGCCGTAGTGCACCGGACCATTCTGGTCGATCGGCGGGGGAAGGGCCGCACAATTGTGCAGGGCCCGGCGCCCCGGCGGAACCGACCCCGGGCCCTCGGACGTTCACCGGAGGCGGCTTGTCCGGCCACCGGCCCGCCCGGCATGATCGGTCCCTGCCGGTCCTTCCCGTTCCCTCTGCCCACGGAGCACCCACACCATGACCTTCGCCGCCACGCCGCGCTCCCGCAGCGAGGACCGCCGGATCAGCCCGGTGTTCTGGGTGCTCCTGGCCGTCCTCGGCACCTCCGGCTGGGCGGTGTACCAGGGCTACGGCAACGCCTCGTTCGGGGTGTTCCTGTTCGTGGTCGCGGGCTGGATGGTCTCGCTCTGCCTGCACGAGTACGCCCACGCGCGCACCGCGCTGCACGGCGGCGACATCTCCGTCGGCGCCAAGGGCTACCTCACGCTCAACCCGCTGAAGTACGCCAACGTGCTGCTCAGCTTCGTGCTGCCGATCGTCTTCGTGATCCTCGGCGGCATCGGCCTGCCCGGCGGCTCGGTCTGGATCGAGCGGCACCGCATCCAGGGCCGGCTCAAGCACAGCCTGATCTCGGCGGCCGGCCCGCTGGTCAACCTGCTCATCGCGGCGGCGCTGCTGGTCCCGATCGGCGCGGGCTGGCTGGACGACCCGACCGTGCACGCGTTCTGGGAGGGCCACGAGCTGATCATCTCGCCGTTCTCCGGCGCGCTGGGCTTCCTCGGCTTCCTCCAGCTGAGCGCGGCGGTGCTGAACCTGCTGCCGGTGCCCGGACTGGACGGCTACGGCATCGTCGAGCCCTGGCTGTCGTACCAGACCCGGCGCGCGATCGAGCCGTTCGCGCCGTACGGGATGCTCGCGGTGTTCGCGCTGCTGTGGCAGCCCCAGGTGAACGAGTTCTTCTTCGGGATCGTCCACGGCCTGATGAACCTGTTCGGCGTGGACCAGGACTACGCGACGCTCGGCCGGTACCTGTTCAGCTTCTGGAAGAACTAGCCCTGCTCGGCGGCCGGCGCTACTCGGCGGCGGCCGCGGTCGCGGCGGCGATCCTGGCCCGGCGGCGGTCCATCCACAGCACGTTGCTGGCCACGCCGGCCAGCGGCAGCCAGATCAGGCCCAGCCAGAAGCCCTGGACCAGCGAGACCACCAGGGCCACGAGCGCGAGGACGACGGCGGCCAGGGCGAAGCGGGACGTGCGAGGCATGGCGGAGGGCTCCTAGAACGGGTGCGGGCGGCCGGGTCACGGCCGCCACCCATTGTCGCCGACCTCACCTCCGGACCGGGTCCAGGGGTGAGGTCGACACGCCTCTGCCCGGATCCGCTCAGACGTCGGTGATCCGCAGGCCCGCGTGGGCCTTGTACCGGCGGTTGACCGAGATCAGGTTGGCGACCAGCGCCTCGACCTGGTGGGCGTTGCGCAGCCGGCCCGCGAAGATGCCGCGCATCCCGGGGATGCGGGCGGCCAGGCCCCGGACGACGTCGGTGGCCTCCCGGTCGTCGCCGAGCACCATGACGTCGGTGTCGATGCTCTCCACCGACTCGTCCTGCAGCAGCACCGCCGAGAGGTGGTGGAACGCGGCGGTGACCCGGGAGTCCGGCAGCAGCGCGGCGGCCTGCTCGGCGGCGCTGCCCTCCTCCGGCTTCAGCGCGTACGCGCCCTGCTTGTCGAAGCCCAGCGGGTTGACGCAGTCGACGACGATCTTGCCCGCGAGCTCCTCGCGCAGCGCGGTCAGGGTGGCGGCGTGGCCGTCCCACGGGACCGCGATGATCACCACGTCGCTCTCCCGGGCGACGGTGGCGTTGTCGGCGCCGCGCACGCCGAGGCCCAGCGCGGCCGCCGAGGCCTCGGCCCGGGCGGCGTCGCGGGAGCCGATGATCACCTGCTGGCCGGCCTTGGCCAGCCGCAGGGCGAGTCCTCGCCCCTGGTCGCCGGTGCCACCGAGGACACCGACCACCAGCTGGGAGACGTCCGGGACCTCGTGGGCCGGGTTTGTCGCTGAATCGAGGGAAGTCATGGGCCGATCCTGCCAAATCCCCGGCCCGGCGGGACATCCTGGCCCGCATGGACGCGGTGAGAGTTTCGGCACTCCGGGAACGGCTGACGGGAACGGGCTGGCTGGAGGAGGTCGGCGGCTTCGCCGGCGCGCTGCGCCGCTCCGTGGAACGGCGCAGCGCGAGCGGGCTGCTGCTGGTCGGCACCGAGGCGTACGAACCCTGGCACCTGGCCGCCCACCTGGACGACGAGGCCGCCTGGTCGGACGTCCCCCGGCTGGCGCCCACCCTGCTGCGGCACAGCCCGCCGGCCGACGCCCCGGCCCACCTGACCCACGACCTGCGGCGGCTCACCGAGGCCGGGCGCGGTGACACCGTGCTGGTGGTGGTCCCCCGGGCGGCCGGCGCCGCGCTGCTGGAGCGGGTGCACGACGCCCGGCGGCGCGGCGCGACCGTGCTCGCGCTGGACGGGGGCTCCGCTGACGCCGACGGGTCGGACGGACCGGACGGGCTCACCGCACCCGACGGGACCGGTACGTCCGGCGGGCCCGGTGCGTCCGGCGGCCGCGGCGAACCCCACGGCCTCGACGAACTCCGCCGGCTCGCGCACGAGCGGCTGACCGTCGGCACCGCCGCCGAGGGGCCGTTCGACCTCGCCCAGCACCTGGTCAGCGTCGCCGCCGGGCAGCGGACCGGCCGCCGCTCCGTCCGGGACCGGCTCGCCGACCTCGCCGGGCGGCTGGCCTCGGGGCCCGCGATCACCCGCTGGTGACCCCGTTCACCACCCGGCCGAAAAGTTCACGCCCCGGTCGAAAACCCTTTGCGGAAGCGGTGGCCGCCGCCCGAGGATGACGGTTCGTGAACGTCGACGAACCCCCGCATCCCCCCGTGCCCGGGCGCGCCCGGAGGCTGCTGCGCTCGCTGACACCCGACCTGTCGCCCTGGCGCGCCTCGCGCGACTTCCGCTACCTGTGGACCTCCGGCTGCGTCACCAGTTTCGGCGGCTTCCTGACCCTCGTCGCCGTGCCGATGCAGATCAAGGAACTCACCGGGTCCTCCTTCGCGGTCGGCCTGATCGGCGCCGTCGAACTGGTGCCGCTGATCGTCTTCGGCCTGTGGGGCGGCGCCCTCGCCGACGCCCTGGACCGCCGGAAGCTGGTGCTGCGGGCGGAGGTCGCGCTCGGCCTGCTGGCCGGGCTGCTGCTGGTCAACGCCCTGCTGCCGCACCCGCTGCTCTGGCCGATCTACCTGGTCGCCGCGCTGGTCGCGGCCGCCGACGGCATCCAGCGCCCGGCGCTGGACTCGCTCCTCCCCCGGCTCGTCCCGCACCAGCACCTGACCGCCGCGTTCGCCCTCAGGTCGCTGTACCACAACGCCGCTTCGGTGGCCGGCCCCGCGCTGGCCGGTGTCGTGGTGGCCTTCGCCGGGGTGCAGACCGCGTACGCGCTGGACGTCCTCTCCTTCGCCCTCTCGCTGCTGCTGCTCGTCCGGATCAAGGCGGTGCCGCCGCCCACCGGCGCCGAACGGCCGTCCGTCCGGGCGGTGCTCACCGGGGTCCGCTACGCGTGGAGCCGCAAGGACCTGCTCGGCACCTACGCGATCGACGTCTGCGCCATGCTGTTCGCCTACCCGGTGGCCGTCTTCCCGTTCCTGGCCTCGGAGTTGGGGGCGGACTGGGCGCTCGGCCCGATGTACGCGGCCTCCGCCCTCGGCGCCCTGCTGGTCGGCGCGACCAGCGGCTGGACCTCCCGCGTCCACCGGCACGGGCGGCTGCTGGTGGTCGCCGCCGTCGGCTGGGGCGCGGCGATGGCGCTCGCCGGGCTCACCGCGCACATCGGGCTGGTGCTGCTCGGCCTGGCGCTGGCCGGCGGCGCCGACGAGATCAGCGGGCTCGCCCGCTCGACCATGTGGAACCAGTCCATCCCCGACGAGCTGCGCGGCCGGATGGCCGGCGTGGAACTGCTCAGCTACTCCGTCGGCCCGCAGCTCGGCCAGGTCCGGGCCGGCACCATGGCCGGGCTGGTCGGCGTGCGCGCCGCCGTCTGGGCGGGCGGTGCCGCCTGCGTCGTCGCCGTGCTCGCGGTCGCCGCCGCCCTCCCGAAGCTGCTCGCCTACGACGACCGCACCGACCCGAACGCCGCGGCCGTGCGGGCCGAACACGAACGCGCCGCACGGGAGGCCGCGCCGACCGCCTGACCGGGGTCGGGATCGGGGTCCCGCCGTGGTTACTCGGCCTCGTCCTTGGGCCGGTCGCTCCAGCGCGGGTCGTTCCGCCACTCGCGGTTGCGCTCGTCCGCGATCCGCAGGGCCTGAGCGGCCTCCTCGGGGCTGCCGTACGGGCCCAGGCGGTCCTTCGCCGGGCACTCCGGGCCCTCTTCGACCTTGTTGTGCTTGATGCAGTAGAACCACTCGCCGGGTTTGCCGGTCGGCTTGCGGTTGAATCCGAGGGGCATGGCGCTCTCCCGTTCAGAAGGCCAGAAGGATGGGTCGGTACCGATCATTCCCCGCCCCGGGCCCGGCCGCACACCACCCGGGGTCGGCCGCACACCACCTGGGGCCACGGAGCCCGACGACTAGACTCGCGGCATGGCTCTCGTACCCGGCATCCAGTCCCCCACCCGCAAGGTCCCGGCGCACATCGCGCGCCCCGAGTACGTCGGCAAGCCCGCGCCGACGCCGTACACCGGGCCCGAGGTGCAGACCGCCGAGACGATCGAGAAGATGCGGATCGCGAGCGGGATCGCCGCCCGGGCGATGGCGGAGGCGGCCAAGCTGATCGCCCCCGGCGTCACCACCGACGCGCTGGACGCCGTCGCCCACGCCTACATGTGCGACCACGGCGCCTACCCGTCCGACCTCGGCTACCGGGGCTTCCCCAAGTCCGTCTGCACCTCGATCAACGAGGTGATCTGCCACGGCATCCCGGACTCGACCGTGCTCCAGGACGGCGACATCGTCAACATCGACGCCACCGCCTACATCCACGGGGTGCACGGCGACCTCAACGCCACCTACCTGGTCGGCGACGTGGACGAGGAGTCCCGGCTGCTGGTCGAGCGCACCCGGGAATCCCTCGACCGGGCGATCAAGGCGGTCAAGCCGGGTCGTCAGATCAACGTCATCGGGCGGGTCATCGAGTCCTACGCCAAGCGCTTCGGCTACGGCGTGGTGCGGGACTTCACCGGACACGGCATCAACACGTCGTTCCACTCCGGCCTGATCATCCCGCACTACGACAGCGAGCGGGCCACCGAGGTGATCAAGCCGGGTATGACCTTCACCATCGAGCCGATGCTGACCCTGGGCACCTACGACTACGAGATCTGGCCGGACGGCTGGACGGTCGTCACCAAGGACCGCAAGCGCACCGCCCAGTTCGAGCACACCCTGGTGGTCACGCCGACCGGCGCGGAGGTCCTCACCCTGCCGTGACCGGCGTCGCCCGGTGGGCGCCCTAGCCGATCAGCCACTGCTCCTCGGCGACGGCGCCCACCTCGGTGCAGGCGTCGGTGAGCACGTCCAGGACGCGCAGCGGGTCCGGCAGCGGCTGCTCGGGCCCGCGCAGCCACCGCACGTGGGAGCCGTCCGGCAGCGCGGCCGGCGGCAGCAGGGTGTACGAGCCGCGGCAGTGCCAGCGCAGGCCGGGGTGCTCGGACATGGTGTCCGGGGTGGAGTCGAGCGCGCTCGGCCACCACTCGTCCTCGTCCTGCGGGGTGCCGCGGGTGGCGGTGAAGAAGAGGTAGCGGTCCTCGCCGACGGCGGCGACGGGGCCCTCGACGCCCAGCGCCGTCAGCCGCTCCAGCGCCAGCCGTCCGGCCTCCGCCGGGACGTCCAGCACGTCGTGCACCCGGCCGGTGGCGGTGATGAAGTTCGCCTCCGGATCGCGGGAGAGCCAGCGGGAGAGCTGCTCCGGGTCGGTGGTGGCCTGGGTCTGCCAGGCGAAGGAGACCGGGTGCTGCGCCGGGGCCGGACAGGCCACCCGGTCACAGGAGCACCGGTAGCCGGCCGGGTGGGCGGCGGGCGCGAGCGGGAATCCGGCGCGGACCGCGCCGAGCAGCTGATCGAGGTCGGCGGCCGGCCCGTCCGGGCCCCCCGCCCGCTGACGATCACGCTTCTGCCACCAGGTCGTCCACCTGCTGCCGGCTTCCATCGGGCCCCTTCCGCGCAACTGCCGTGCCTGGTGCGACACAGCGTTCGACGTACCACTCCGACGCAACGCACGGCGCCCCCGTCTGCTTCCCGGGGTGCTCGGCCCTGACGTCGGCGCCCTGCCGGCCGCGGCCCGGGGTCACCGGACGGCCGACGCCCGGGTCACGGTACGCAGTCGCGGCAGCACGCTGTCCGCGCCAAATCGGCCGGAGGGCGCGCGGATTCGCGCCTCGCCCGGCCCGTACGGGCCCGCTGACCCGGGTGGACCCCGAGGGCGTAACAGGAAGGATAAGGGTGCGGAGGGCCTCCGGATGACCGGGGGCGGTGCCTCTCCGGTCACACTCCCGGCGACGGCCGCGGGTGCGGCCCACGGGTGCGCCCCGGGCTCGTCCGCGGAGGTGAGACCCTGGAGGGATGAAGAGCGCGGACACCGCATTCGTCGGCGGCCCCCTGGACGGGAAGATCCTCCCCATCCCGCTGGGGCCGATGCTCGGCGTGCCCAAGAAGTACAAGGTCCCGGTCCCCGCGCACGGCGGGACTCCCGCGCGCACACTGGTGTACGTCCGGAGCAAGCAGGTTCGGGGCCTGAGCTGGTTCTGGCGCTACGAGTACGACGAGGCGGCCTCCGGCTGACGGCCGCCCCCTCCCTCCGCGGTCCCCCCGGAGGTCGGCCGCAGTCTCCCCCGGAGGTCGGCATGGCGAGGACGGTACGGCACCCGCGGGACCACTCCCGGGCGGTCCGGCACCACAACCGGGAGGTCGCCGGCGTCACCGGGGTGCTGCTCCTGGCGGTGTGCCTCTACAGCGTGGTCATCGAGCCGAACGCCTGGCTCTGGTTCGGCTGGGCGGTGCTGCTGCTGGTGTGCGTGGCCCTGTTCACGGTCCGGCCGTGAGGCCCTCCCCCCGGCCGCCCGGACCGCTCGGGCCGACCAGGCCGCCCGGACGGCTCGGGCAGCAGCACCGCCCGTCCCGCTCCCCCCGGTCGGTCAGTCATCCTCGGCGAGGATGAGGTACAGCTTCTTGCGGGCCTCGGTCAGCACCGTCAGGCCCTTGGCGCGCTGCGCCTCGGTGCCCGTGGCCATGACCTGGCGGATCGCCTGGTCGACGGCGGCGAGCGCCTGGCCGACCTCCTGGACGGCCTCCCAGTCGACCTCCCGGCCGGCCTCCGCCCACGGCTCGGCCGGCCCGGCGTCGGCCTCGGCCCGGCCCGCCTCGGTGAGCGAGACCAGCCGCTTGCCGCCGACCTCCTCCGCGGTGATCAGGCCCTCCTCCTCCAGCAGCTGGAGGTTGGGGTAGATCGACCCCGGGCTGGGCCGCCAGGCCCCGCCGGTCCGCTCGGCGATCTCGGCGATCATCTCGTAGCCGTGCATCGGCCGCTCCTTGAGCAGCGCCAGCAGCGAGGCCCGGACGTCACCGCGCCGGGCCCGCCCGCCGCGCCGCCCGTGCGGGCCACCGCGCCGGCCGCCGTGCCCGCCGAAGCCGTGCCCGTACGGGCCGCCCATCGGCCGGCCGGGACCGCCGCCACCGAACGGCGGGCCGAACCCGCCGAACGCCTCCCGGCCCTCGAAGCCCTCCCCGGGCATCCCCCGGAACTCCGGCCCCGGGCCCGGCCCGCGGCGCCGACCGCCGCCGCCGAGGCCACCGGGGCCGCCACCGTCACCGCCGCGCGGGCCCTCCCAGCGGAATCGCCTTCCTTGACGTTCTGAGCGCATCGCGCCCACCTCCTCGAATCTCTGAGGTTCAACGAGGCAGTCGAGTCACTGTCTCGATAGTTCGACGATATATCGGTGACTGTCGCTCGTCAACGGATTCCGACACGCCCACGGAGCACCGCGCAGCCCCCGCCCAGCCGCTACGGTGGCGGGCATGGCCGCAGAACGAGACCTCGCGACGCTGCTGCGCGGCATGAGCCCGCAGCTCAACCCCGGGCGGTACGTCTACTGCACGCTCCCCGCCCGGGTGCCCGCCGGCATGCGGCCGGTGGTGACCGTCGCCGAACCCGAGGGGGTCACGATGGTGATCGCCCAGGAGGAGGCGGACGCGCTCGGGCTGCGCTACGAGTACGTGGCGGCCTGGATCACCCTGCGGATCCACTCGGCGCTGGAGGCCGTCGGACTGACCGCCGCCGTGTCCGGCCGGCTCGCCGAGGAGGGCATCAGCTGCAACGTGGTGGCCGGCTTCCACCACGACCACCTGTTCGTCGCCGCCGCCGACGCCGACCGCGCCGTCCGCGCCCTGGAGGACCTCGCCGCCGGCTCCGCCTGAGCCCCCGCCCGCCCCCTCCGGGTGGCCGCCGCCGACCGGGCCTTCGACACTGGGAGACGAGCCGCCCCGCCGGGGTAGGCCCCACCGGAAGGAGACGGCCGCCATGGCCATCTGCGTCACCTGCGGCAACGACTACTGGCTGGCCTTCGAGATCAGGACGGTCACCGGCGACACCTACACCTTCGACAGCTTCGAGTGCGCGATGGAGAAACTCGCCCCGCGCTGCGAGCAGTGCGACGTCCGCATCGTCGGCCACGGCGTCGAAGTCGCCGGCATGTTCTTCTGCTGCGCCAACTGCGCCCGCGTCAACGGCGGCCTCGGCGACCAGATCCGCGACGCGGTCGGCGCCCGCCCCGCCTGACCGGCGGGCGGGAAAGGGGGCGGAAGAGTCGGCCTGTACGCCGGGTTCTGTCTCCCGGGTTGCTTGCGCGGCCCGGGGAGGCGGCCATCCATCTAGGGCTGCCGTTGCCGACAGCCTCGTGCGGTCCACCCGCGGACTCGGGCGAGCAGCCTTCAATCGTCCGCGCACGGCGCCCGAGGGCGCCGATCTTGACCTTGCTCCAGGTGGGGTTTACCTAGCCGGCCGGGTCACCCCGGTCGCTGGTGGTCTCTTACACCACCGTTTCACCCTTACCCACCACGAAAAGCGGTGGGCGGTCTGTTTTCTGTGGCACTGTCCCGCGGGTCACCCCGGGTGGGCGTTACCCACCACCCTGCTCTGTGGAGCCCGGACGTTCCTCGGCGGGTCTGGGACCCGTCGCGACCGCCCGGCCGGCTCTTCCGCCGTAGTGGTCATCGTAGCCGCTCGGGCGGCGCCTCCCGTACACCGGACCGGACGGCCGGCGCCTCGGCGCCGAGGCGGGCGGCCACCCGGGCCGCCGTCGCGCTCGCCCGGGCGGTGGTGGTGGCCAGGCCGAGGGCGAGGACGGCGCCGCCGAGGCCGACCAGGATCCACCAGCCGGCGTGGCTGGCCGGGGCGAAACCGGTCGCGACCGGTCCGACCACGGCCGCGGTGACGACCGTACCGATCACCGCCACGCCCAGCGACTGGCCGACCTGACGGCTGGTCGAGGCGACCGCCGCCGCCACGCCCGCCTGGGCGCGCGGCATCCCCGCGACGGCGGCGTTGGTGATCGGCGCGTTCACCATGCCGAAGCCGAAGCCGAACAGCGCGTACGCGACCAGCAGCAGGGCCGGCGGGGAGTCGGCGGCGAGCCGGGTGAGCAGCAGCCCGCTCGCGGCGAGGCCGATCCCGGCCGCGACCAGCGGCAGGCGCGGGCCCCGGCCGGCGACGATCCGTCCGGACAGCGGCGCGCAGACCAGCATCATCCCGGCCATCGGCAGCGTCCACAGGCCGGCCTCGACCGGGCTGTAGTGCCGGACGTCCTGGAGGTAGAGGGTGCTGAGGAAGAGGAAGCCGCCGAGCGCGGCGAACGCGCAGACCGCGGTGACGGCGGCGCCGGTGAACGGCACGCTGGCGAAGAACCGGGGGTCCACCAGCGGCTCGGCCACCCGCCGCTCCCAGAGCGGGAAGGCGACCAGCGCGGCCAGCGCGGTCGCGGCCAGGGTGAGGATCAGCGGGGAGGTCCAGCCGTTGGCCGGGCCCTCGATGATCGCGGCGGTGCCGCAGCCGAGCAGCACGATCATCAGCAGCTGCCCCACCGGGTCCAGCCGGCGCGGCCGGGGGGCGCGGGACTCCGGGACGTAGCGGGCGGTCAGCGCGATGGCGGCGAGCGCCACCGGGACGTTGATCAGGAAGATCGACGGCCAGCCCGCGCCGTCCACCAGGAAGCCGCCGAGCAGCGGGCCGAGCGCCATCGAGATGCCGACCACGCCGCCCCAGACGCCGATCGCCCGGGCCCGCTCCTTCGGGTCGGTGAAGGTGTTGGTGATGATCGACATCGCCACCGGGTTGAGCATCGAGCCGCCCACCGCCTGGAGCGCCCGGAACGCCACCAGCCAGGCCAGGCTCGGCGCCTGGCTGCACAGCAGCGAGCCGAGCGCGAAGCAGACCAGGCCGGTCTGGAACACCCGGCGGCGACCGAAGCGGTCGGCCACCGAGCCGAACAGCATCAGCAGCGAGGCCAGCACCAGGGTGTAGGCGTCGATGATCCACTGCAGCCCGGACGCCGGGGCGTCCAGGTCCCGCTGGATCACCGGCAGGGCGATGTTCACCACGGTGTTGTCGAGGCCGACGATGAACAGGCTCAGGCAGCAGATCGCCAGGACGAGCAGACGGCGGCGGCGCCCGAGCGCGGGCCCGGGGGCGGGCGCGGCTGCGGCGGCGCGGGGCTGGGGGGCGGGCACGGGACCGATCCTCCCACCGCGGGGCGGGCCGGGGCGGGTGGGCGGCGCGTCCGGGTGGCGGGTGGCGTAATCCAGGTGGCACGGGGACGCGGCCCGCTAGACCGCCGTGAAGCGGACGGTCCGGGTGGCCGGGTCGGCCGTCGTCAGCCGGACGTCGATCACCCGGCCGAGCGGCAGCCCGTCCGCGGCCGTGTCGCAGCGGGCCCGGACGGCCGGGTCGCGCAGCTGGACGGTGCCGGAGCCGGGCCGCCGCTCGTCCACGTCGATGACCACCGCGGCGAAGTCCTCGCCCTCCCGGCCCGCGAGCAGCTCCGCCTCCACCAGGTCCACGCAGGCCCGTTCGACCTCCGCGGCGCGGCGGTCCCCGCCCGCCATCAGCGCCGGGACGGCCGGCAGCGCCTCGCGCACCCACTCCGGTACGTCCTCGCCCGCCGCCACCGCCGCGCACACCTCCTGGGCGAAGCGGTCGCCGAGGCGGCGCAGCGGCGCGGTGCAGTGCGCGTACGGGGCGGCGAGCGCGGCGTGCTCCGGCTCGGCGGGGGCGGGCAGGCCGCGGGACTCGTCGAAGGCGTGGTAGCCGGCGCCGCGCAGCAGGCCCGTACAGGCGTTGAGGAAGGCGGCGTTGAGCGGGACGTCCGGGTCGAGGGAGCGGATCAGTTCGGGGTACGGGACGGCCTGCGGCCAGTCCACGTCCAGGGCGGCGGCGATCCGGCGCAGCCGCTCGTACCCGGTGGCGGGCGCGGCGGGCAGGGTGCGCAGCAGGCCGACGCCGGCGTCGAGCATCAGGTCGGCCGCGGCCATGCCGGTGAGCAGGGAGATCTGGGCGTTCCAGCCGTCGGCGGGGCCGGGGGCGCGGTAGCCGAGGACGTAGCCGTGCAGGGTCTCCTCGACCTCCTGTTCGGGCACCGGCAGGCTGATCCCGCCGCGGGCGCGCTCCTGCTCCTCGCGCAGCCGCCCGACTGTCGCGAACAGGGCGAGCTGCTCGTCGGCGCCGCCGAGGTCCACCGCGCGCTCGACGGCGGCGTAGTCCAGCCGGCGATGCGAGCGGACCAGGGCGCGGCGCAGGTCGGCGAGGACGACGGCGCCGTCGGCGTCCAGGTCCAGCTGCCAGAGCAGGGCCGGGCGGGGCTCGCCGGGCAGCAGGCTGGCGGCGTCCTCGGAGATCCGGGTGGGGTGCAGCGGGACGCGGTGGTCGGGGAAGTAGAGGGTCTCGACCCGGCGGCGGGCCTCGGTGTCGATCGCGCCGCCGGGGTGGACGAACGCGGCGACGTCGGCGATCGCGTAGTGCACCCGGTAGCCGCCGCCGGGCCGGTGGGCGAGGTGCACGGCCTGGTCGAGGTCGCGGGAGCCGGGCGGGTCGACCGTGAACAGCGGCAGGTCGGTGGCGTCGTACTCCGGCAGCCGGGGGCGCTCGGCCGCCTCCTCCGCCTCGGCGAGCACGGCCCGCGGCCACTCGGTGTGGACCTCCAGGCGGGTGCGGAGCTCGGTCAGCTCGGTGTTGATCCGGGCGGAGTCGGCGGCCTTGACGCGCAGTTTTCGGCGAGGCATGCACGCCAGGGTAGAGCGGGGCCGGGCGGTTCCGGGCCAGGCTCTGCCCGGGGGCGGCGTAAGCACTCGTACGGTGGGGGCAAGTGGCCGTGCACGAAGGGGGTTTGGGCGATGGGTGCGGTGAAGGTGGCCGGGGGTGTGGTGGCTGCGGTGCTGGGGGCGACGGGGGCGCTGCACGCGGTGTGGGCGGTGACGCCGTGGCCGCTGGGGTCGGCGGAGGAGTTCGCGGACGTCGTGGTGGGGCAGGGTGAGGGGGTGCCGCCGGTGGGCGCGTGCCTGGCGGTGGCAGGGGCGCTGGGGGCGGGGGCGTACCTGGTGGGGGCGGAGGCCGGGGTACTGCCGCAGGTAGGGCCGCGGCGGCTGCGACGGGCCGGGGTGCGGGTGGTGGCGGGGGTGCTGCTGGCGCGCGGGGTGGCCGGGCCGGTGGTGTTCGGCCGGGTGAGTGAGCGTTCGGAGCGGTTCCGGCGGCTGAACGTGCGGTACTACTCGCCGCTCTGTGTGGCGCTGGGGGCCGGGGCGGCCGCAGTAGGGTTGCGGGGTTCGTCCGCCACAGATTGTTGAGGAGTCCGCTGTGCTGGTGCTGTTGCCGCCCTCGGAGGGCAAGGCCGGGTCCGGGGACGGCGGGCCGGTGGCGCTGGAGCGGCTGTCGCTGCCGGGGCTGACGGCGGCGCGCGGCGCGGTGCTGGACGCGCTGGTGGGCCTGTGCCGGGGTGACGAGGACGCCGCCTCCGAGGTGCTCGGCCTCTCCCCCGGTCTGCGCGGCGAGGTCGCCAAGAACGCCGGGCTGCCGACGGCGGGTGCCCGCCCGGCGGGCGAGGTGTACACCGGGGTGCTGTTCGACAACCTCGGCCTGGCCACCCTGGACGCCGCCGCGTACGACCGGGCCGAGCGCTCGCTGCTGGTCTTCTCCGGTCTCTGGGGCGCCGTGCGGATCTCCGACCGGATTCCGTCCTACCGCTGCTCGATGGGCGTCAAGCTCCCGCAGCTGGGGGCGCTCGGGGCGTACTGGCGGAGCGCGATGGCCCCCGTGCTCCCCGAGGTCGCGGACGGGCTGGTGCTGGACCTGCGCAGTTCCGCGTACGCGGCGGCCTGGAAGCCGGCCGGCGAGGTGGCCGCCAGGACCGCGACCGTCCGGGTGCTCCAGGAGCGGAACGGCAAGCGCAGCGTGGTCAGCCACTTCAACAAGGCGACCAAGGGGCGGATCGTCCGGGACCTGCTGGCGGCCGGGGCGGAGCCGAAGACGCCCGGCGAGCTGATGGACGCGCTGCTGGAGCTGGGCCACCACGTCGAGCTGGCGGCGGAGGGCACAGCGCGCAAGCCGTGGCAGCTGGACGTGGTGGTCACCGAGGTGCACTGAGCACCCCGGTGACGACGGGCCCTAGCGCAGGTGCGAGGTGTCGTTGAGCAGCCGCACCGAGGCGTTGCCGTCCGCGTAGTACTGGACGGCGCAGATCGAGGCGGCGGACAGCTCCATCCGGTACATCGAGTCCGGCGGGGCGCCGAGCGCCAGCCGGACCAGGGTCTTGATCGGGCTGACGTGCGAGACCACCAGCACGGTCTTCCCCGCGTACCGGGCGAGGATCTTGTCCCGGGCGACGCCGGCCCGGTGGGTGAGCGTGGTGAAGCTCTCGCCGCTGCCGGTCGGCCTGGCCTTGGCGGAGCCGAGCCAGGCGGTCAGGTCGTCGGGGTAGCGCTCCCGCACCTCGGCGAAGGTCAGGCCCTCCCAGGCACCGAAGTCGACCTCGCGCAGCCCGTCCTCGTACCGGACCTCCAGGCCGAGCCGGGCGGCGGCGGTCTCGGCGGTCTGCCGGGTGCGGAGCATCGGGGAGGCGACGACCGCCTGGACGCTGCCGCGCGCGGCCAGTGCCTCGGCGGCCCGCTCGGCCTGCCAGCGGCCCTTGTCGGAGAGCTCCGGGTCGCTGCCGCCGCTGCCGGAGAAACGCTTCTCCGGGGTGAGCGGGGTCTCTCCGTGGCGCAGCAGGACGAAGGTGGTGGGGGTGCCGAGGTCGGCGGGGGCGGCCCAGCCGGCCTTGGGGGCGGCGGTCTCCAGCGGCGGCTCGTCGACGGCCGCGACCGCGGCCTTGGGCTTCGGCTCCCACTGGCGGCCGTCGCGGCCCGCGTCCATCGCCTCGTTGGCCAGCCGGTCGGCGTCCTTGTTCCGCTCGCGCGGGATCCAGGTGTACGTGACCCGGGCGCGCGGGAGGACGGTGCGCGCCTCGGCGGCGAGCGGCTGCATGTCGGGGTGCTTGATCTTCCAGCGCCCGGACATCTGCTCGACGACCAGCTTGGAGTCCATCCGGACGTCCACCGAGGCGTCCGGGTCCAGGTCGCGGGCCGCCCTGAGCCCGGCGATCAGGCCCTTGTACTCGGCCACGTTGTTGGTGGCGTGGCCGATGAACTCGGCGGCTTCGGCGATGATCTGCCCGGTGTCCCCGTCACGGACCACCGCGCCGTAGCCGGCCGGCCCCGGGTTGCCCCGGGACCCGCCGTCGGCCTCGACGATGAAGCGCGCCGCCACCGGATCAGACGCCCGAGTCGGAGGTGCGGACCAGGATCCGCGAGCAGTTCTCGCAGCGGACGACCTTGTCGGCCGGCTCGGCCTTGATGGCGTTCAGCTCGGTGATCGAGAACTCGGTGCGGCAGCCCTCGCAGCGGCGCTGGTAGAGGCGGGCCGCGCCGACGCCGCCCTGGGTCTCGCGCAGCTTGGTGTAGACCTTCAGCAGGTCGGCCGGGATGACGGCGGCGACGGTCTCGCGGTCGCGCTTGACCTTCTCGGCCTCCCCGTCGATCTCGGCGAAGGCGGCGTCGCGGCGGCCCTCGGCCTCGGTGAGGACGACGGTGGAGTGCTCCAGGCGGGCGGACAGCTCCTCGACCCGGCTCTTGGCGCTCTCCTGGCGCTCCATGATCTCCAGCACGACGTCCTCCAGGTCGCCCTGGCGCTTGGCGAGCGAGCCGATCTCGTGCTGGAGGTTCTCCAGGTCCTTCGGCGAGGTGATCGCGCCGGAGTCCAGGCGCTGCTGGTTGCGGGCGGCACGGGAGCGGACCTGCTCGACGTCCTGCTCGGCCTTGGTCAGCTCGCGGGCGGTGTCGCCCTTCTGGGCCTCGGCGGCGACGACGAGGTCCTTGAGCGCGGTGTGGTCGGCGGTGACCTTCTCGATCTCGGCGTGCTCGGGCAGGCTCCGGCGCCGGTGGGCCAGCTGGTCGAGCTTCGAGTCGATGGCCTGGAGGTCGAGCAGGCGGTTCTGGTCGGCGGGCGCGGCGTTCAAGCGGAGAGCTCCTGTGAATCGGGTCAGGCGGTGAAGGACATGGGGGCGTGCGCGGTCCACGGGTCGGTGACCCGGTGGGAGACCTTGGTCTCCACGGCCCAGCCGCGCTTGTCGGCGGCGGCCAGCAGGGCCCGCTCGGCCAGGGTGAGCCAGGGCCACTCGGTGGCCCAGTGGGCGGCGTCGAGCAGCGCGACGGGCGACGCCTCCGCGGCCTCGGAGGCCGGGTGGTGACGCAGGTCGGCGGTCAGGTAGGCGTCCACGCCGGCCGACCGGACGTCGGCGAGGAAGCTGTCGCCCGAGCCGCCGCACACCGCGACCCGGCTGACCAGCCGGTCCGGGTCGCCGGAGACGCGGACGCCGGCGGCGGTGGCGGGCAGGCCCGCCGCCACCTGCGCGGCGAAGGCGGAGAGGGTCAGCGGGGGCTCCAGCAGGCCGATCCGGCCGGTGCCGCGGCGGCCCAGCGGGTCGGTCGGGTCCGGCACCAGCGGGCCGGTCACCCGCAGGCCCACCGCCTCGGCGAGCGCGTCCGAGACGCCGGGGTCGGCGTGGTCGGCGTTGGTGTGGGCGACGTGCAGGGCGATGCCGTTGGTGATCAGCGTGTGCACCACCCGGCCCTTGAAGGTGGTCGCGGCGACGCTGGTGGTGCCGCGCAGGTAGAGGGGGTGGTGGGTGACCACGAGGTCGGCGCCCCACTCCACGGCCTCGTCGACGACCGCCTGGACGGGGTCGACGGCGAAGAGCACGCGGTTGACCTCGGTCTGAGGGTCTCCGCAGACCAGGCCGACGGCGTCCCAGGACTCCGCCCACTGCGGGGGGTAGACCTCTTCGAGCGCGGTGATGACGTCGGACAGTTTCGGCACCTGTCGAGACTACCGTGCGCGCGGGGGCGGTCGGGCCTCGGCCGTACGGCCGGGCGCCGGGGGAACGGTCTCGGCCGGGTCGCGTCGCGCCTGCGGCGCCGGGTCGTCGCCGGTCCGTCCTCGGTCCGTCGCCGGTACGTCGTCGGTCCGTCCTCGACGCGTCGCGGCCGCGTCGGCCGGTGCCTCGTGGCCGTTCGGGCCGGTGCCTCGTGGCCGTTCGGACAGGGGAGCTGGGGGCGTACGGGTGCACGTCAATCTGCGACGAGAGGCGCCCGACGGGCCCCGCGCGCTCCGTACGCGGCCGCGCGCCGGTCGTCCGTTACTCACAGCAGGGTTCCCGTACGGGTTCGAAACCAGGCCTTTGCACCCTTACGAGTGAAGTGACCGGCTCTGCGTTGAGGCTTCGGTTGGCTCGAAAGTAACTTCACTTCTGCGAACGGGAGTTGCCCCGGCGGCAGCCACGACCAGGAGTCGGGCGGTGCCGTGCCGGGCCGGACGGGATCCGGGTGAGCACTCCCGTACCGGGGCGGTACCGCCGCCCCTTCCGGAAGAACCGATCAGGCCGGGCCGTCCCCCGGGTGCCGCGAGCAGTGGGCACCGGGGCGGCGGCCGCGACGAAGGGATGTGGTGGCGAATGGGGGCGGGCACATCGCTGCGTACGGCCGGGGACAGGGGATCGGTGGACCGTGGACCGGGTGCGGCCGGTTCGTGGCCGGAGGCGGAGCGGGCGGCACCGGCCGGTGCCGGAGGCCGGGGAGGCGGCGGTGACCGGGAGGTCACCGTCGGCGGCTTCCGGCACACGGCCCGGCCCGCCGGGCGAGGGCCGGTGCCGCCCGCCGTCGGTCCGATCGGGCAGGAGGACCCCGCCGTCCTGGTGCAGGAACGAATCGCCGGGCCTCCGTCGTGCCGCGGCCGGGTCGCTGCCCGGCCGGGGCAGGCCGGCGGCCCGGCCCGCCCCGGCGCCGGGGACCCGTCCGGCAACGCGGGCCCGTCCGGCACCACAGGCCCCTCCGACCCGGCGGGCCCGTCCAGCACCACCGGGGTGAGCGGAGCATGAACGTGGCCACCCGAACCATGACCCAGACGCTGCGCCGGCTGAGCTTCACCTTCGCCGCCGACGGCAGCCACGCCGCCTGCCTCGCCTCCTCCGCCGACAGCGGCTGGTACGTGGAGAGTTGGCGGCTGCCGCAGGACGGCGGACCGGCCGTGCCGACCGCGCTGCCGCTGCCCGGCAACCGCGCGGAGAGCCTGCGCTCACAGCTGGTCGCACTGCCGGACGGCTCGGTGCTGACCTGCCGGCACGACGGCGAGCGGCACGACCTGGTCCGCCTCTCGTACGGCGGGAACGGCGCCCTGGAACAGCAGTTGGGCTCGTTGCGGATGACCGGCCTGCGGGTGCTGCCGCTCCCCGCCCAGGCCGGCGCCGACCCGCGGACGCCGGTGGCGGTCGCGCTCGGCAGCGACACCCGCCCGGCGACCACCGCCTGGCTGGTGCGCACCGACGGCAGCGAGCCCGAACAGGTCGCCGAGATCCCGGGGTTGCACGGCGGCGGCACCTGGCTGGACCGTACCGGCACGCTGCTCGCGCTGGACCGGGTGAACGCGGGCCTGGTCCGCAGCGTGGTGCTCGACCTGCGCGCCGGCCGCACCTCCCCCCTGCTGGAGATCGGCCCGCGGAGCAACGACCGCCTGGTGCTGTTCGACCCGGACAGCCGTTTCGCGATGGTGCGCAGCGACGCGCCCGGCACCGACCGGCTCGGCTGGGGCGTCCTCGGCGCCGGGGAGCCGCTGCGCTTCCCCGAGCGCCTGCACGTCGCGGGCATGTTCCTGCGGCCGGTCGCCCTGCGGGTCGCGGCGGACGGCCCCCGGGTCGCGGTGCAGATCGACCACGGCGCGGGCTCGGCGCTCGCGCTGTGGCGGCCCTCGGCCGGGCGGCTGGACCCGCTGCCGGTCCCGCCCGGGCGGCTCGGCGCGGTCGGCCACTGGGGCGAGGCGGGGCTGCGCGTGCCGTACTCCTCGCCCGACCACCCGACGGCGCTGGCCACCCTCGACGTCGACACGCTGCTGACGCACGGACCGCTCCCGCCCGTCTCCGGCCCGACGCCGCTCCCGCTCCAACTCGCGCCGCTGGCCTCGGGGTTGCCGGGCCCGTGGCGGGACACCATCCTGCCCTGGCAGCCCGGCGGGGTGCGCCCGGTGCGGACCGAGCCGCCCGGCTGGCGGCTCGACGGCAGCACCCCGCCCGGGGACGGCGGCCGCTGGCATCCCGCGCAGAGCCTCGAACTCGCGGGCCCGGCAGGCCCGTTGGAGGCCGTGGTGTACGGCGGGGACGCCTGGCTGAGCAGCCCGCACCTGGTGCTGGCGCTGCACGGCGGCCCGGCGGACGCCTGGCGGCTGGAGTTCGACCCGACACTGCAGCGGATGGCCGCCGAGGGCCTGGCGGTGGTCGCGCCGAACCAGCGCGGCTCCACCGGCTACGGCGTGGCGCACGCGCTGGCCATCCGGGGCGCCTGGGGCGGTCCCGACCTGGACGACGTCCTGTACCTGCTGGACGGCATCGCGGGCCAGCGTGCCGCCCTCGGCCTGGAGCCGCCGGCCCTCTTCGGGGTCAGCTACGGCGCCTTCCTGGCGCTGCTGGCGGCCTCGCACGCGCCGGCCGAGCAGGTCGCCCGCTGCGCGGTGGTCGCGCCGTTCCTGTCCGGCGCCCGGCTGCTGGCCGAAGCGGCGCCCCCCGTACGGGCGTTGACCACCCGGCTGGGCGGCGGCGAGCAGGTCGCCGACGCCCGCGGACCGCGCGACGTGCTGCAACTGGCGCACCGGCTGAGCGCGCCGCTGCTGGTGGTGCACGGCAACCGGGACGAGGTCGTACCGGTGAGCCAGTCCCGCTCGCTGCGGCACGAGTTGCTGCGGATCGGCCGGGTCGAGGGCGAGGACTTCCGGTACGTCGAGGCGGCCGGCTCCGGGCACGAGGTGCTCGCCGACGAGGGCGCCGCCGTCCTGCACGAGCTGCTGGCCACGTTCCTGCGGACCGGCCGCCCGGGCTGACCCGCCGCCCGGTGCCGTCCCGGACACCAAGCTCGGGCACCGAGCCCAGGCGCCAGGCCCAGACGCCAGCCCCGGGCGGCCTCGACGCCGCGCTAGGCGATCCGAGTGAACTCTCCGCAGGTGGGCGCCACTTGTCGGCCTTGGTACGGACCTGCCCGTCCCCCGCCCCGGCCGTACTGCCGGACCGGGCGGCCCGCCGTCCGGACGCCGACGCCGAGGAGCGGGTCGAACGGGCCTCCGCCGCACACACGGGGACACTGATGATCGCCGATGATCGTTGCGCGCCGCATCAGTTCCGCACCGCGGGCGGACCCGGCTGCCGCCGCCGGACGGCGGGCGCGGGCCGCCGACCCGGCGCGGCGGTCTCTGGGCGCCGTCCCCGCGCCACCGCGAGCCGGTCGGCCGCCGGCCCGCTTCCGGGCCCGGGACCAGCGCGGGACTCGCGTCATGATCTCGATAGGATCTCGTCCGTCCCGGCCGTTATGGTGACCGGGGCACGGGCCGCGATCACCGGCTACGGGCGCGCACCGGGCGCCCGATCGGGGACCAGACCGTGCGCCACCGGCGCCGGCCGGGCGCCGATGACCTGCACCCTCCGCACGGAAAAGACGATTCTCATGTCCGACACCCTCACCGACACCACCGGACCCGCGGTTACCGGGACCGACGCCGACGAGAAGACGGCCAAGGACACCGCGTCGCACGGCCGCCACCGCGGTGGCTCCGCCGCCGACGACAGCCCGGAGTCCGACCCGCACGGCCGCCACCGCGCGGCCGGGGCGCTGGGCTGACCGCACCACCACCAGGGCACCGCGTACGAGGGCCCGCCGGGAGGGCACGGACTCCCCCGGCGGGCCCTCGGCTTTCCCGATGCCCCCGCCCGAAGTCTCCGTGCGAAGCCTCCGCCCGAAGTCTCCGTGCGAAGCCCCGAGCAGCGACCCGGCCGCGGCCCGCCCTCAGCCCAGCGTCACGACCGTCCGCAACGCCTCGCCGCTCCGCATCTGCGCGATCGCCTCGTTGACGTCCGCGAGCCCCACCCGGTGGGTGACCATGCCGTCGAGGTCGATCCGCCCGGCCCGCCAGAGGTCCACGACCAGCCCGATGGTGCGCGCCACCGTCGCCCCGCCGTAGAGCGAGGGCAGCAGGCGCTTCTCGTTGAAGAACAGCTCGCCCATGGTGAACTGCGCGAGGTCGTCCTGCGCGCCCGCGCCGATGACGACCACCGCGCCGCCGCGCCGGGCGGCCTCGTAGCCGGCCCGGACGGTGGCCGCGCGGCCGACCGCCTCGAAGACGTAGTCGAAGCCGCCGCCGGGCAGCTTCTTGGCCGCCGCCTTCAGCTCCTCGGGCGCGATCGCCTCGGTGGCGCCGAACGCCAGGGCGCGCTCGCGGCGCGAGGCCACCGGGTCGACGACGGTGATCCGGCCGGCGCCGCAGACCCGGGCGCCCTGCACGGTGGCCACGCCGACCCCGCCCGCGCCGATCACCGCGACGGAGGCGCCGGGCTCGACCCGGGCGGTGTTCACCGCGGCGCCGATGCCCGTGGTCACGCCGCAGCCGATCAGCGCGGCGGCCTCGTACGGGAGGTCGTCGGGCACCTTGATGACGGCGTTCGCCGCGACCACGACCTCCTCGGCGAAGGCCCCGGTGCCGTAGAAGCCGGAGGCGCTCAGCCCGCCCTCGGCGATCCGGAAGCCGGGGGCGCCGAGGCCGCGCAGGCTGGCGATGCAGAGGTGGCCGCGGTCCCGGCGGCAGTGGTCGCAGCGGCCGCAGGGGGCCATCCAGCAGAGCACCACGCGGTCGCCGGCGGCGAGGCCGGTGACGCCCTCGCCGACCTCCAGCACGTCCCCGGCGCCCTCGTGCCCGGGGACGAACGGCGCGGGCTGCGGCAGGACGCCGCTCATCGCGGAGAGGTCCGAGTGGCAGAGGCTGGCGGCGCGCATCCGGACCCGTACGGTGCCCGGCCCGAAGCCCACGGCCGTCACGTCCTCGCGGACGTCGAGGGTCTCCTGGCCGGTCTTGTGCAGGACGGCTGCGCGCATGGGTGCTGCTCCCGGGGTGCCTGGTGTTCCTCGGATCGGCGGTCGGGCCGATTCTGGCACGGGCGGCGCGACGCGACTAGAACGCGTTCCACAACAACCGGCCGGCGGAACTGTACGAATTCACTGTCCTTCCACCACCGCGACACGCCATGATCACCACCGTGTCGACACCCCTTCCGACGTCCTCACCGACGTCCCCGCCTGCGCCCTCGCAGGCCTCCCCCGAGCAGCCCGCCCACGGCGCGTCCTGCCCCCGCTGCGCCGCCGCGCTGACCGCCGACCCGCGCTTCACCGCCTGGTGCCCGGCCTGCGACTGGAACCTGTCCCCCGGTCAGGACGGCGCTCCCGCGCCCACCCGGCGCGAGCGGGCGGCGGCCGACCGCACCGACCGGCTGTTCGAGGAGCAGGCCGCCGGCGGCGACTCCCCGACCGCCCGCCGCGACTGGCTGCTGGCCTCCGCCGCCGCCGGCCTGGTCCACCTGGTCACCGTCGGCCTGCTCTGCCTGGCGGTCTGGCTGCTCGTCACCGGGAGCACGGTGCAGCGCTGCGCGGGCGTGGTGGCGCTGGTGGTCGCGGTCGCGCTGCGGCCCCGGCTCGGCCGGGTGCCGCGCGACCAGAACGTCCTCGACCGCGCCTCGGCCCCGGCCCTGTACGGGCTGGCGGACCGGGTGGCCGCCGAGCTGGGTGCCGCGCCGGTGGCCGTCATCCGGGTCACCGACGAGTTCAACGCCTCCTACGGGCTGGTCGGGCTGCGCCGCCGTCCCGTCCTCGAACTGGGCCTGCCGTTCTGGGAGGTGCTGGACGACCGGCAGCGGATCGCCCTGCTCGGCCACGAGTTCGGCCACCACGTCAACGGCGACCACCGCCGCTCGCTCTGGCTGCACAGCGCGGTCTCGGCGCTCGCGGCCTGGTACGGCATGGTCCGGCCCGACCGGCCGGGCCGCGCGCACGGCGACGAGCTCTCGCTGCTGATCCGGATCGGCGCGCTGGTCGGCGCGGTCGTCCTGCGGGCCGTCGCCTGGCTGCTGCTCCAGGGCCTCTACCTGTTCGACCGGCTCACCTCCCGCGCCGGGCAGCAGGCCGAGTACCGCGCGGACGCCCTCGCCGTCCGGGTCGGCGGCAGCGAGGCGGCCGGCGGGATGCTCGCGACGCTCCTGCTGTTCGGCCCGGTGTGCACCGCCGTGGGCCGGATCCGCGCCGAGGAGCGCCGGCACCCCCGGACGGTCCGCCGCGGCCGGGGCCGGGGCCCGGAGCGGCCCGAACAGTCCGAGCGGCCGAAGCCGCCCGCCCCGGAACTGCTCTGGGAGCGGCTGCGCGAGCACCTCGGCTCCGTCCCCGCCACCGAGCACGAGCGCCTGCTGCGGCTCAGCGCCCGTGACCACGCCGCCGTGGACTCCACCCACCCTCCGACCCATCTGCGGATCGCCCTGGTCGAGCGCGCCGAGGCCCGGCCGGCGGCCGTCACCGCCACCCCCGCCGAGGTCGGGGCGATCGCCGCCGAGCTGGCCCCGCACCGCGCCCGGATCGCCGCCGACCTGCTCGCGGGCTGACCGCCGCCCGAGCGACGCACGGCACCAGTCGGCACCGGTCGGCGCCGGCCGCCCCGGCGGCGCCGCTACCGCTACCGTCGAGTAGGGTCCGTGCACGTCCGCCTGCGTCCCGACCCCCCCGAGGAGCACCGCATGTCCGACCTGCTGCTGAGCGCCGAGCCGGCGTCCGAGGTGCTGGCGGCGTTCGAGGAGGCCACCGGGTTCATGCCGGTGGACGAGGGGCTCGCGCTGTACGCGGCGGCGGTGGAGGCGGCCCGGACCACCGGGCTGCCGGTGCTGGAGATCGGCACCTACTGCGGCCGCTCGGCGATCCTGCTCGCGGCGGCGGCCCGGGAGGCGGGGACGGTCGCGCTGACCGTCGACCACCACCGCGGCTCGGAGGAGCAGCAGCCCGGCTGGGAGTACCACGACCCGACCCTGGTCGACCCCGAGGTCGGGCTGATGGACACCCTGCCGCGGTTCCGCCGTGCCCTGCACGCCGCCGGGCTGGAGGAGCACGTGGTGGCGCTGGTCGGCCGCTCGCCGCGGATCGCCGCGCTGTGGGGGCGCCCGCTGGGCCTGGTGTTCATCGACGGCGGGCACACTGACGAGCACGCGACCGGCGACTACGAGGGCTGGGTGCCGCACCTGGCGCCGGAGGGCCTGCTGGTGGTGCACGACGTGTTCCCCGACCCGGCGGACGGCGGCCAGGCCCCGTACCGGGTGTACCTGCGGGCGCTGGCCGAGGGCTTCGAGGAGGTCTCGGTGACCGGCTCCCTGCGCGTCCTGCGCCGCGCCGCGCGGTAGGACATCTGTTCGCTCCCGGGGTCCCGCGCCGATGCTCTAACGTCGTGCCGGGGCTGCCGGGCAGGGGTTCGAACGGTACGGTGGCCGCGCAGCACCAGGCAGAGCATCGGCGGACGGTGGGGGCCAGCAGCGACATGACGGACCAGCAGAACAGCGCTCCGGCGGTCTGGGACCCGACCGCGCGCGGCGGCGCCGGCGGCTGGGTGCGCGGCCCGCAGCGCCCGGCCGACGCGCAGCCCGTCCCCGAGGCGCCCGCCACCCCCCAGCCTCCCGCGGCCCCGCAGCCCACAGCCCCGCAGTCCGCCGCCCAGCCCGGCCCGATGGCCCCGCCGCCCTCGCCCGGCGCCGTCGGCGACCAGGGCCCGCCGCTGGGCGCCCGCCCGTACCTGGCCGCCTCGCCCGGCTACGACCCGCCGACCGCCCGGCTGTTCCCCGCCGCCCCGCCGCCCCCGGCCGCCCCGCCGGCGTCCGCGCCGTTCCCCTCCCACCCGGGTCCGCCGTCCCACGCCCCGCAGCAGGAGACGCGGCAGACCCCCGGCTACGACTACCTCCTACAGCCGCCCGCCGCCCCGCCGCAGTCCCCGTACGGCGCGCAGCCCCCGTACGGCAGCCCGCTCCCCTACGGCGCCCAGCCCGACTACCCGACCGGGACCGCCCACGGGGACGACGAGGACCGGCCGACCAACCGCAGGGCCCCGCTGCTGATCGGCTTCGCGCTGCTCCTGGTGCTGGCGGTCGGCGGCGGCCTGCTGTTCGCCCTGCGGGGCGGCGGCGACAAGGACGGCCAGGCCGCGCCCGCCCCGGCCTCGGCCCCGGCGACCGGCGCGGAGAACCCGCCGCCCGCGACCGCGCCCACGGGTGCGGACGGTGCGCCGAGCGCCGCCGCGAGCGCGTCCGGCTCGCCCGCCGGTACGCCGTCGCCGAGCTCGACCGCTCCCGGTCCGGGCGCCAAGGCGCAGGCCCAGGCACTGGACGGCCTGCTCAGCGAGGGCGAGAGCGCCAAGGCCCCGATCGGCAGCGCCGTCGCCAAGGTGACCAGCTGCCCGCCGAAGGCCGACATCGAGAGCGCCGCGCAGGACTTCGACAACGGCGCGAGCCAGCGGACCGCCCTGCTGGCCAAGCTCTCCCAACTGAGCGTCACGGACGTGCCGGGCGGCGCGGACGCGGTGAACTCCCTGAAGTCCGCCTGGCAGTTGTCCGCCGACATAGACAAGGCGTACGCGAGCTGGGCGCGCGCCGTCGCCGCCCAGGGCTGCACCGGCCGGGCCCCGGCCACCGCCGACAAGAAGCACGCGGACGAGCTCAACCCGCAGGCCACGCAGGCGAAGACGGACTTCATGACGAAGTGGAACGCGATCGCGAAGAGCTACGGCCTGACTCCGCGCACCCAGGACAGGATCTGACCGACCAGTGACCGGCACCGCCCCCCGACCGCCCCGCCGCTCCGCCCTGCTGCGCGCCACCACCGCCGCGGCCGTGGCCGTTCCGCTCTGCACGGCGGGCTGGTTCGGCTGGCGGGCCCTCGACCACTCCGGCCCGGCGGGCGCCACGGCGGCCCCGGCCGCGTCGGCCCCCGCCGCCTCGTCCCCGGCTGCCGACCCGGCTTCGGCGCCGCCCGCCCCGACGGCCACGGACCAGCCGGGCGCCGCCGACCCCGGCGCCCCGGCCGACGGCACCGCCGCGCCCCTCACCCCGCCGGTCGCACCGCCGCCGTCCACCACCCCGACGGCCGAGGCCCCGCCCGCGCCCGCCGACGCCGCGGTCCTGACCGGCCGCACCGTCCTGCTCGACCCCGGCCACAACCCCGGGAACTCCGCCCACACCGCCGAGATCAACCGCCAGGTGGACATCGGCAACGCCCGCAAGGAGTGCGACACCACCGGCACCGAGACCAACGCCGGCTACACCGAGGCCGAGTACACCCTGGACATCTCCCGCCGGGCCCGCGCCCTGCTGGCCGCCCGGGGCGCCACGGTGGTCCTGGTGCAGGACGGCGACCGGCCCTGGGGCCCGTGCGTCGACGAGCGGGCCCGCGCGGGCGCCGACGCCCACGCCGACGTCGCGGTCTCGGTGCACGGGGACGGCGGCCCGGCGAGCGGCAGCGGGTTCCACGTGATCATGCCCGCCCGGGTGGTGGCGGGGAAGGCGGACAACGCGGCGATCGTCGCCCCCTCGCGCTGGCTCGGCCTCCTGCTGCGCGACCGGTTCCACGCCGCGACCGGCGAGCCGTACGCGGACTACATCGCCAAGGACGGCCTGGACACCCGCTCCGACCTGGGCGGCCTCAACCTCTCGACGGTCCCCAAGGTGTTCATCGAGTGCGGTAACATGCGCAACTCGACGGACGCGAAGCGGATGACGGACCCTCAGTGGCGCCAGCAGGCGGCCCGGGGGATCGCCGACGCGCTGACCGCTTTCCTGACGACCCAAGAGAAGACCGAAGAGCGGTAAGGGAGTTGGGCCGCGACCGGCGGAGGACGACGCTCCGCCCGGACCGCACGGTTTGCAACGACTTCACCCCATTCCCGGTCCCGCCGTGCACCGGCAGGACGGTTGGGCCTAGGCTTCTGGTCCGTTCGGGAGTTTCGGCCGGTCGGCCCGACCGCGCGAACCACCGTCCACGACACGTCAACGAGGGGAACGTTAGTGAATCTGCGCGCTCTCACCAGGGGAGACGCCGCCGTCGCAGGCGCGGCCGTCCTGCTCTTCATCGCCTCCTTCCTGCCTTACTGGACCGTGGACTGCGGCAACAGCCGGTACTGCCCGCCGTCGCAGAACGCGTGGAGCACGGACCTGTTCCCCATCCTGCCGTCGATCTACCTCCTCGGCATCGCCGCCGCGGTGCTGATCCTGGTGCAGCGCTTCCAGGGCGCGGCCGCAGCCAACCGCCAGGTGCTCGGCCTGCGGCTGGACCAGTGGGGCATCGCCCTCTCCGTCGCGGCGCTGTGGACCTCGGTCTGGGCGCTCGGCGGCGGCACCTCCAGCTCCGTCGTCAGCCACGGCTTCGGCGCCTGGCTCGGCTTCATCGCGCTGCTCGCGCTGGCCGGCGCGGCCGCCGCGGGCCCCCTGGTGCCCGCACTGAAGGCCCCGCTGGCCGCCGACCGCCCGGCGGCCGTCCCCGGCCAGTACGGCTACCCGGGCCAGCCCGGTCAGCCGGGTGCCCCCGTCCAGCCCGGCCAGTACGGCTACCCGGCCCAGGGCCACGACCCGGCGTTCGGCGGCCAGGGCGGCTACGGCTACCCGGGTGCCGGCCAGCCGCAGCCCGGCCAGCCGGTCCAGGCCGCCCAGCCGCACGACGCCGGCGCCCCCGCCCCGCAGCCGGTCCCGGCCGCGCAGCAGGCGCCCGCCCCGGCGGCGGACTTCCAGCCGTTCTGGTTCGCCGTCCCGGCCCCGCGCCAGCTGGCCCCGAAGGACAACCCGGCCGGCGCCCCGGTCGGCGAGGTCGTGCCGGGCACCTGGTACCTGGCCGTCGAGCAGCGCGGCGCCGCGCTGGTCGCGCAGCTGCCGGACGGCAGCCAGGGCGTGCTGGCCGACACCACGGGCATCCAGCGCGGCTGATACAGCACGGCTGACGCCCGCGGACGCACACCGCGAAGGGGCGGGACCGGTTCTCCGGTCCCGCCCCTTCCGCGTGTACGCGCCGTCTCCGCGCCGTGTACGCGCCCTGTGCGCCCGTCCCCCGCGCCCCGTTCCGCGCGCAGTGCGCCGGGCTCAGCAGCAGTCCGCGACCACCAGCCCGGCCGGCAGCTGCTCCCCGCCGAAGACCGCGACCGTCGCCGGGTCCCCGCCGAGCGCGGCGACCGCGAGCAGCAGCGCCCCGGCCGTCCAGGTGGTGCGCTCCTCCGGCCAGATCGCGTCGTCCTCGAAGACGTACCCGGTCCAGTACGAGCCGTCCTCGTGCCGCAGGTGCTTCTGGATCCAGCGCAGGATGTCCACCGCGCGGTCGGACTGGCCGATGGCCCAGAGTGCGAGCGCCAGCTCGGCGCTCTCGCCGCCGGTCACCCACGGGCGGTCGCTGACGCAGCGCACGCCGAGGCCGGGGACGACGAAGCGCTCCCAGTCCCGCTCGATCCGGGCCACCGCCGCCTCGCCGCGCAGGCCGGTGCCGAGCACCGGGTAGTACCAGTCCATCGAGTAGCGGCCCTTGTCCAGGAACCGCTCGGGGTGGTGGGAGACGGCGTGCCCCAGCCGGCCGGCCGCGAGCTCCCAGTCGGGCTGCGGCTCCTCCAGGTACTCGGCGACGGCCAGGCCGCAGCGCAGCGCGTGCAGGATGCTGGACGAGCCGGTGAGCAGCGCCTCGTCGGTGGCGGTGCCGTCCCCGTCGACCCGCCAGGCGATCGGGCCGCCGGGCAGCCGCAGCCCGACGATGAAGTCCAGGGCGCGCCGGACGACCGGCCAGATCCACTCCAGGAAGGCGTCGTCGCCGGTGCTGAGGTGGTGGTGCCAGACCCCGACCGCGATGTACGCGCAGAAGTTGCTCTCCTTGGCCCGGTCGGTGACCGCGCCGTCGGTGTACGCGGCGTACCAGGAGCCGTCCGGGTTCTGGGCGGCGGCGAGCCAGCGGTAGGCGGCCTCGGCGGCGGCGTGCTCGCCGGCCGTGTCGAGGGCCATCGCCGCCTCGGTGTGGTCCCAGGGGTCGAGGTGGTGGCCGGCGAACCAGGGTATGGCGCCGTCGGGGCGCTGCTCGGCCAGGATGCTGCGCACGGTGTCGGCGGCCTGCTCGGCGTCGAGCACCCCGTCGAGCAGCAGCACCTCGGGGACGGCGGCCGTCACGCCGTCCCGCCCGGCGCGCGGTTGGGCTTGGAGGCGTACGCGACGAAGCTCTTGCCGATCACCGGGTTGAGGGCCCGCTCGGCGGCCCTGGTGAGGCTGCTGATCACCGGGGTGCCGACGATGTCCCAGACCAGCAGCTGGTGGTAGGCCTTGACCGGCAGCGCCTTGTCGTTGTCGACGCCGACCGCGCACTTGATCCACCAGTACGGCGAGTGCAGCGCGTGCGCGTGGTGGGTGCCGTACGGCTCCAGGCCGGCGTCCTTGAGCTTCTCGAGCAGCTCGTCGCCCCGGTAGATCCGGATGTGGCCGCCCTCGTTGGCGTGGTACTCGTCGGACAGCGCCCAGCAGATCTTCTCCGGGAGCCAGCGGGGCACGGTGACGGCGAGCAGGCCGCCCGGCTTGAGGACCCGGAACATCTCGTTGAGCACGCCCTTGTCGTCCGGGATGTGCTCCATCACCTCGGAGATGATGATCTTGTCGAAGTACTCGTCCTCGAACGGCAGCGCCAGCGCGTTGCCCTCCATCGCGACCGCCGACGCGCCCTCGGGGGCCTCACCGGCCTGCTCCATCGCCGCGAACCACTTCCTGACCTCGGCGATCTCCTCGGTGTTCTGGTCGAGGGCGATCACGTTGGCGCCACGGCGGTAGCACTCGAACGCGTGCCGGCCCCCGCCGCAGCCCAGGTCGAGCACCCGGTCGCCGGGGGCGAGCGGGAAGCGCGAGAAATCGACGGTCAGCACTGCAGGACTCCCATTCCTATTGCTACCAAGCGTTCTTGACGCTTCGTCACGCCACTCCCGGCACGTCACGCTTCGTCGGGCAGGCTCGCCCTGCCGCCACCGCTCCGCCTCCGCCGACCGGCCGTCACCGACCTGCCGCGGGCGGGCGGCTAGGCCACGTACCGCCAGCCCGGCCCCGAGCGGGCCCGGGCGCCGACGCCGGTGGCGAGCGCCGCGCGGTAGGCCTCGGCGGTCAGCTCGGCGGCCCGCTCCCAGGTGAACCGGGCCAGCACCCGCTCCCGCCCGGCCGCGCCGAGCCCGGCCCGCAGCTCCGGGTCGTCCAGCAGCCGGCCGAGCGCGGCGGCCAGCGCGTCCGCCTCCCCCGGCGGCACCGCCAGGCAGGACTCCCCGTCCGGCCCGGCCACCTCGGGGATCGCCCCGCCGGTGGTCGCGACCAGCGGGGTGCCGGTGGCCATCGCCTCGGCGGCGGGCAGCGAGAAGCCCTCGTAGAGCGAGGGGACGCAGGCCACCTCGGCCGAGCGGTAGAGGTCGACCAGCTCCTGGTCGGTCAGCCCGCTGCGGAACTCGATGTGCCCGGCCAGCCCGAAGCGGCGCACCGCCTCGGCCACCGGCCCGTCCTCCTTCTGCGGCTTGCCGACCACCACCAGGTGGGCGTCCCGCTCGGTGCGGACCTTGGCGAGCGCCTCGACCAGGAAGACCAGGCCCTTCAGCGGGACGTCCGCGCTGGAGGTGGTGACGATCCGGCCGGGGACGCGCTCGATCTCCGCCGAGGGCGACCAGAGCCGGGTGTCGGCGCCGATCGGCACCACCGAGATCGCGCCGGGCGCGACGCCCAGGTGCTCGGCGATCTCGCGCTGCGAGGTGCCGGAGACGGTGATCACGTGGTCCAGCCGGGCGGCGACCCGGCGCTGCATCCGGGTGAAGGCGTACCAGCGGCGCAGCGAGAGCCGCTTGCCGCGGGTGGTGGCGGCGTCCAGTTCCAGCTGCCGGTCCACGGTGATCGGGTGGTGGATCGTGGTGACCAGCGGGAAGCCGTGCCGGGCCAGGCCGAGCAGGCCGTAGCCGAGGGTCTGGTTGTCGTGCACCACGTCGTAGCGGCCCTTGTGGGCGGCGAGGTAGCGGCGGGCGCGCAGCGAGAAGGTGAGCGGCTCGGGGAAGCCGCCGGTGCGCATGGTGGCGAACTCCAGCACGTCCACCGGGCCGCGGAACTCGTCGCGGGCCGGGGTGCGGAAGGGGTCGTCGGCGCGGTAGAGGTCCAGGCTGGGCAGCTCGACCAGGCGCACCGAGCCGGGGCCGTCGACCTCGTCGAGCACCGGGAAGGGCTGGGCGCCGATCACGTCCACGTGGTGGCCGAGCCTGGCCAGCTCCCGGGAGAGGTGCCGTACGTACACGCCCTGACCGCCGCAGAAGGGGTCCCCTCGGTACGACAGCAGGGCAATCCGCAGCGGCTGCGCGGTCATCCTGGGCCCTCTTCTCTAGCTGCTTACGGTGCTGCCGGTCGTGCTTCCGGTCGCTAAAGTAGATCAGGTTTCAGTGGCTGGGGAACTCGTCGTCGACCACGTGAACAATGAGAGACCTCGAAGATACCGGCCCGTAGCTTTCCCTCAGGAGCCAGGGCTGGTGATTCCCGCCACGCCGGATCCTGCCGACCATGTGGAGCACGCCGCCACTCTCGCCCGCCCGGGAGCACCCTTGCCGCCACCCCCTCCTTCCACCTCTCCGCAGCTCTCGCCCCCGGGCGAGCCGCCGCTGACCGCGCGCCAGGCCGAACGGCGCCGGCGCATCCTGCGGGCCGCCACCGCGCTGGCGGTGCGGGGCGGGTACGAGGCGGTGCAGATGCGGGAGGTCGCGGAGGGCGCCCAGGTCGCCCTCGGCACGCTCTACCGGTACTTCCCGTCCAAGGTCCACCTGCTGGTGGCGGTGATGCTGGAGCAGCTCCAGGGCCTCCAGGAGCACATCCGGCGGCACCCGCCGACCGACCGCGAACCGGCGCCGCGGGTCGCCGACGCCCTCACCCGGGCCTTCCACGCGCTGCAGCGCGAGCCGCTGCTGGCCGAGGCGATGGTCCGGGCGCTGTCCTTCGCGGACCGCTCGGTGGGGGCCGAGGTGGACCAGGTCAGCACGGCCACCGGGCAGCTCATCCTGGACGCGATCGGCCAGTCCGGACCGCCCACCGAGAGCCAGCGCGCGGCGGTGCGGGTGATCGAGCACACCTGGCACTCGGCGCTGGTCGCCTGGCTCTCCGGGCGCGCCTCGATCGCCGAGGTCCGGGCCGACCTGCACACCGCGGCCCGGCTGCTCGCCCTGCCGTGAGCGCTCCCTCTTCCTCCGCCGACTGGAACCTGTTCCTGCCCGCTGCGGGGCGCCCGTGGCGCTCCGGCGGCTAGAGTCGACAGTCGGCACAACTCCATCCCGCTCCTCCCCCGGGGAAAGCCGGTGCGAATCCGGCGCTGACCCCGCAGCCGTGAGACCGGCGCCGCCATCGGCCGCCCGGACGAGTCGGAGCACCCGGGGAGGGGCGAGCGGCCAGTCCGGACGCACGCGCCCGGCACCGTCGAGGACTACGGAACGGCCCCGCCCGGGCCACCACCGCTCACCGAAAGGCACACCCGCACCATGCTGACCGCCGCCCGCCTGGGCGCCGCCGCCCTGTCCGCCGCGCTGCTCACCGGCCTCGCCGCAGGACCGGCCCTCGCCGACAGCCCCGCGCCGACCCCCGCCGCCGTCCCCGACGGGCTGTACGGCAAGAGCGACCCGACGTACGACGGCGTCTGGCGGCAGTCGCTGGCGCTCACCGCGCTGACGGCGGCCAAGGTCACCCCGGCCGACTCGGCCGTCGGCTGGCTCACCGGGCAGCAGTGCGAGGACGGCGGCTGGCCCTCCTACCGGGCCGCCGGCGCGGCCTGCGACCCCAAGACCGAGGACAGCAACGCCACCGCCGTCGCCGTCCAGGCCCTGGTCGCCCTCGGCGGGCACCAGGAGGCCGTCGACAAGGGCGTCGGCTGGCTCAAGGCCAACCAGAACGCCGACGGCAGCTGGGCGTACAACCCGGGCAGCCCCGGCGACGCCGACTCCACCGGCCTCGCCGTCAACGCGCTGTTCGCCGCCAAGACCGACCCGGCGGGCGTCGCCAAGGCCGGCAGGTCCGCCTTCGACGGGCTCGCCCTCTTCCAGCTCGGCTGCACCGCCCCCGCCGACCAGCGCGGCGCCTTCGCCTACCAGACCGACCCGGCCGGCGGCGCCCTCACCCCGAACGCCCTCGCCAGCGCCCAGGCCGCGCTCGCCGCGAGCGGCGGCCACCTGCCGGTCGCCGGCACGGTGCACGCCGACGCCGCGCCCAAGGCCCTGGCCTGCGCCGACGCCCCGACCGCCCCGGCCGCACAGGGCTCCTCGGCCTCCTCGGCCCCGGTTTCGCACGCGGAGTCCGGCGAGGCCGTCGGCGCCTACCTCACCGCCCAGCTCGCGGCCGGCGGCGACCACCTCACCCTCACCACCCCGGGCGCCGCCCCCACCCCCGACTACACCGCCACCGCCTGGGCCGCCCTCGCCCTCAGCCAGAGCGGCCACCCCCAGCAGGCCGCCGGCGCCGTCGACTGGCTCGGCAAGGAGGGCGCCACCTGGACCAAGGGCGGCACCGACGCCGGCGCCACCGCCACCCTCCTGCTGGTCGCCCAGGCCGCCCACCGCGACACCGCCGCCCTGACCGGCCAGCTCACCGCCCTCGGCCCGGCGCCCAAGGCCACCGACGCCTCCGCCACGGCGACGGCGACCGCCCCGGCGAAGAAGAAGGACGGCGGCATCGGCCAGTACTGGCTGATCGGCGTCGGCCTGCTCATCGGCGTCGGCGGCGGCCTCCTCCTCAGCCTCCAGCGCAAGCGCAACACCCACCTCTGATGCGTCCCGCCTCCCACGCCGCTCCCGGCGGGCCGGGCCCCGGCCTGCCGGGTGACGGCGCCCGCGCCCGCGCCCGCCGCCGCACCGCGCCCGCCGCGCTGCTCCTCCCCCTCCTCGGGGCGGTGCTGCTGCTCGCCTCCGCCGCTCCGGCGCAGGCCGCCGGGTACCGGTACTGGTCGTTCTGGCGCGGCGCCGAGGGCGGCAGCTGGACGTACCAGCAGCAGGGGCCCTCCGTCGCGGTGCCGCCGGACGGGGCCGTGGACGGGTGGCGGTTCGCGCTGAGCCCGGACGGCGGGCAGGACGCCGCGAAGCCCCGGACGGCCGGGAGCTTCGCCGACATCTGCGCGGACACTCCCGCCCAGGAGGGCCGCAAGCGGGTGGCCGTCGTGCTGGACTTCGGCACCGCCGAGGACGCCGGCTCCGCCGCCGGTTCGTCCGCCTCCGGCTCGTCCGCTTCCGGTTCGTCCGTCTCCGGCTCGTCCACCTCCGGTTCGTCCGCCGCCTCGGTGCCCGAGCAGCGCACGGCCTGCGCCACGGTCGCGCCCCGCGCCACCTCGGCCGAGGTGCTGGCCACCGTCGCCCCGCCGCTGCGCTACGACACCAACGGGCTGCTGTGCGCCATCGCCGGGTACCCGAAGGCGGGCTGCGGCGACCAGGTCGGCGCGGCCGGTGCCGCCCAGCCGGCCGCCGGATCCGCCGACCAGAGCACCGGCAGCGGCCCGGACGTCGGCCTGATCGCCGGTGGCGCGCTGGTGGCCGTCCTCGCCGGTGGCGCCGTCTGGCAGGCGCGCCGCCGCCGTCACCCCTAACGTCCCCCACCCAGGAATCACCGTGAGCAGCACCGCCGTCCGTACCACCCGGCCGCCCACCGGCCCCCGTCAACTGCACCCCGGGGCCTGGTGGTTGTGGGCGCTGGGGCTGGGCGCGGCGGCCACCCGCACCACCAACCCGGCGATCCTGCTGCTGCTCGTCGCCGTCGCCGGGTACGTGGTCGCGGCCCGGCGCGGCGATGCGCCGTGGTCGCGCTCGTACGGGGCGTTCCTGCGGCTGGGCCTGCTGGTGCTGGGCATCCGGCTGGTCTTCGCGGTGTTCCTCGGTTCACCGATCCCGGGCACCCATGTGCTGTTCACGCTGCCCGAACTCCCGCTGCCCGTCTGGGCGCAGGGCGTGCGGATCGGCGGCCGGGTCACCGTCGAGGGGCTGCTCGCGGCGCTGTACGACGGGCTGCGGCTGGCCACCCTGCTGGTCTGCGTCGGCGCCGCCAACTCGCTGGCCAGCCCGGCCCGGCTGCTGCGCGCCCTGCCCGGCGCGCTCTACGAGGCGGGCGTCGCCGTCGTCGTGGCGATGACCTTCGCGCCGAACCTGATCGCGGACGTCCGCCGGCTGCGTGCCGCGCGGCGCCTGCGGGGCCGCTCCGACAAGGGCGTCGCGGCCGTGCTGAGCGTCGGACTCCCGGTGCTGGAGGGCGCGTTGGAGCGGTCCATCGCACTGGCCGCCGCCATGGACACCCGGGGGTTCGGCCGCACCGCCGACGTCCCGCGCCGGCTCGCCCGGGCGACGGCCGCGCTCACCCTGGCCGGACTGCTCGGGATCTGCCTGGCCGCGTACGGGCTGCTGACGGCCGGCGGCGCGGGCTGGGCGCTGCCCGTCCTGCTGCTCGGCCTGGCCGCCGCCTTCGCCGGCCTGCTGCTCGGCGGCCGACGGTCCGTCAGGAGCCGCTACCGGCCCGACCCTTGGGCCGTCCCCGAGTGGCTGACGGCCGGTTCCGGGGCGGCCGTGGCGGCCCTCACCACCTACCTGGCCGCGCGGGACCCGGCCGCCTTCGCCCCCACCGTCGTCCCGCCGACCGTCCCCGCGCTGCCACTGGCCGCCGTGCTGACCGTGCTGCTCGGCCTGGTACCGGCGTTCGCCGCCCCGACCCCGCCCCGGAGGGCATCGTGATCACCTTCGAGCAGGTCTCCGTCCGGTACGCGGACTCGGCCGCACCCGCCCTCGACGGCGTCGACCTGACCGTCCCCGAGGGCGAACTCTGCCTGCTGGTGGGCCCGTCCGGCTCCGGCAAGTCCACCCTGCTGGGAACGGTCAGCGGCCTGGTGCCGCACTTCACCGGCGGGGTGCTGCACGGCCGGGTCACCGTCGGCGGCCGGGACACCCGCGAGCACCGTCCGCGCGAACTCGCCGACCTCGTCGGCACGGTGGGGCAGGACCCGCTGGCGCACTTCGTCACCGACACCGTGGAGGACGAACTCGCCTACGGCATGGAGTCCCTGGGCCTGCCGGGCGACGTGATGCGCCGCCGGGTCGAGGAGACCCTCGACCTGCTCGGCCTCGCCGACCTGCGCGACCGCGCGCTGAACTCCCTCTCCGGCGGCCAGCAGCAGCGCGTCGCGATCGGCTCGGTGCTCACCGTGCACCCGCGCGTGCTGGTCCTGGACGAGCCCACCTCGGCGCTCGACCCGGGCGCGGCCGAGGAGGTGCTGTCCGTCCTCCAGCGGCTGGTACACGACCTCGGCACCACCGTGCTGATGGCCGAGCACCGGCTGGAGCGGGTCGTCCAGTACGCCGACCAGGTGCTGCTGCTCACCCCCGACGCCCCGCCCGTCCTCGGCGAGCCCGCCGAGGTGATGGCGCACTCCCCGGTGCACCCGCCGGTGGTCGGCCTCGGCCGGCTCGCGGGCTGGCGGCCGCTGCCGCTCTCGGTCCGCGACGCGCGCCGCAAGGCCGCGCCGCTGCGCGCCCGGCTGGACGGCCGGACGCCCGCTCCCGCCGACCGCCGTGCCGACGCCGCCCCCCTCGCCGTCACCGACCGCCTCGCCGTCCGGCGCGGCCCCGTCCCGGCCCTGCGCGGCGTGGACCTCTCCCTCCACCCCGGCGAGATCACCGCCCTGATGGGCCGCAACGGCGCCGGCAAGTCCACCCTGCTGGGCAGCCTGGTCGGCCTGCACGCCCCCTCCTCCGGCAGCGTCAGGGTCGGCGGCCGCACCCCGCACCGCACCCGCCCCGCCGAACTGATCCGCGAGGTCGGCCTCGTCCCGCAGGACCCGCGCGACCTGCTGTACGGCGAATCGGTCGCCGCCGAGTGCGCCGCGGCCGACAGCGACGCCGGAGCCGCCGCCGGCACCTGCCGCGCCCTGGTCGAGCGCCTGCTGCCCGGCATCGACGACGACACCCACCCG
The DNA here is from genome assembly GCF_053598475.1 of Kitasatospora sp. NPDC001119. Taxonomy (NCBI): domain Bacteria; kingdom Bacillati; phylum Actinomycetota; class Actinomycetes; order Kitasatosporales; family Streptomycetaceae; genus Kitasatospora; species Kitasatospora sp. NPDC001119. Next base: position 65,710 of record NZ_JBSFKI010000007.1, read on the forward strand.
CGCGACCTCTCCGAGGGCCAGCGGCTCACCCTCGCCCTCGCCGTCGTACTCACCGCCCGGCCCCCGCTGCTGCTCCTCGACGAGCCGACCCGCGGCCTCGACTACGCCGCCAAGGCCCGGCTGGTGGAGATCCTGCGCGGCCTGGCGGCCGAGGGCCACGCCGTGCTCCTCGCCACCCACGACGTCGAGCTGGCCGCCGAACTCGCCCACCGCACGGTGATCCTCGCCGAGGGCGAGATCGTCGCGGACGGCCCGACGGCGGAGGTCGTGGTCTCCTCCCCCGCCTTCGCCCCGCAGGTCGCCAAGGTGCTGGCACCCGGGCCGTGGCTCACCGTGCGGCAGGTCGCGGAGGCGCTGGACGCATGAGCACTCGTCCCGTCCCGCTGGGACGCCGGTCCGTCGCGGCGCTGCTGTCGGTCTCCTTCGTCGGCGTCGCCGCCTTCGGCTGGCCGCTGCTCGCCTCCACCAAGTCGGCGCTGGTCGGCCACTCCACCGACGCACCGTGGCTGTTCGCCCTGCTGCTCCCCCTCCTCCTCGCCGTCGTCATCGCCCAGATCTCCGAGGGCCGCTCGGCGGGCGGCGGCGCCCCCGGCCTGGACGCCAAGTCCGTGGCCCTGCTGGGCGTCCTGGCCGCCGCCGGCGCGGCGCTGCGCCCCCTCGGCGCGGGCACGGCGGGGCTGGAGCCGATGTTCTTCCTGATGGTGCTGTCCGGGCGGGTGCTCGGCCCGGGCTTCGGCTTCGTCCTCGGCTCGCTGTCGATGTTCGCCTCCGCGCTGCTCACCGGCGGGGTCGGGCCGTGGCTGCCGTTCCAGATGCTGGCGATGGGCTGGGTCTGCCTGGGTGCGGGCCTACTCCCGGGGGCCTCCGCGCTGCGCGGCCGCCGCGAACTCGTGGTGCTGGCGTCCTATGGCGCCATCGCGTCCCTGCTGTACGGCACGATCATGAACCTCCAGGGCTGGCCGTACATCGGCGGCCTGGCCGGCTCCATCTCCTTCGTCCCCGGCGACCCGCTGCCCGCCAACCTGGTCCGCTTCGCCGCCTACTGCCTGACCACGTCACTGGGCTGGGACCTGCCGCGTGCCGCACTCACCGTGGTGCTCTGCCTCACCCTCGGCACCCCCGTCCTGCGCGCCCTGCGCCGCACCACCCGCCGCGCCGCCTTCGACGCCCCGGTCACCTTCCGCCCGCCGGAGCGCTAAGCCCGGCACGCCCCGCACACCTGCCCGGGCCCGGCCACGGGCCGCCCGCACATCCCGCCCCGGCCGGGGCACTCGTGCCGGCGGGGCCCTGTACCTCCCGCCGCTTCGGGGACAGCGGGCACCGTCGCCAACCGCCCCGCCAGGACCGCCCCCACGCTGTGGGTGACCTTCTCCGGCAGCGGCGCCGCCAGGATGCCCAGCAAGGCGCTCCGGGACCAGCCCTGTGCCAGCAGCCGCTCCACCCTCGCGGCCTGATCACCGAGCGGCTTCCCCGCCAGGGCCATCTTCGGCTCCCGGCACCCGAGTTCGAGCAGCAGCGCCATGCCCGCCGTCAACTTCTCCGGGGGACGGACGGAAGGTTCTTCCACGTCCTTGGTTTCCCGTTCCTTGGAAGGGCTTCCCGCCTTCCCGACGCCTGGCTTACCTGGAGCTGGACAACCGGCGGCCGGGGGCACGGGAAGCGGCGGCACCATGTGCACCGCCTTGCCCGTCGTCACCGGCACCTCGTGCACCGAGACGACCGTCCGCACCTGCCCGGTCAGCGGGTCCCGCTGGGTGCGCCGGACGTAGTGCCCGGCCGCCTCCAACTCCCTGAGCGCCCGCGCCACGCTCGTCCGACCCTCCACGCTCTTGGCGGCCAGCGTGCGGACGTCTTCGCGCGCCCCGTCCGGCAGGCTGAGCAGGTAGCTGAGGAGCCCCCGCGCGGCCCACGAAAGCGAGTGCTTACGGACGACATGCCCGTTGTCCAGGATCGTGTACCCGGGAGCGTGCTGAGGGATACGATGAATCTGCATCGTGGAGGTCTTCTCTCCTGGTGCCAAACCCCGGGGTGTTGGAGCACCGCCGGGGTTACTTGTGCCCACGCACCGGGCGCTTCTCCGAGCACCCGACACCACAATCTTCACCGCAACGCCGTAACACCCCGTCAAACCCCCACCCACATCACCCTTTCGTGCGGCGCGAGCGCACGCCCCCCAGCGCGCCCGCCAAGCACACAAGCCCCGGGCACACAGGGGCTCTTCCCCTGGTGACGCCTACGCCTTCCTCGCCTTGCGCCGCTTGCCGTACGGCTGCTCCCGGCCCCCGGCCGACATTTCCGCGTCGAACCGGACCTTGCTCATCACCACTCGCGGCTCGGGTACGAGCACGGTCGCGGCCGACCGCCAGGGAACGGCCGGAGCCCAACCGATCAGGGGCATCGTCTCGTCGTAATGCGGAGCGAACCGAGCGACGGAGACGGCGGGCATCCGGTAGTCCAGGCTGCGGACGTGCTCCACGAAGGCCCCGGGGAGCGCCACGTGGTACGTCTCCAGGTAGTGCGGGAAGTCCAGACGCCACAACCACACACCGTCGGTCATCGGGGAGGAGCATCCCGAGGAATGCCGGTGCACGCTGCCGGTGATGACGTCGCGGCCGCCCTCCATGACGTCGATGAGGACATGGCCCGCGTCCAGGTAGGCCACCAGGTCCGCCTCATCCGGCTCCCCCACCGGCCGGACGGCGTCGAGTATCGACCCGTTCGGTGAGCCGGAGCGTTCGTCCAACTCGTCGTAGAAGCCCAGCAGTCCCAACACGGTCTCTCCTTTGCCGCACGGTCCGTCCCACAGACAATGATCCTGGCCGCGCCGCCGGGTCGGCGACGCGGCCAGAAGTCCAGTGGGGCCGTCACCCCTCACCCGACCACGCGATCCGGCTCGTCCAGCCACACCCGGTGCTCGCCCGCGACGGTGACGGTCAGGCCGAACCGGTCGAGGCCGGGCTCGCCCTGGCGCTGCCACCAGGCATGGGCGGCGGTCACCTCGTCCCACAGGTCGCGGGGGCCGGACTGCGAGACGGCGTGCTTCCCGTCCCGGTCGGCGAGGCGGCAGTGGGCGTACGAGACCCCGTCCCACACCTCGAACCGCCCCGTACCGAAACGGTCGTAGCCCGCCCACACCTCCCGCCGGAACAGGCCCGGCAGCCGCAGCCCGATCGCGAACGCGGCGTCGGTGCGCTCGGCCACGGCGGCGGGGTCGAGGGCGGACGGGCCGTGCCGGACGTCCTCGATCTCGAACTCGCCGCTCCCGGGGCGCTGGTCCCGCACCCACATGAACGCCACATCCTCGACGAACGGCCCGCTCGCGGACCGGCCGTCGTCGGCGACGGTGAGCCTCAGCAACCCCCCGTTGCAGAACGCCGTGCCGTACGGGACGACGATCACGCCGCCGGGCACCGTCTGCTCGATCAGCGCCCCGGGGACGCGCTGCACGGCCGCCGTGACATGGACCCGGTCGTACGGCGCGCCCGCCGGATGCCCGAGCATGCCGTCGCCGACAACGGCCCTGACCGGCAGGCCGTTCGCCGCCAGGCGCCGCCGCGCGGCACCGGACAGTTCAGGGTCCAGCTCCACGGTCGTGACGTTCTCCGCCCCGAGCCGGCGCGCCAGCAACCCGGCCGTCCACCCCGCACCGGTGCCGATGTCCAGCACCCGCATGCCGTCGGCGACCCGGAGGTGCCAGAGCATCCGGGCCACGACGGTGGGCATCGAACTGGACGAGGCCGGCATGCGGCCGTCCTCATCCAGCCGGGTCACGAGCGGGACGTCCGAGGCGACCAACTCCCCCCACTCGCCCGGCCGTTCCGCCCGGTCGAGCCACTCACCCCCGTGGTGGACCCGGTCCGGGACGAACAGCCGTCGGGGCACAGCCCTGAACACCGGCTCCCAGTCGACCGACAGCGCCCCGGACTCCCGGAGCGCGTCGGTGAGCGCGTTCCACTTCACGCGGTCATCCCCTTCGCAACGGAACTCGGTCGGTGCGAGTCGAGTACAGCCCAACTCGCCCTCACCGGAAAGCCATTGCCCGTGGTCCCGGGGTTGTCCCGCCCGCACCGGCGGTAGGCTCGCGGTCACTGTCGATGATGGGATTGACCCCGTGGACGACCCGATCCGGCACCCCCTCGCCTACGCGCGCGAACTGCGTCACTGGTCGCAGGGCGACCTCGTCGCGGAGCTGAACAAGGCCGCCCGGCGTCACGGGCTCCGGTCCGGCGCCGACAAGGCGGCCGTCAGTCGGTGGGAGCACTGGCGCAAGACGCCGAACACCGACTCCCAGCTCCTCATCGCCGAGGCCTTCGACGTCCCGCTGTCGGAGTTGGAGGCGTACGGCTGGCCGTACTGGCTGCCCGGGCGGGACGAGCCGCTGCCCCTGGGCGCCGCCCACACCGTCCGAGCACTCCACGACGCCCAGAGAGCCGCCATGGACCGCCGCAGCTTCATGACCTTCAGCGCGATCTCGCTGGGCGGCCTGGCCGCCCAGTGGGCCACGACCGAGCCCGGGCGCCTCGCCTCGGCCCTGGACGGCAAGCACGTGGACGGCGAACTCGTGGACTGGCTGGAGGACACCAGCCGGAAGCTGACGGCCCTGCCCACCGAGCAGCGCCAGCACACCGTCCGCCTGATGGACGCCCACCTGGCCACCGTCACGGAGCTGATCGAGGAGGGCCGCTACGGCGAGGCGACCGGTCGACGCCTCCACCGGCTGGCCGCCTCGCTCGCCACCACCTGCGGCTGGTACCGCTTCGACCAGGGCCGGCACTGGGCGGCCGGAAAGCTGTGGGAGGCCGCGCTGCAGTCCGCGAACGCCGCGGGCGACCGCGACCACGGCGCCGGGGTGCTGTCCGACTTCGCCTACCAGGCCACCTGGCTAGGCGAGGCGGGGGTCTCCGTCGGCCAGCTCGGACACGCCCTGTCCGGCGTCTCGCACCCAACCGCCCGCTCGCTGCTCCTCCTCCGCCGCGCCAGGGCCCACGCGGTGCTCGGCGACCGCGCCGCCTGCTACCGGGACCTGTCCGACGCCGAGTCCGCCCTCGCCGTCGACGCCGCCGACCCCGCACCCGGGTGGTGCGCGTGGATGGGCCCCGCCGACCTGGCCGTGGACTCCGGCCAGTGCCTCCTGGACCTCGGCCGGCCGGACGAGGCCCGGGCCCGGATCGCGGAGGGGATGGCGCTGCTGCCCCGCGCCAGGGACAAGACGCGCGGCGTCTTCCTGACGTACCAGGCCCGGGGCTACCTGGAGGCCAAGGAGGTCGAGCAGGCCGTGTCCGTCACCGGTGAGTCGCTCGACCTGGCCACCCGCATCGGCGCGCCCCGCTGCGTCGGCCTGGTCCGCGAGCTCGCACCGGCCTTCGAGCCGTACCGCCGGGTCGACGGCGTCCCGGAGTTCCTGGAGCGCCTGCGGGCCTGCTGACCAGTAGCCCGTTCCTTCGTCCCCGCACGCCCTGGCGCCGACCCGTCCGATCAAGCGATCATGGTCTTGACGTTCTGTCATATCCCCATGCTGAGAAGGTGTCCACGATGCTGGTCGACTGGCCCACCGAGACGTTCGTCCTACGCCTCCACCGCATTCCCGGCCTGGTGGCCGGAGCCGCGCCGGGAAGCCCCGAGGGAACCCCGGTGGTGCTCGCACCCGAGACCGGTGGCGACGGCGAGCAGTGGGTGGCCGAGCGGTTCCGGGTGCTCAACCACCGGATCCGCCACGTGGCCACCGGCCTCTACCTGACCGCCGAGGAATCGAGCCGGGGCGCCAAGGTCACCCTGCGGCCCAAGTTCTCCGACACCGGCAGCGACTCCTCGTACTGGCGGCAGGCCTGGCGGGCCTTCGTCCAGCGCGACACCGGCCGGCTGATGGCCCTGCACGACTCCTCCAACTGCCTCCTCGGCCTGGCCGAACCGGCGGCCGAGCGGCCGGGCGGGCCCCTGATCCTGGAGAAGGGCGCCGGGGCCCAGGACCTGAACTGCACCGCCTGGGCGCCCGCGCCCTTCCCGGCACCGGAGCCCGCACCCGCCCCGGCGCCGAAGGCCACCGACCTGCCGGTGGGGACGGGACGGGTCCGGGTGCCGGCCCGCCGCTTCGAGAAGCGCGTGCGGACCATCGAGCAGTTTTTCGAGGAGACCAGCTTCCGGGAGGTCCCCGGCGAGTTCCTCACCCCGGGCACCCGCATCGGGGCCTTCGACTTCGACCAGTACTCCCAGGGCGACTGGTACCAGGAGGGGCGGGAGGGAAGTCTCGTGACCTTCACCGACAGCTACGACACGGCGGGCGCCGTGCGCAGGGCCTTCCACCGGCTGCCGGGGGAACCCGCCCGCTACGTGGACTCCGGCGAGGTCGACGTCCACTACGTCCCGCCGAAGCTCGTCGCCCGCACCAACTTCCCCGCCGCGCTGTTCGACGACTACAGCGGCTCCCTCGTCCGGACGCCGTACCGGCTGCCCAACGGGCACGGCTTCTACAACCAGCCCGAACGCCGCGAGGGCCTCTACTTCCCCAAGCGCGACGGCGCCGGCACCGTCATCCAGTGGAACAAGACCTGGATCGCGGACAACGACACCACGTCCAAGGTCTTCCTCCGCTTCGACAACCGCTACTTCATCGACGAGATGGACATCACCTGGGCCGACGACCAGAAGAGCTGACCCCGCTGCCCGCGAAGTCGTCCTGCCCGGCCCCGTAGCGTTGCCCCCCTTACCCAGGAGGCGTGTTGAGCGAGATCATCCTCATGTCCGACCCGAAGGTCGCCGCGGTCCCCGTCCAGGACTGCGGCGAGCGGCTGTCGGACGTACGGCTGTCGGACGTACGGAGCGGCGGCGGGCTGCCCGTCGACGGGCGCAAGCAGGACGGCACCGGGGCCTTCGCGCAGCTGCGGGCCGGCGTGCTCGACCGGCTGCTCGACGCGCAGGCCGCCCTGCCGGACGGCCTGCGGCTGCTGTTCGTCGAGGGCTACCGGCCGCCGGCCCTCCAGAGCCGCTACTTCGACGAGTACGCCGCCGAGTTGCGGGCCGCGAACCCCGACTGGCCGGACGAGCGGATCAGGTCGTCGGCCAGCCGCTACGTCTCCCCGCCGGAGATCGCACCGCACAGTGCCGGGGCCGCCGTCGACCTCACCCTGGTCGACACCGACGGCCGTGAACTCGACCTCGGCACCCGGGTCAACGCCAACCCGGAGGAGAGCGCCGGGGCCTGCTACACCCACGCCGACAACATCGGTGCTCAGGCCCGCGCCAACCGGCGACTGCTCGGCAGCGTCCTGACCGGCGCCGGGCTCGTCAACTACCCCACCGAGTGGTGGCATTGGTCGTACGGGGACCGCTACTGGGCACTGGCCACCGGCGCGCCGTCGGCGCTCTACGGGCCGGCGCACCGGTAGCCGACACTGCGCACAGCCGACACGACACGCGACCCGCTGCCTGCTGTCGGCCGCGCCCGCGGCCCCGGGTCAGGATGGCGTCGACACCGACGCCGTCCTGACCCGAGGAGCAGAGCGATGACCGAGCAGAACCCCGAGCACGCACCCCCCGCCGTCGCCGTCGCGATCGTCGTCGAGGACGGCCGGGTGCTGATGGTGCGGCGGCGGGTCGCCGAGGGCGAACTGTCCTGGCAGTTCCCGGCCGGGGAGGTCGAGGCGGGCGAGTCCGCCGGGGCGGCGGCCGTGCGCGAGACCGCCGAGGAGACCGGCCTGCGCGTCGCCGCCGCCCGGCTGCTCGGCGAGCGGGAGCATCCGCAGAACGGTCGGCGGATGGCGTACACGGCCTGCGAGGTGGTCGGCGGCACCGCCACCGTGGTGGACTCCGACGAGCTGGACCGGGTGGTGTGGGCGACCCGCGCCGAGCTGGCCGAGTACGTGCCGTTCCCGCTGTTCCCGCCGGTGCGGGAGTACCTCGACGGCGCGCTCGCCGAGTAGGGGCACGCGGTCTCCGGAACTCCTCCCCGCCGGAAGGACGTTCGGACGGGAGACCCCTCTCCCCCGCCCCGGAAGGAAACGCGTGACACCCGCGCACGGAGCCCCGTCCGACCACCCCGCACCGCGAGCACGCCGGTCGGGGCGGGAACCCGTCACCGACGAGACGGTCGCCCAGCTCCGGATCCAGGCCCGCACCGACCCCGCCTCGGGCCTGCCCGCGCTGGCCGAGGCGCTGCGGGGCCGGGCCTACCGCCGGCCCAAGGAGGCCGTCCCGCTCTTGGAGGAGTCCGCCGGCATCTACCGCGCCCTGGTCGCCGACGGCGGCACCGAACACCTGTCCGCCGCTGCCCGCGCGCTGGCCTCCCTCGCCCTGCAACTCTCCCTGGCGCACGCCGACGGCCCCGCCCTCGCCGCCCGACGGGAGGCGGCCGACCTGGCCCGGCGAGCCGAAGCGGACCAGCCGGTGGAAGGCCTCGGCCAGGCCGCCGTCCTGCACGCCGACCTCGCCCACGGCCTCGCCGAGGCAGGACGGTTCGACGAGGCCGTGGACGCCGCCCGCACGGTGGCCGACCGCTCCCGGGCGGTGACCGAGCCCGGCGGGAGCGACCTGGCGTGGCGGCTGCTCGACCTCACCGTGCTGCTCCGCCTCGCGGACCGCACCGAGGAGGCCGTCGCCGTCGAACACGAGGCCCTCGCCCGGCTGCGCGAGGGCCGCACGGAACCGGCCCGCAGCCCCGTCCCGGCCCTGCGGACGGCCGGCGCCGCCCTGTGGTTCGCCGATCTGGGCCGCACCGAACAGTCCCACCGGCTGCTCGCGGACGCCGCCCGCTCCTGCGAACTCCTGCCCGCCCGCGGCGACGCCGGCAACTTCGGCTTCAACGAGGGCCTGCGGAGCGCCCTGTTCGCCCGCTCCGGCGTACGGGACGAACAGGCCGCGGCCGACACCCCGGACCCGCTCGCACTCGGCGTCGACCCGGGCCGACCCCTCCAACCGGTGCTGGGCCTGAGCCTCCACCACTGGTCCTTCAGCCTGCGCGAGTCCTTCGAGGACGGACTGGCCACCCTCGCGCGGGCCGTCGAAGCCATCACCGGCAGGCCCGAGCCCACCGACCACCTGCCCGACGAGGACGACCCGTCCGAGCACCCCGACGACCCCCTACCCCTGCCGGAGGACCGCGCCCTGCTCGCCGCCCTCGGCACCCTCACCCGGCGGCTCGACCTGCGCCGGGCGGTCCGCGGAGACCACCCCACCTACTACGCCCACCTCACGCTCCCCCGGCTACGGCGGAGCGTCCGGATCGAACGCCGCCTCCACGCGACCGGCCCCGCCGACGACACCCACCGCCTCGTCCGGGCACTCACCGACCTCGCCATGGCCCAACTCGTCCACGGCGCCCACGCCGAAGCGACCGCCACCCTCCACGAGGCCCACACCCTCGCCGCACGGCCGGAGGCCCCAGGCCGGCGCTGACCTCGGGCACCCCATCCACCCCGTCCACCCCCGTACCCTGTCCCGCAGCACTCGCACAGGCACCGTACGGACCTTCGGGGGAACCGGGGAAACCAGTGGAACTACGTCAGTTGCGCGTCTTCGAGGCCCTCGTCGCCCACCACACCGTCACCGGCGCGGCCATGGCCCTCGGACTCGCCCCGGCCTCCGTCTCCGAACAGGTCCGCACCCTCGAACACAGCCTCGGCACCGACCTGTTCGACCGGGCCGGGCACGACCTGACCCTCACTCCGGCCGGGGAACGCCTCCTGCCCTGGTCCCGCCGACTCCTCGATCAGGCCGACCAGGCCCGCCGCGAAGTCGCCGTCACCCGGACCCGCCTGCGCCTCGGCGTGCTGGCCGCCGTCGCCGCCAACCACCTCCCGGCCGTCCTGGCCCGCCTCACCGACCACCGCCCCGACCTGGACATCTCCCTCCACACCGACGCCACCCGGGACGTCCTGCTCGACGGCGTCGCCTCCGGCGCCCTGGAAGCGGCCCTCGTCCTCGACGCCCCCGGCCCGCTCGGCGCCCTCGGCTTCCCCCTGCCGCCCGCCCCGCTCGACCACCTCGACCTCCTGACCGTCCCCCTCACCCTGGTCGCCGCCCCCACCCACCCGCTCGCCCGCGCCACCGCCCTCACCCCCGAGCTCCTCCGCGGCCACCGCCTCCTCGTCGACACCCCCGCCTGCTCCTACCACCTCGCCGGCGAACGCCTCCTCGGCCACCACGTCCGACGCCTCCACACCGGCACCGTCTCCACCACCCGCGCCTGCGCCGAACAGGGCCTCGGCATCGCCCTCCTCCCCACCCACGCCGTCCACACCCACCTCACCGCCGGCACCCTCACCCGCCTCCCCCTCAACCCCCCACCCCTCCACCTCCGCCTCCTCTGGCCCACCCACCACACCCCCTTCCCCACCTGACCGCCTGAGCCATCGGGGCCACCGAAACACCTCGCAGCAGCTTGCCGTCCCGGCGCGAGAAACCCCGAACCGGACGAGAATCGCCCCCTTCCGGATCATTCACCTCAGGACAGTGCTGGCCCTCCTGTCAGTGCGACATGCGAACCTCTTCCCAGCAGAGGAAGACAAGGGGCAGGCCGTGGGAAATCGCAAGAAGATGAAGACCAAGTCAGCGAGTGACACGGCACCGAAAGGTGTTGCGATCTACCACGACATGAAGGTCTACGAGAACTTCGAGCGAGCAGCAAATAGAATATTTGAGTGCGTGCAGTCGGCACAGAAGACCCGCCCCGGGGCCCCTCGCCACCTGTACCTCGATATCCAAGGGCATCGAAACAGTCAGGGCGGATTCGACCATGACGCCCTGGAGTTGATGCAGGAATTTATTATTGGATACCTCGGAAAATATCTCACCACGATCAATATGCCTCTGCTGCATGGCAGCAATACTGTTCCGCAGAGAAATGACCTCCCCGAGGCCTTGATGATTGGATATCCCGACGACGGCAGCGATTACGGGTACGAGGTTTCCGACCTGTCCCCGAAACCGCGCGAGAAGTTTCCAATCGACCGAAAGTCTCCACCATCCGTGCGAGCAATCGCCGACTACCTGGGTATCGACGATCCGGCATGTCTCGTCTGCTGGCGCACCCCGGTGGAGCGTGCACATGTCGTACCGACATCCCTCGGAGGCTCGATGGACGTACGAAACTTCGCCCTGCTCTGCAAGGGGCACCACTCGGAAGCTCCGGACGTGGCCGATGCGGAGAGCTTCTGGGCATGGGTGGACTACGCCGAACTGCGCGACAGTCCAGACAAATGGCTCGACGCCTCCGATGACCAGAAGGATTGGCTGGCCCGGAACGGTGTCAAAATTGGCATCGGACAGCGCGAGCCCATGTCGTTCTTCTCTGCCGTAAAGGGCGAGCTCAAGTCACTCTACGGGTGGAGCGAGTCAGATTTCCTGAACATTGACTGGCAACACCTCATGGACGAGTTTCACCAGGTTATGGAATCGGCCACCGGGAGGCACTTCTCCATCGAGAAGAAGGCGTCGACCTATGCATGGGCTTACCATATCGCGCGACAAAGGTGCACCGACCGAGACGGGCGAGCTCTTCCGATCCCGCGCCTCGGCAAGGAACTGCAAAGGCATGCCCACAAAGCCCCGACCATCGCGAAAAGCTGAGCAGGCCCTGCCCGAGAAGGGCAGGGCCTGCAACAGAACGGTGCGCGCCGGGTCAGGCCTTGGGGCCGGCCGACTGGACGACCTCGAAGGACCAGAGGGTGGAGCCGGAGGCGGCGGGGCGCTTGGGGGCCTCGCCGGCGGGGCCGTTCTGGTGGGCGGCCTTCATGGGGCCCTCCATCCAGGCCTTGAAGTCCTCCTCGCTGCGCCAGCGGGTGTAGACGAGGTACTGGTCGGTGCCCTCGACGGGGCGGAGGAGCTCGAACCACTCGAAGCCGTCCGAGTTCTCCACCGCGCCGGCCCGGGAGGCGAAGCGCTGCTCCAGCACCTCGCGCTGCTCGGCCGGCACCGTCAGGACGTTGATCTTGACGACGGACATGGCGCACTCCTTCTGCTCCGGTGACTGCTTACGGGGAGCAGTCTGCTACACCTCACGGCCGGACCGTTCGGAGGCACCGGCGGTCACGGCGGGTAGTGGGGCGTCGACATGCAGGGACCGGGCCCGGGTGGAAGCCTGGAGGTAGAGCCCAGAACCCGAGGGACAGGGGAACGGTCATGGGTATCGGCGACAAGTTCCGGGACAAGGCCCAGCAGGCCGAGGAAGAGGCCAAGCAGCGCATCGGAAGCGGGCAACCGCAACAGGACGAGGCCCAGCAGAAGGCCTCGCAGGCCCAGCAGCAAGCCCAGCAGCAGGGTCAGCAGAACGTGGACGACCAGGGGAACGACATCGAGGGCCAGCGGTAGCGGCGGCTGTCGAGCGGGGACGGCCGGGGCGAGTCCTCGGCCGCCCCCGTCCCCGTCCCCGCCCCCGTCCCCGTCGGCATCGGGCTCAGGCGATCCACGGCGGGAGGACGCGCTGGTCGTCGCGCGGGGCGAGGGCGCAGGCGTCGGGTGGGGTGACGGCGTCGGGGTTGTAGGCGTGGGCGGGGGACGGGGAGGCGACGACGGCGGTGAAGCCGGTGTCGGTGGCGATCTGTCGGAGGGTGTCGGCGGGGAGGGCGGCGGTGTCTCCAGCGGCGAGGGTGAAGGCCTCCCCCGCCAGGTCGACCCGGGCGGTGCCGGTGAGGAGTGTCCAGACCTGCTCGGTGTCCATGGCGTGCAGCGGGCCCCGGGCGCCGGCGGTCATGTCGACGTGCCAGACGGCGAGGGAGGTGGCGCCCTGGGTGGGCGAGGCGTAGGTGGTCATGACGGCGTTCGGGGTCTCGGTGCGGCGGGCGTCGGTCCGGCGGATGACGGGCATGGCGAGGGAACCCCCTAAGATGGACAATGAAGTTGTCTATATGGTCAATGAGGTTGTCTATCGTGTCAAGTGAACCGTCTCCGCCCGGCTTTGAGCTGCCGCTGCGCCTGCTGCTCGCCTTCCGGACGATCATCGACGAGCTGCACGAGCGCATCGCCCGCGAAGGCCACCCCGACCTGCGCCCGATGCACGGCTTCGTCTTCCAGGCGATCGGCCCGCACGGCACCACCGCCACCGAGCTCGGCCGCCGCCTCGGCGTCACCAAGCAGGCCGCGGGCAAGACCATCGACGGCCTGGAGCAGCTCGGCTACGTCGAGCGGGCCGCCGACCCGGCCGACACCCGGCGCAAGCTGGTCCGGCTCACCGCACGCGGGGTGGACTGCCTGCTCCGCTCGGCCCGGATCTTCGACGAGCTGCGCGAGGAGTGGTCGGCGGCCCTGGGCGAGGAGCAGCTGCGCCAACTGGAGGACGGCCTGCGCCGGCTCGCCCCCGGCGACCCGTTCCGCCTCGACACCCCGCGCTGGTTCGGGGCACCGTAACCCCGTTACCGGTCTCAGGAGTTGGGCAGACCGCCGGTCGCCAGGGTCTGGTTCTTGTACGCCTTCACGCCGGTGATCTCGGCGCCGAACCACTCCGGCGCCGAGAACGCCGCTGCCTCGGCCTCCGAGCCGAACTCGACCTCGACGGTGCGCAGCCCGGCCAACTCCCCCTGGTAGACGTCCGCGTAGACCGTGACGCCGGACGCGTCGAAGGTGTAGCGCTCCTTGACCAGCCGCGCGCCCTCGGTGGCCGGCCAGAGTTCGGTGAACTCCTGTTCCCCCAGCTCGCGTTCCACCTCGATCCGCACCGGGGAACCGGCACCGGACGCCTTGCGCTTGACGCCGAGGACGCAGCTGCCGCCGATCCGCCGCAGCCGCACCTCCGTCCCGTCGTCCTTGATCGCGATGTACCCCTGCTCGATGTGCTGCCGCACCGCCGTCTCCGGCGGCTCGAAGGCCTCCAGCAGGAACTTGCGCTCGATCTCGAGCGGCACGCCGCACCACCCCTTCCCCGGTCACGCCCCACGGGCCGACGGACGAACGGACGGTCAGAACGACCGTCCCTCCCCACGGTACGGCCCCTGCGGCCCCGACGGGTCCGGACGGTCGCGCCGGTCCGCGCAGAGCGAGGAGCTGAGCCGGTTCAGGACCCCGGCGAGCTCGGCGTACCGCTGTTCGTCCCAGTCCCCCAGCAGTTCGGCGAGCTGGGTGCGCCGGGCGGCGACCAGCCGCAGCGCCGCCTCCTCCCCCGATTCGGTGAGCCGCAGCGGCAGCCCGCCGGCCCTCGCCGCCAGCCCCCGGCCCTCCACCTCCCGGACGGCCTCCTCGATCACCGAGACCGGGACGATCCGCCGCTCGGCCAGTTCGGCCGGCTCGACCGAGCCGTGCTGGTGCATCTGGAGGAGCAGCCAGCTGGAGGCGGGTCGCAGGTCCAGCCCGGCGGTCTCGGTGATCCGCCGGAAGAGGTCGCGCCGGGCCTCGCGGCTGTTCAGCACCGAGAGGGCGCGGGCGATCTCGTCCAGCGAGGTCCGCTCGACCGGGTTGAACCCGATGGACTCGCTGAGGTCCGGAGCGGTGACGGTGGAGCGCAGCTTCTGTTCGCGCAGGAACAGCGACAGCACGAAGGCGACCACCGCGACCGGCACCGCGTACAGGAACACCCGGGTGATCGACTCGGCGTACGCGTGGTAGACGCCCGGCTGGACGGCGGCTGGCAGCCGGGGGATGACGCGCGGGTCGGAGGTGATGACCTCCGGCCGGAAGCCGGGCGGCAGCGGCACCCCCGCCAGGGCGTCGGCGAGCCGGCTGCGCAGTCCGCTCGCGAAGACCGTCCCGAAGATGGAGACGCCGAAGGAGGCCCCGATGGAGCGGAAGAAGGTAGCGCCCGCGGTGGCCACGCCGAGGTCCTCGTAGCCGACCGAGTTCTGCACGATCAGCACCAGCACCTGCATGACCAGTCCCAGCCCGAGGCCGAAGACCAGGAAGTAGAAGCTCATCTCGGCGGTGCTGCTGTGCTCGTCCAGCCGGGAGAGCAGCAGCAGCCCGATGGTCGTCACGGCCGTCCCGGCGATCGGGAAGATCCGGTAGTGGCCGGTACGGGCGACGATCTGGCCGGAGCCGATCGAGGTGAGCAGCATGCCGAGCACCATCGGCAGCATGTGGATGCCGGACATGGTGGGCGAGACCTGCTGGACCACCTGGAGGAAGGTCGGCAGGTAGGTCAGCGCGCCGAACATCGCGAAGCCGACCACGAAGGAGATCACCGCGACCAGGCTGAACGTCCGCGAGCGGAACAGCCGCAGCGGCAGCACCGGCTCCACGGCCGTCCGCTCGACCTGGACGAAGGCGAGCAGCAGCACCAGCCCGAGCACGCCGAGGCCGACGACCTGCCAGGACGTCCAGGCCCAGGTGGTCCCGCCGAGCGAGGTCATCAGCACCAGGCAGGTGGCGACGGCGGCGATCAGGACGGTGCCCAGGTAGTCGATCCGGTGCTCGCGCCGGACCTCCATCCCGTGCAGCACCGCGGCGATCACCACCAGGGCGACGATGCCGATCGGCAGGTTGATGTAGAACACCCAGCGCCAGCTGAGGTGGTCGACGAACACCCCGCCGAGCAGCGGACCGAGCACGCTGGTGACGCCGAAGACGGCGCCGAAGAGGCCCTGGTAGCGGCCGCGGTCCCGGGGCGCGACGAGGTCGCCGACGATCGCCTGGGAGAGCACCATCAGCCCGCCGCCGCCCAGGCCCTGGAGGGCGCGGAAGGCGATCAGCTCGCCCATGTTCTGGGCGATCCCGCACAGCACCGAGCCGAGCAGGAAGATCACGATGGAGGCCTGGAAGAAGCGCTTCCGGCCGTACATGTCGCCGAGCTTGCCCCACAGCGGGGTCGCGGCGGTGGAGGCCAGCAGGTAGGCGGTGACCACCCAGGAGAGGTGGTCGAGGCCGCCGAGGTCGCTGACGATGGTCGGCAGCGCGGTGGAGACGATGGTCTGGTCGAGGGCCGCGAGCAGCATCGCCAGCAGCAGGGCGCCGATCGGCACCCAGAGGTTGGGGACGGTGACCGCCGGCGGGCCGGGCTCGCCCGCCGGGCTCCGGCCGGACGCGGTGCGCGGCTCCGTCATCGGGTCCCCGCGGGCGTCACGGCGTCCGCGCGGGGCGTCACGGCGTCTCCCCGGGCATCACGGCGTCTCCGTGGGCATGGCGTCTCCATGGGGTCCCGGGCCCGTCGGCCGGGCCGTGCGGATGATCACTCCCAGCTCACCGCGCTGGTCGGTTTCGTCCCGGTATGTTCCACCGGGTTGAGCCGAGCGTAAGCGCCGGGGACAACCGCCGCGCTCCGGGCGTTCTCGGAGGAGCCAACCCGCACCAACCGGCACAACACCCCCGCCGGGGGACGGACGCCCCTGTCCCCCCTTCGGACGGTCCTGCATAATCAGGCCCGATCGTGCGCCCGGATCCGCCGGGAACACGCGCCGAACGCGCGCCGGACGATCGACCGACTGAACGAACGAACGACGACTGACCGACGACCGACCGACGACCGACGACCGACGACCGACCGCGAAGTCGACGCGAAACCGAGGAGGACCGGCCGATGCCGGACCAGCACTGCCCGACGTGCGGCACCGCACGCTCCACCGGGTGCGGCTGCGTCCCGGACCCGAGCCTCACCGAGACCGCCGTCCTGCCGCACGTCGAGGGCCCGCCGCTGGTCCGCCCGTACGTTCCGCAGACCGCCGACCAGGTGGCCGACGAGAGCCACCCGAACGCGCCGGTGGTGGACCCGTTCGCGACCACGGTGCTGCCGCCGGTCCCCCCGG
Organism: Kitasatospora sp. NPDC001119; assembly: GCF_053598475.1. NCBI lineage: Bacteria > Bacillati > Actinomycetota > Actinomycetes > Kitasatosporales > Streptomycetaceae > Kitasatospora > Kitasatospora sp. NPDC001119. The sequence goes on from NZ_JBSFKI010000007.1 coordinate 82,365, forward strand.
GGCAGCCCGCCCCCGGGCAGCCGGCCGCTCCCCCGCTCGGACCGGACGCGGACGCGTACGCCACCACGGTGCTGCCGCCCGTCGCCCCGGGACAGGACCCCTTCGGGTCGGCGCAGGCCCCCTTCGGGTCGGGACAGGCCCCGGCCGGCCCCGGGCAGGACCCGTTCGGCCCGGCCGCCGACGGCTACCCCAGCGCCCACCCCGGCGGCCACGGGGACGCGTACGCCACCACCGTGCTGCCGCCGGTCCCGCCCGCCGGGCCGGGCGGGAACGAGATCGGCCTCTTCGCCTTCGGGCAGGCACCCGGCGCCGGGCAGGGCCCGGACGTCGCGCGGGCCCCGGACGTGCCCGGGCCCGAGGGCGGCGGCCGGGCCGCCAGACGGGCGGCCGAGCAGGCCGAGCGGCGCCCGCTCGCCCAGCGCAAGGGGCTGCTCGCCGGGATCGGCGCCGCCCTGGTCGCGCTCACCATCGGCGTCGCGTACGCGGTGACGCCCTCCGCCGAACCGCCGGCCAAGCAGGCGCAGCCGCTGCCGACGAGCACCCTGGCGCCCGCCCCGGTGGACCCGCCCACCCTGGCGACGCCCGTTCCGACCACGGCGGCGCCGACCAGCGAGGCGCCCAGCCCGACGCCCACCGCCACCCGCAAGCCGAGCCCGACGAAGACGGTCACCCCGCCGCCGACGGCCGCACCGACCACCGAGGCCCCGGCCGCTCCCCCCGCCCCGGCCCCCACGCCGACCGTTCCGCCGGCCCCCTCCCCGACCCCGACGCCCACCACCGCCCCGACCCCGCGCGTGCTGCAGTCCGGGATGAGCGGGCCCGACGTGACCGCCCTCCAGCAGAAGCTCGCCGTCGTCGTCTGCTGGGCGAGCGTGCCGGTGACCGGGGTGTACGACGACACCACCGTGAACACCGTCGGCTACGTCCAGTGGATGTGGGCCGTCAAGGGGGACAAGCGGGGCGTCTTCGGCCCCAACACCCGTGCCGCCCTGGACGCCCACAACAGCTGCTGAGGCCGACAGGCGACACGCGGCGGACGGCGGACGACGGACGACGGACGGATCAGCCGGTGATCGCCCCGAAGATGCTGATGCCCGCCAGCACCACCATGATCGCCGCCGCCACCCGGATGATCAGCTTCATCGGCACGTACTTGAGCAGCTTCTGGCCGCCCACGATGGCGATCCCGCCGACCGCGCACAGCGCCAGCCAGGAGCCGAGGCCGACGGCCAGCGGGTCGGCGTACTTGGCGGCCAGGTTGGCGGTCATGATCTGGGTCAGGTCGCCGAACTCGGCGATCGCGACCACCACGAAGCTGGCCCCGGCCACCTTCCAGAAGCTGTTCGAGGACGGCTCCTTGGCCGCGTGCTCGTCCTCGTCCTCGCCGCCGTGGAACAGCAGCATCGCCGCGCCGACCAGGAACAGCAGGCCGGTGACGCCCTCCACCCAGCGGTGCGGCAGCAGCGAGAGCAGGTGCCCGGCGGCGAGCGCGAGGCCCACCTGGAGGGCGAAGGCGGCGGCGATGCCCGCGAAGACGTAGCTCGCGCGGTACTTGGTGCCGAGCACCAGGCTGGCCAGCGCGGTCTTGTCCGGCAGTTCGGCCAGGAAGATGATGCCGAAGGTCAACGCGGCAACGGTGAGACTCATCAGGGGTTTTCCTCGGTCGGAGGCTGCCCGGCCGCCGCGGCTCCGTCAGGGGACGCTTCGGCCCGACAGCACTGGTCATGGTCACAGCACTGCGGCCGAAGGTCTCGCCGGCACCGTTCATCGAGCGGTGCCCCGGGCGCCGGGCCCCTGGGGGCCAGTATGTCGACGGTCCGGTGGAGGGCTACTCCCCTTCAACGGCCCCAAGCGTACCCGACGGCGTCAACCGACCCCTCTCGGAAGACCGACGAGGGCCGACGGGGACCGCCCCGCCTACCGGCCGCCCCCGTCCGGCTCGACCGCGACCAGCCCGCGCCCGACCAGTTCCAGCACCACCACGATCGCCACCGATTCCACCGCCAGCAACCCGATCAGCACGAACAGCTGCACCGCCCCCGCCTGGACCGGCGAGGACCCGCCCAGCAGCATCCCGACGAACGCCCCGGGCAGGGTGACCAGGCCGACCGTCCGGGTCTGGTCCAGCGCCGGGACGAGCGAGGTCGCCGCCGCCGTCCGGCAGATCTCCAGCCGGGCGTCGCGCTCCTCGAAGCCGAGCGCCAGCGCGGCCTCCACCTCGCCGCGCCGCAGCCGCAGCTCGTCCAGGGCCCGCCGCCCGGCCAGCGAGGTCGCGCTGAGCGCGCCGCCGATCAGGATGCCCGCGACCGGGATGACGGACAGGCCCTCGGCCGGCAGCAGTCCGACGCCCAGCAGCAGGGCGAGCACCGGCAGCACCCCGGCACCGATCGGGGCGGCCGCCCAGACCCAGCCCGGGCCCGGGGTCATCCGCCGGCCGGCGGTGCGCACCGCGACCGAGAACATCACCAGCACGAACAGCGCCGACCACCAGAGCGAACCGACCACCCAGCTGATCACCGCGGCGACGGCCGCCAGCTGCACCACCGCGCGCAGCCCGGCCCGCAGGACGGCGTGCCCGTGGCCGAGCAGGCCCCGCCCGGCCACCGCGACGGCGGCCAGCAGCAGCACGGCGGTGACCACCCCGAGCACCGGGGTGACCGGCAGCAGCTGGCCGCCCGACGCCGCCAGCGGCACCGGCATCAGATCCAGCTGGTGAACCACATCCGGTCCTGCCAGGACGACATCGGGATCACCTCCGCCGTGTACAGCGGGTAGAAGAAGGCGAAGCAGCCGACGATCGCGAGCACGACCGCCCCGGCCCCGATCGCTCCGATCCGGCGGCGCTCGGGGCTGCACCCGGCCGGGCCGAGGATCGCCCCGAGCATCTGGGCGACGGCCAGGCAGAGGAAGGGCACCAGCACGACCATGTAGAAGGAGAAGATCGTCCGCTCCTGGTAGCGGAACCAGGGCAGGTAGACGGCGGCGACCGCGCACAGCACCGCGCCCGAGCGCCAGTCCCGCCGGAAGAACCAGCGCCACAGCAGGTAGACCAGCGCGAAGCAGGCCGCCCACCACAGGAACGGCGTGCCGAGGCCGAGGATCTGCGCCGCGCAGCCGCCCGAGGAGGTGCAGCCGTGCTGCCCGTACGGGATCTGCTCCCAGTACATCGAGACCGGGCGGCCGTCGACCAGCCAGGCGAAGGGGTTGGACTGGTAGGTGTGCGGGGTGCTCAGGCCGGTGTTGAAGTCGTACATCTGCGCGTGGTAGTGCCACAGGCTGCGCAGCGGCGCGGGCACCCAGCCCATCGGGACCTGCGGCAGCGGGATGCCGAGGACGCTGTCCGGGGAGAGCCCGGCGCGCCCGTCGGCCCAGTGCCGGTCGTAGCCGCCCCCGCCGTTGGCGCCGCTGCCTCCGGTGGCCAGCCAGCCGCTCCAGGCGCCGACGTACACCACCACGGCGGAGCCGACCATGGCGAGGAAGGCGGAGACGGCGTCCAGGCGCAGCATGGAGCGCCAGGGGCGGCGGGCGCCGGCCCCGCGGCGGCCGGACTGGTCCCACAGGACGGTCAGGATGCCGAAGGCGGCGAGGATCGGGGCGCCGTTCCACTTGACCGCGCAGGCCGCGCCGACGAACACCCCGGCGGCGATCCGCCAGGGGCGCCAGCCGAGCCGGACGGCGTCGGCGTCGGCCGCCCCGGCGAGCCTGGCGCGGACGTGGTCGCGGTCGACCAGCAGGCTGCCGAAGGACGCGAGCACGAAGAACATCTGGATGCCGTCGAGCAGGCCGACCCGGCTCATCACCAGCTGGAGGCCGTCCACCGCCATCAGCAGCGCGGCGGTGCAGCCGACCAGGGTGGAGCCGAAGAGACGGCGGCCGATCCGGGCGAGCATCAGCACGGCGAGGGTGCCGAGCAGGGCGGTCATGAACCGCCAGCCGAAGGGGTTGAGCCCGAACAGCTGCTCGCCGGTCGCCATCACCCACTTGCCGAGCGGCGGGTGCGCGACGAACTCGGGCGCGGAGCCCAGCGGGATCGACTGCGGGACGGAGAGGATGTCGGCGTTGGCGTGGTCCGGCCAGGTGCCCTCGTAGCCCTGCTGGAGCAGCGACCAGGCGTCCTTGGGGTAGTACGTCTCGTCGAAGACGAAGGCGTTGGGGTGGCCGAGGTTCCAGAACCGCAGCAGGCCGGCGAAGAGCGCGACGGCGATCGGTCCGAGCCAGCCGGAGCGGTCGGCCGCCCAGCGGACCAGGCCCCCGCGCGGGGCCGGGGCCGGGGCGGCGGAGGTCGGGGCCGCCGGTGGGTGCGTGAGCGCCGCTTGCGTCATAGCCTCGCCGATTTCGCCTGTCTGCTCTGCCCGGGGCCTGGCTCCGCCCGGGTCGCGCCGCGCCCGCCGGGGCCGGGCGGTCAACAGCCACTGACACTATGTGGCGGTGCCCGCGAAGCCAAGCGCGACGGGCGCCGACCAGGTGACCTGGTCGGCGCCCGTGACGAACACCCGTGCGGGCCGTTCCGCTACGCGGCGGTCTGCAGTTCCCGGACAGGGACGGCGTGGACCACGGCCGGGGCCGCGTTGTCCTGCTCCGGCGTGAGGTACGGGCGCAGCCTCAGCGCCAGGACGACGATCAGCACCGTGGAGCCCGCCATGGCCGCCAGGTAGAGCGGCCAGGCGCCGGAGCCGACCAGCAGCACGCCGACGGCGGGGCCGACCGCGATCGCGATCTGCTTCACCAGGGAGTACCCGGCGTTGTAGGTGCCGAGCAGCCGGGCCGGGGCGAGGTCCGCGACGATCGGGCCCATGGTGGGCGCGAGCAGCGACTCGCCGACGCCGAAGAGGGCGTAGATCGAGACGATGGCGACCGTGGCGGCCATGGTCTCCGTCCGGATCAGGCCGGCCACCAGGGCCATCGCCCAGGCGCCGAGCCAGACCACGCCGGCCGCGGCCATCGCGGTGGTGCGGCGGCGGCGCGCGGTGATCCGCACCATGAACATCTGCAGCACCACGATGGTCAGCGCGTTGGCGCCGATCGCGAAGCCCAGGGTGGAGGGCGCGGTGCCGACGGTGGAGGTGGCGAAGGCCGCGACACCGGACTCGAACTGGCCGTAGCAGGTGAAGAAGATCAGCCCGGCGAGCAGGCAGAGCCGCAGCATCGCCTTGTCGGCGACCAGGGCGCGCAGGCCGGTCGGGCCGTCTGCCTTCTCGTGGACGGCGGTCAGCTGGACCTTGGATATCCGGGCGGTGCCGGTGACCAGGGCGAGGCCGAGGAACGTCGCCGCCTCGATGGTGAACAGCCGGGTGAGGCTGGCCGGGTCGGACACGTTCACGATCTGCCCGCCGACCAGCGCACCGATGCCCATGCCCAGGTTGACCAGGGTGAACTGGAGCGCGAAGGCACGCGAGCGGGTGGCGGCCGTGGAGCAGCGGACGATCATCGTGGCGAGCGCCGGCTGGCAGGTGGTGACACCCGCGCCGAACAGGAAGGCGGAGACCAGCAGGGCCGGGGTGCCGGTGGCGTGGCCGAAGGCGAACGCGCCGGTGGCGGCGAGCGCCGTACCGGCCAGCAGCACCGGGCGGGGGCCGTACTTGTCGATGCCGCGGCCGATGAACGGGAGGACGGCGAGGGCCGCCAGCGCGAAGAGGGTGAACACCATCCAGGCGACCATCGATCCCAGCCCGCGCACCTGGTCCACGTACACGAACATGTACGGCATCGTGAACCCGCTGCCGAACGCACTGAGTGCGTTGCCGATCTGGACGCGGCGCAGCGGGCCGCCCGCTCCACGCCGCTGCCTCTGCTGCTTCACCGTGCCGGTCACCGTGCACATCCCTTCCTGGTTTCAACTGGATACTCTTAAGTCCAGAAGATTTCAGAGCTAAAGTTTGACGAGATAAAGTCTTAGCACCGGAAGAGTGCGGAGTCAAAGGCTTAAGGAGTGCACGCTCGTGCGACACTGGTCCGCATGACTACGGACAAGCCGCGGCCGGCCGCTGACAAGCCCGCCCCGGCCACCCCCCTGGAGTTCGGCATCGCCGAGCAAGTGGCCCTCTACCAGCGGGAGTTCCCCACGGTCGACCCCCAGGTGGAGACCATCGTGCAGACCCTCAACCGGGTCTCCCGGCGGATGGGCGTGGCGTACGACCGCCAGCTGACTGTGCTCGGAATCACCTCCGCCGAGTGGGAGGTGCTCAAGGCCCTGGTGGTCGCCGGCAGCCCGTACCAGCTGGGGCCGGGCGAGCTGGCCAAGCGGCTCGGGCTCACCCCGGCGGCGATGACGCACCGGATCGACCGGATGGTGGCCGACGGCCTGGTCACCCGGGAGCGGGACGAGAACAACCGGGTGCGGGTGATCATCGAGCTGACCGAGACCGGCCGGGACAAGTGGCTGGAGTCGATGCGGATGGCGGCGGTGTTCGAGGAGGAGCTGCTCCAGGACGTCGCGGGCGAGGACCGCGCCGCGCTCTCCGCGATGCTGGGCCGGATGCTGCGGCGGATCGAGGAGAGCCGGCCGGACGCCCCCGGCCGCACCGCCGGCCAGGCGTAGCCCGGCACTGGGAACACAAAGGAGCCCGGGGCCGGGAACGCGGAGGATCCCGGCCCGCCGGATAGTCGTTAGCTTCCAACCCTTCGATATGAGAATCTGCCTGGCTCTGGAACGATCCTGATGCTCCGTTACCGATTGGGCTCCACCATGCAGATCAAGCGCACCTCCGCCCTGCTCGCCGCCGTCGTCGCGGCCGGACTGGGGCTCACCGCCTGCAACAGCGACGGTTCGCCCACCGCCGCCCCGAGCACCGCCGCGAGCACCCCCGCGGCGGCCGCTCCGACGACCCCGGCCGCCGCATCCTCCGCCCCGGTGTCCGCGCCCTCCGCCCCGGCGACCGGTGCCCCGACCGCCGCTCCGTCCGCTCCGGCGCCGGGCGGGACCGCGCCCGCCACCGCGGTCCAGAACGGCAAGACCAGGCCCGCCGACCTTCCCGCCGACATCCCGCTCCCCACCGGGAAGATCACCACGGTCAACGGCGCTACCGGCGGCTACCTCATCACCTGCGAGGCCACCGACGGCGACCTCGCCGCGTACCAGGCGGCGCTCAAGGCCGCCGGCTTCGAGGTGTCCCCGGTGGGCGACGGTTCGGTCCTCGCCGAGAAGGGCGAGAGCAACCTGCTGATCACCAGCTCGTCGACCACGATCACGGTCACCTACGCCAAGATCTGAGCGGCCCGAAACAGCGGGCGGCCCCGGACGAGGTCATTCCTCGTCCGGGGCCGCCCGCGTTCGGTGCGAGGGTCCGTCAGGCCCCTCGGTCAATCGGTGGTGCGGGTCTCAGCAGGGGCCGTTGTCGGTCCAGACGCCCCACTGGCCGCTCTGGCTCGGGTCGTCGCCCTTGGTCCACCACTTGTTGGTGTAGTAGTGGCCCTTCCACGAGACCTTGGTGCCGCCGGCCGCGTAGGTGGTGTTCGCGTCCCAGCTCGGGGCGGCCGGGCAGGAGGCCGGCGTGGTCGGGGTGCCGGTCGGGGTCCCGGTCGGCGTGCCCGTGGGGGTCCCGGTCGGGGTGCCGGTCGGCGTGCCGGTGGGGGTGCCGGTCGAGGTCGGGGTCGGCGTGCCGGTCGGCGGGGCCGGGCAGGCGGACGCGGAGCCGTTGGTGGCGCTCACCATCTTGTCGAACAGGGCGGTCTTGGTGCCCAGGTCGTACAGCGAGAAGGCGAAGGCGCCGCCGAGGCCGTTGCAGTGCGCGTAGTCGAGCTTGGCCTGGATCGACTTGGCGTCCTCACCGCTCCAGAAGGTGTTGCCGTCGTAGAAGTACGTGGCCTGGGCCGCGTCGTCCCAGAAGGTCTTGGACGGGTTGTCGACGAAGCCCGCGAGCTCCTTGAACATCTGGATGCCGGGGACGTTGCCGGACATCGCCGCGCCGGCCGCCGGCTGGGTGGCGGGCTGGTACAGGCCGTGCTTGCCGTTGTCCTTCACGCCGGTCCAGCCGCGGTAGTAGAACGGCACACCCATGTTGATCTTGTTGGCGGGGAAGCCGCCGGGGATGCCGTACTCCTTGTCGCCGACCGTCCACGCCTTGATGGCGTTGTCGATGGAGTACTTGCCGTTGCCCGGCTTGGCCGGGGTCGACGGGTCGTCCGGGGTCGAGTAGAGCGCGGCCTGGTGGTTGGTCGGCCCCTGGGCGTCCCAGCCGCCGTGCATGTCGTAGGTCATGACGTCGAGGAAGGTCAGGTACTGACCGATCTTGTCGGTCTCGACGTTCATGATCTTGTCCTGGCCGGCGCCGACCGCCGCCGCCAGGGCGTAGGTCTTCTTGTCGGCCGCGCCCTGCGCGTCCAGCTGGGTGCGGAACTCCTTCAGCAGCGCGGTGAAGTTCTGCTTGTCCGCCGGGCTGGAGATGTTGCCGGTGTGGCCGCCGCCGCCCGGGTACTCCCAGTCGATGTCGATGCCGTCGAAGACGCCGGCCGCCGAGCCCGGGCCGCCGAAGCCGGCGTCGGCGGGCAGGTTGCCCTTGATGAACATGTCGATGCAGGACGACACCAGGTGCTTGCGCGAGGCGTCCGTGGCGGAGGCCGGCGAGAAGTACTTGGAGTAGGTCCAACCGCCCAGCGAGAGCAGGACCTTGAGGTTCGGGTTCTTCGCCTTCAGCTTCTTCAGCTGGTTGAAGTTGCCCGCGATCGGCTGGTTCCAGACGTCGCCGACGCCGTCGACCGAGATGTCCGCGCCGAAGCTCTTCTGGTAGTCGGCGAACGCGTCGGCGGCACCGTCACCCGCGTTGGGGTTGTTGTCGTTCGTGTCCGCGGCCTTGGTGGCCTCGAAACACCCCAGGTCGGTCGGGTGGATGTTGGCGAAGTCGTAGATCAGGTAGTCCAGCTTCCCGGCGACGCCGGTGTCCTGGATCGTCTTGGGGTAGTACGCGTTCGCGTAGACCGACCACTGGTCGTAGTAGGCGACCTTGATGCCGCCGCTGGTGGCGGGCGCGCCGGTGGAGTTGGTGGTCGCGGCGTTGGCCGCGGCGCCGCCGGTCAGCGCGAGACCGGCGCCGAGCAGCAGGGAGGCGGTGGTGCCGGCCGCGATGGCGGCCAGGCTCTTGGGGCGGCGTCGGCGGCCGCCCTGCGGAGCCGGGGTCCCGGCCCTTTCAATGCGTGAGCGCAGCATGGGTGCGTGACTCCTGGTTGTGGGGGTACCCGCCGTCCCGGGGGCGCGCGTCCGGGGTGGGGCCGGACGACCGGGACATGACAGGCATGGGTGGGGAATCGAGCGGATCAGACCATGACGGACTACCGGGATGTGCCGAACCGGCGCCGGCAGCACGAGGCCGCCGGCGCCGGTTCAGGGGCTCCCTGCACCTGGGCAATAAAAATGGACTAGACCAACTCGCCCGTCAAGGGGTGCTGTTGGGCCTTGAGCCCCGCTTAAGGTTCCGCACCCGCGCTGAGCTGGGCGGCCGGGTCCAGACTCAATAGCGGACGGCGTTGGCCACCTCGGCCTTGACCGTGCCGGACAGGTCCCGGTTGGCGTGCCCGGTGGCCTGGGCGCTCTGCCCGGCGGCCACGTCCTGGACGGTCACCGCGGTCGCGTCCAGCACCTTGCCGGACTCGTCGGTGAAGTCCAGCTGGATCACGTACCGGTACGACTGCTGCCCGTGGTTGGTGACGGTCAGCGACACCTGCGGCTTGCCGTCCGAACCGGTGCTCACCGCCCCGACCGCGACGTCCCCCTTGGCGTCCAGCCCGCCCTTGATCCCGGCGACGGCCGAGGAGGCCGCCGACACCGCCGCCGAGGCCTGCGCCTCCGCCGAGGCGATCGCCGCACCCGCCCCGCCGGCCACCGAGGCCAGCGCCGAGGCGGCGGAGGCGGCGGCGCTCGCACCCCGCTCCACCGCGGCCGCCGCCCCGGAGGCCACACTGCTCGCACTCTGGCCGGAGGAGCAGCCCGCGAGCACCGCCGCTCCGACCACCGCGGCGACCAACACCCCTGCCACCGCCCGCTGTTGGCGGCGCAGCGGCGGTGCGTCCAGGTCCTGGGCGGTGGCCCTCGGCGGGGTACAGGCCCTCGCGCGGGTGAGCGGCTGGCGGTCCATGCGGTCCCTCGTTTCCGGTCGGCGCCGGGCTGCCCGGCACACCTCCCGGCCCACCCTCCGAGGGCGGGCGGGCCTCCGCCAGCAGGGCTGCTGCCTCCGGGTGAACCGGCCTGCGGGACCCGCCCCCGCGAGGGGCCCTACGAGAGCCCCGAACCCTCCTGCTCGTCCGCCTCCACCGCGGCCCGCTCCTCGCGCAGCCGCACCTGGTGCCGGCGCCGGGCGACCGCGCCGTACGCCCCGGCGGCGCTCGCCACGAAGGCCACCAGCCCGACCCACGGCCGGTCGAAGACGTGGCCGGTCAGGTGGTCCAGCGAGTACCGGCCGGCACCGGCCAGGCCGATCGCCAGCCCGGTCGCGCCGAGGAAGGCCGGGTACTCGTAGCCGCCGGACATCGCGAAGAAGCCGGCCGGGGCGTGCACCGACACCGCGCCCGCCATCGTCCCGGCCACCACCGCGCCGGCCGCCGGGGTGGCCAGCCCGGCCACCAGCAGCGCCCCGCCGCCCGCCTCGCCGAGGCCGGCCGCGAGCGCGCTCTCCCGGGCCGGGTGGAAGCCCATGTGCTCCATGGCCTGGGTGGTGCCCTCCAGGCCGCCGCCCCCGAACCAGCCGAACAGCTTCTGGGTGCCGTGCGCGATCAGCACCCCGCCGACCGCGCCGCGCAGGGCCAGCAGGCCCAGGTCCTTACGGTTCAGGCACATGTCGCATCCTCGCTTCCGCGGCGGGCTGGTCCCGCTCGCTGGCAGTCCTGCCTCCATAGCAACCGAGAGCGCCCGTCCCTTCGAGCCGGGACCGCCATCCGGGCGAATTCGCCCCTGACCAGGAATGGAACGGCCACCGGGGAGATTCACGCCACGCCCGGCCGCGGGGCGTGGCGCCCCGACCGCCCGGGGCCGCGCGGTCATGCTGGGCCCATGTTCGTCTTCAACCTGGGCAGCGCCTTCATCACCTTCTTCGCCGTGGTCGGTCCGCCGAAGACCCTGCTGGCCTTCGCCCGGCTGGCCGGGACCAGGAGCAACCTGGAGCTGCGGCGGCTGGCGGCGCTGTCCACGGCCATCTCGGCGGTGATCGGCCTGGTGCTCGGCTTCGGGGCCGACGAGCTGACCACCCTGTTCCACATCAGCGACCAGTCGCTGCAGCTCGCGGGCGGGGCGATCTTCTTCGTCTACGCCGTCGCGCTGGTCTTCGGCGTCCACCTCGGCTCGGACGGCGAGGAGGACGAGCACCTCGCGAACCCGCTGGTGGACGGCATCCGCGAACTGCTGCTGCCGTACATCGCCAGCCCGCTCGCCATCACGGCCGTCCTGGTCGCCTCGCTCAACCAGGACAACTGGGGCTGGAAGGCCGCCGTCTCCGGGGCGTACGTGGCCGTCGCGGTGATCAACTACCTCTGCGTGGCGGTGCTCGCCCCGCTGATGCGGCGCACCCACCGCACCTCGCTGGAGGTGCTGTCCCGGCTGCTCGGGCTGCTGCTGGCGGCGGTCGGCGTCGAGCTGTTCCTGGAGGGCCTGGCCGGGCTCGGGGTGCACCTGCCGACGGGGCACTGAGCCCGGCCCGCCCTCAACCCCCGCCCGGCCCCCGCTCAGCCCGCCGCGAGCCGGGCCAGCACCCCGCCAATCCGCTCGCGCACCAGCGGGTCGGCGACCAGCCCGTCCGGGCCGACCGCGCCGCGCTCCAGCGGCAGCCGGACGCAGGCCTCGTCCAGCACCGCCGCACCGGTGTAGCCGAGGACGGTGCGCAGGGTGGCCTCGGCCCCCAGGCCGCGGCCCGGGCCGGCGGCGTTGATCCAGCCGGTCGGCTTGTCCGAGATCTCGACCCCGCCGACCGTCCAGTCCAGCAGGTTCTTGAACGCGCCCGGCAGCGTCCCGGCGTACTCGGGGGTGCAGACCAGCAGCGCGTCGGCCGCCCCGATCGCGGCCCGCAGCCCGGCCACCGGCTCCGGCAGCGGGTCGGTGTCGTGGTCCGGGTTGAAGTGCGGCAGCCCGGCCAGGCCCTCGTAGTAGGCGGCCCGCAGGCCCGGGGTGGCGGCCGCCACCGCGGCCGCGGTGCGCAGCACCGTCTCGTTGGTGGAACCGGCCCGCAGGCTCCCGGGCAGCAGCAGGATGTGGCGCTCGTTCGGCATGGCGGGCAACCTACCCCTTGACGTCCGCGTCAGGGCCGGCCGGCCACGGTGCCGCGACCCGACCGCGGCCCGGCGGCAGCCCGGCGGCGCTCAGTGCGGCACCACCGGCCGCCAGGGCACCGGGCTGGAGAGGATCATCGAGCTGGACGGCTGGCCGTAGCCGCCGAGCCGGTCGCACACCGCCTCGAACTCGGCCATCGTCGACACCGCGACCAGCAGCACGCAGCACGCCCCGCCGGTGACCCGGTGCAGCTGGACCACCTCAGGCCAGGTCGGCACCTCCGGGTCGCGCAGCACGCAGCGCGGGCCGTAGCACTGGATCTGGACCAGCGCGGTGATCGGCAGCCCGGCCCGGGTGAGGTCCACGTGGGCGTGGTAGCCGCTGATCACGCCCTCGGACTCCAGCCGGCGGACCCGTTCGGCCACCGCGGGTGCGGACAGGCTCACCCGGCGGGAGAGTTCGTTGTACGAGAGCCGGGCGTCGGCCTGGAGCTCGGCGAGCAGACGGCGGTCGACGGCGTCCAAGGCGGCCTCCCGGGTGGTCGGGATCAAGGGATTTCCATTCGTAAAGCGAATCGGCGGAACGCCTTGCGAACGACAGCTCCGAAGGCGGTTGTGATGCCCGTCGACCATTCAAGCGGGGGGCACCGCCGCCGCACAATGGGCACCCGGTGGAACCCGGCAGTCCGGCCGGTCCACCGGACCGGGCGACGCGGCCCGGAGGATCTGGAGGGATCGGGATGGGGCACGACACGGTGGAGACGCCCAACCTGTCGTTCGGCCGGGGCGGAGCGCCCGGCCGGGGCACCCCGTACGCCGAGTACGTACGCCTGGAGGAACTGCACGGCCTGCAGCACCCGCGCAGCAAGGAGCCGGCCGAGCTGTCGTTCATCGTCACCACCCAGGTGATGGAGCTGCTGTTCGACCTGCTGCGGCACGAGTGGACGCTCGCCCGGCAGGCGCTGCGCGAGGACGACCTGGCCGCCGCCCTGGCCGCGCTGCGCCGGGGCACCCACGTCCAGGACGTGCTGGTGGAGTCCTGGGACCTGCTGGCCACCATGACCCCGCACGAGTTCAACTCCTTCCGCTCGCTGTTCGGCGAGGCCTCCGGCTTCCAGTCCGCCGCCTTCCTGCGGCTGGAGTTCCTGCTCGGCAACAAGAACGCCGCGCTGCTGGCGATGTACGACGGGATGCCCGACACCCGGGCCGAGCTGGCCGAGGCGCTGCGCTCCCCCGGCCTGTACGACGAGGCGCTGGCGCTGCTGGCGCGCCGCGGCCTGGCCCCGAACCCGGCCCCCTCCGAGCAGCGCTACCAGCCGTCCGCGGAGGTCGAGGCGGCCTGGCGGCGGGTGTACACCGAGCCGGAGCTCGCCGCGCTCCGGCCGCTCGGCGAGGCCCTGCTGGACGTGGCCGAGCGGGTCACCCGGTGGCGCCAGCGCCACCTCTCGGCGGTCAAGCGGACCATGGGCGGCAAGCCCGGCTCGGGCGGCTCCAGCGGGCTGACCTGGCTGCGCAAGTCGGCCGAGCAGGACGTCTTCCCGGAGCTGTGGACGATCCGGGACGGGCTGTGACGGGCACAACGGGTACGGAACGGGACGGGCAGAGGATGACGAGGGAGGGACGGGCAATGACCACGCGCGAGGACTGCGCGGCGCTGGACGCCGCCGACCCGCTGGCGGCGTTCCGCAAGGAGTTCGCCCTGCCGGACGGGGTGGTCTACCTGGACGGCAACTCGCTGGGCGCGCTGCCGGCGCGCACGCCCGAGCGGGTGCGCCGGGTGGTCGAGGAGGAGTGGGGCCGGGAGCTGATCCGCAGCTGGAACGACGCCGGCTGGTTCGAGCAGCCGTACCGGCTGGGGCGGCGGATCGCGCCGCTGGTCGGCGCCGCTCCGGCGGAGGTGGTCGTCTGCGACACCACCTCGGTCAACCTGTTCAAGGTGCTGTCGGCCGCGCTGCGGCTGCGCCCGGGCCGGCGCACGGTGCTCGGCGACGCCGAGGCCTTCCCGACCGACCTGTACATCGCCGAGGGCGTGACCGGCCTGGTCGAGGACGCGCGCAGCGCGCTGATCCGCCCCGAGGAGCTGGACCGGCACCTGGACGGGGACGTCGCCGCGGTCGTCCTCTCGCACGTCGACTACCGCACCGGCGAGCTGCTGGACATGCCCGGGATCACCGCCCGGGTGCACGCCGCGGGCGCCCTGATGATCTGGGACGTGTGCCACTCCGTGGGCGCGCTGCCGGTCGGACTCGACGCCGCCGGCGCCGACTTCGCGATCGGCTGCACCTACAAGTACCTGAACGGCGGCCCCGGCTCGCCGGCCTTCCTGTACGTCGCCGAACGGCACCTGGCGGCCGGCCCGCTCCAGCCGCTCAGCGGCTGGTTCGGCCACGCCCGGCCGTTCGCCTTCGAGCCCGGGTACGAGCCGAAGCCGGGCATCGGCCGGTTCCTGACCAGCTCGCCCTCGCTGCTCGGCCAGGCCGCCCTCGGCGCCTCGCTGGACATCTGGGAGCGGGTCGACCTGGCGGAGGTGCGGGCGAAGAGCCTGGCGCTGACCGACCTGTTCGTCTCGCTGACCGAGGGCCTGGACGGCGTCGAGGTGGCGACCCCGCGCGAGCACGCCCGGCGCGGCAGCCAGGTCGCGCTGCGGCACGCCGACGGCTACCCGGTGGTGCAGGCGCTGATCGAGCGCGGGGTGATCGGCGACTTCCGCGCGCCGGACCTGATGCGCTTCGGCTTCACGCCGCTCTACCTGTCGTACACCGAGGTCTGGGACGCGGCCCGGCAGTTGGCCGAGGTGCTGGAGAGCGGCGAGTGGCGGGCGGAGCGCTTCTCCCGCCGGGGCGAGGTGACGTAGCCGGCCGGGAGGGCCGGCCCCCCGGAGCGGCGGCACGACCCGGGGGTCGCCGTGACGCAGCTCATGCCCGGGCCGAGTTCGACCTCCGTCGTCCTTGGGGATGCTCAAGGCTGACGGAACGTCACACCCTGGGGAGGCGTGCGTGAACCTCGAACTCGGCCCGCTCAAGCCCGAACCGGCCCCGCTGCTGCTGGGCCTGGCACTGCTCTTCCTGCTGATGTGGGCGCTCGGCCGCCGTCTGCTCCCGCGGATCGAACGGGTGCAGTCCGAACGCTGGGAGGCCACCGAGGGCCGCGCCGAACGCGCCGAGGCCCTGCTCGCCGAGGCCGAAGCCACTCGGGAGGCCCGGCTGCTGGAGCTGGCCGAGGCACGGCACGAGGCGGCCAGGATCCGGGAGGAGTACGCCGAGCGCGGCGCGGCGGCGATGGTCGCGGCCCGCGCGGAGGGCATCCGCGCCCGGGACGAACTGCTCACCACCGGCCGCGCCCGGATCGCCGCCGACCGGGCCGAGGCGGCCCGCGTGCTGCGGCAGGACGTCGGCGAGCTGGCCGTCGCCCTGGCCGGCCGGGTGATCGGCGAACCGGTGCACGCCGTCGCCGCGCGACGTCGCACGGTGGAGCGCTTCTTCGAGGCGAACTAGCCTCGCCGGAACGTCAGTTCGTCAGCTCATGGACCAGCCCGCGGTAGACCGCGAAGGCCGGCTTGGGCGTGTAGTCGTCGCGCAGCAGGCCGAAGCGCGGGAACAGTCCGGCACCCGCGCTGTCCGCGTCGCGCAGCGCGAAGAACGCGTAACCGGTGACGTGGAGTTCGGCGGCGAGCCCGGCGACCGTCCGGACCACCTCCGCCACCACCTCGGCCTGCCGCGCCTCGCTCCGCCCGGGGCCGGTGGGCCAGCCGTTCTCGCAGATCCGCAGCGGGACGTCCGGCCCGATCCCGGCCCGGGGCAGCGCGTCCCGGCGGAAGCCGGTGAGCACCGCCCGTACCGCGTCGGCGAGTTGGGACGTCGGGACGGGACGGAAGACGTCCGGGAAGAAGTCCAGGCCGACGTAGTCCAGGGCGCGGTGGAAGCGCTCGTCGGCGAGCTCCCCGAGCTCGGTCCAGAAGGTGTCCGCGGGGTCGAAGGAGGGCACCGCGTTGAAGCCGACGGCCAGCCGGTCGAATCCGTGGGCCAGCGCCTCCTCCTTGGCCGCGACCACGCCCTCGACCAGCGCCCGGCGGACGTTCGGGATGCTGCCGTCCACGGGCGGGAGGTCCAGGTTGGGCTCCTCGCAGATCTGGAGCAGGGCGAGGCGGTGCCCCTCGGTCCGGACCGTCCGCCGGACGAAGTCCAGCCAGCCCGCCAACTCCCCGCTCCGCTCCCGGTACTGGACCACCAGGTCGAGCCGGCGGCCCTCGACGGCGTACCGCTCGGGCCGCTCGGGGGTGTGCTCGCCGCCCGGGTACGAGCGGTAGGCGCGGACCAGGAACTCCCCTGCACCGCCCTGGAGTTCGCGCAGGGCGGCGGTGATCAGGGCCGGGTCGTCGGGGCGGGCGGGGGTGATCACGCCGGTGTCGTCGCCCGCCAGCCCGCCGGGATAGATGCCGAAGGTGAAGGTCATGCCGTCACCGTAGCGGATATTTTTGGTGTCACCGCAAGTTTTCAGTGACACCATGATTGGCGGATAGGATCCGGCCATGGGACTTCGCGAACTCAAGAAGCAGCAGACCCGGGAGCTGCTCTCCGACACCGCCATGGGCCTGTTCGCCGAGCGCGGCTTCGACCGGGTCACGGTGGTCGAGGTGGCCCGGGCCGCCGGGGTCTCGCCGAACACGGTCTTCAACTACTTCCCGACCAAGGAGGACCTGTTCTTCGACCGCCAGGAGGAGGTGGTCGCCCACCTGGCCGAGGTGGTCCGGCACCGCCCCCCGGGCAGCTCGGCCGTGGACGCCGTCCGGGCCGACCTGCTGGCGGCCTTCGCGAGCGGCGAGCCGACGGTCGGACTGAACCCGGGGATCGCGGCGTTCTGGCGGATCGTCGAGGACAGCGCCGCCCTGCGGGCCCGACTGCTGGAGCTCGGCGAACGGGCCGAGGCGGCGCTGGCGGCCGCCCTGGCCGAGGAGTCGGGCGCCGCACCGGAGGACCCGCTCCCCCGGGTCGTGGCCGGAGCCGTCGCGGGGGCCCACCGGGCGGTGCTCGGCGAGATCCGGCGGGCCATGGTGGCCGGGGAGCCGGCCGAGGCGGTACGGACCCGGGTCGAGGCGGCGGTGCGGCACGCCTTCGGCCTGCTCGCCTCGGGCCTCACCCGCTACCCGGCCGAGCGGTAGGCGGCCGGACCGGGGGGAAGCCCGCGGCGGCGGGGACGGGAACGGCGCAGGCCGCCCGGTCGGGGTCGACTCGGGCGGCCTGCGCCGCTGTCCGGCTGGTCAGTTCGTCAGCCGTACGGTCCGTCAGCTGTGGCGGCCGCGGCGGCGGGCGGCCAGCACGGCCAGACCGCCGAGGCCGAGCAGGCCGACGCCCGCCAGGCCGAAGACCACCGGGGCGTTGCCCGCACCGGTGGAGGGCAGCTCACCGCCACCGGGGTGCTGGCTGGTCGGCGCCTTGGTCGGGTGGTGACTGGTCGGGCCCGGACCGGCGCTCGACGTCGTCGCACTGGCCGACGGCGAGGTCGGCGCCGGAGAGGTCGGCGCGGGGGACGTCGGGCTCGGCGAGGTCGGGCTCGGCGACGTCGGCGACGGCGACGTGGGAGACGGCGAGGTCGGCGACGGCGACGTCGGACTCGGCGAGGTCGGTGAGGGGGACGTGGGCGAGGGGGACGGCGTCGGCGAGGTCGGCGACGGGCTGGGCGTCACGGCGCAGTCCGGCAGGTCGCCGTCGAACGGGTAGCTGTGGATCTCGTAGCCGCCGGTACCGGTGTGGACCAGGTTGCCCGCCAGGTACACCCGGCCGTTCATGCCCGGCTGGGCGATGGTCGTGGTGCCGCCCGGGTTGCCGGCCATGACCGAGCCCTGGAACTGGGCGCTGCCGAGGATCTGCGCCGAGGTCGCGGTCGGGAAGTTGTACATCAGCTTCGAGCGCATGTCGGTGGTCTGGTCCCCGGCCAGGCCGGTGCCGGTGTAGGTGTTGATGATCGGACTGTCCCCGAGCATGTTCACCACGACGGTGGCGCCGGCCGGGATGTTGTTGAAGACCAGGCCGATCTGCCCGCCGGACGGCGAGGCGAGGTTCTGGGTGACGTTGAAGACCTGCTTCATGCTGGTCCCGTCACCGGTGAAGGTCGCCTGGCTCGGGGAGATGTCGACGGTGCCGGTCGCGGTGGCCCGGCCGACGCAGTCGGAGACCTCCTCGATCTGGGTCAGCACCGACTGGTAGGGCGCGGCCGCGTTCGGGTCCTGGATCGACTCGCCGGTGGGGTCGATGTTCACGGTGCCGGTGACGGAGCCCGCGTGGCGCAGGTTGCCGAAGGCCGGGCCGTGCGAGTCGCTGCCGCCGATCAGGATCGCGTTGCCGGTCAGCACGTCGACGTTGCCGCCGGTGGTCACGAAGTCGCTGCCGTTCGGCGGCACCACGCGCGAGCCGACGCCGACGACGCCCATGTTGTAGATGCCGCCGCCGTTCTTGTCGACGGTCAGGTTCCCCAGCGTGACGATCTTGCCCTCGGCCTCCGCGGCGCGGCCGGTCACCGTGTAGTCGCCGCCGGTGAAGACGTTGATGGTGGCGTCGCGGCCGGGGAAGTCGCCGTTGTTGGGCGGCGGCCAGGTGGCGGGGCAGTCGGGCCCCGAGCAGGCGCCCAGCGGCGGGGCCAGCGGGGCGGCGGAACCGACCGTCAGCACCGCGGCCAGCGGCAGCGCGGTGAGGGCGGTCGCCACCGCCACCCGGACGGCCCGGCGCCGTCGTGTGGCCGGTGTTCTCACGGCGGTCGTTCTGTGATCCGGCGAACCGGTGGCCTGACCCATCGACAATTCCTCCGTGCATGAGAAAAGGACAGGCCTGGACGACCTGCCATGTTCCGTGCCATCTGCTGGTGATCTCACAGATCCGGGACATCCAACCCCAAAACGGACCATCCGCACTTTACAGACCCTCAGATCGGATCCGAAATTCATCCGTACGGAGCAGCGCTTCCTCGGGCGGGCGCCGACGGACGGCAAGGCCCTAGGTTGGAGGCATGACCACCGAGGCCCAGGAACAGAGCGCGCCGCTCGTCGCCGTCGCGTCCGCCGACGCCGTACTGCGGCACCCCGAGGCGGGCGAGCACCTGCTGACCGCCATGGAGCGGGAGCGCGCCGCACGCTTCCGGCACGAGTCCGGGCGGACCGACTTCACCGCCGGCCACGTCCTGGTCCGGCTCTGCGCCGCCCGGCTGCTCGGCGTACCGGTGGCCGGCCTCGTCCTCGCCCAGCAGTGCCCGGACTGCGGGCTCGCCGACCACGGCAAGCCCTACCTGCCGGACCACCCCGGGGTGCACGTGAGCCTGTCGCACACCCGGGGCGTGGTCGCGGCCGGCGCCGGGTTCCAGCCGGTCGGGGTCGACGTCGAGCTGTCCACCCGGGGCGGCTCGCTGCGCTCGGTCGCCCGCCGGGTGCTCGCCCCGGCCGAGCTCGCCCTGGTCGAGGCCGACCCGGAGCCGGAGCGGGCGTTCCTGCGGCTCTGGGTGCGCAAGGAGTCGCTGATCAAGATCGGGCGGGCCACCCTGGACACCCTCGGACGGGTCGACCTCTCCGCCCTGCCGCTGACCGTCCCGCCGGGCGCCCCGCTGCGCAGCCGGTACGAGGACCTGCACCTGCTCGACTGGACCGACCCGGAGCACGCCGCCGCCGTCGCGGCCGTCAGCACCGCCCCGCCCCGGATCGTGGAGCTCACGGCGGCCGGCTGAGCGAAGGGGGCGGGGCGCCGGGCATCGGCGGGCTCCGGCGGCGGGCTCCGGCGCCCACCCGCGCGGTGGGCCGGTGAATAAGCGGTGTTAGCGTGCCTGGTCGTGGGCCCGCCGATCGCGTGCGCCCCGCCCCCAGCCGACCAGCTGCCCACCGGATTCAAGAGGGTGCCCCGCCATGGCCAAGTTCCTGCTGAGCCTGCACGTCCTCGTGTCGGTCCTGTTCATAGGCCCGGTCGCGGTGGCCGTCAGCATGTTCCCGCGCCGGGCGAAGGCCGCGCTGGCGGGCGGACCGGACCGGGCCTCCGACGCCGGCGTGCTGCGGGTGCTGCACCGGATCACCCAGGTCTACGCGCTGCTCGGGGTCGCGGTGCCGGTGCTGGGCATCGGCCTGGCCCAGGTGATGGACGTGCTCGGGCAGTCCTGGGTGATCGTCTCGATGGTGCTGACCGCGATCGCCGCGCTCTCCCTCCTGCTCTTCGTGCTGCCCGGCCAGCAGGCCGCCGTGGACGCGCTCGAACTCGACCCGTCGGACGAGCAGCACGCCAAGGCCGTCGGCGGCCTGAAGCTGCTGCCGATGACCGCCGGGGTGTTCAACCTGCTGTGGGCCGTGGTCGTGGTGCTCATGGTCATCCGCCCGGGGTCCAGCACCGGCGTCTGAGCCCCGGATCCCCCGGGCTCTGATCCCCCAGCCCTGATCCCCCGGGCCCCGGGCTCCTTGTCGCCTGGTCCCCCGCGCCCCCTCCCGCCGACCGGGGTGGTTCGAGTACCGTCCTGGGCCATGACGATCATGGCGGGCATGGGCAGCCCGACGGGAACCGGCGTCGGTCCGCTGCTGCGCGGCTGGCGGGTACGACGGCAGCTCAGCCAGCTGCAACTGGCACTGCGGGCGGACTCCTCGGCCCGCCACCTCAGCTTCGTCGAGAACGGCCGCTCCCGCCCCAGCCGGGAGCTGGTGCTGCGGCTGGCCGAGGAGCTGGACGTCCCGGTGCGCGAGCGCAACGCCCTGCTGCTGGCGGCCGGTTACGCCCCGCACTACCCCGAGACACCGCTGGACGACCCGTCGATGGCCGCGCTGCGCGGCGGGCTGGAGCGGCTGCTGGCCGCCCACGACCCGTACCCGGCGGTCGTGGTCGACGGGTCCTTCCGGGTGCTGGCGGCCAACCGCTCGCTCGGACTGCTCCTGGACGGCGTCGCCCCGCACCTGCTGGAGCCGCCGTTCAACGCGATCCGGATCACCCTGCACCCGGACGGGCTCGCGCCGCGCATCGTCAACCTGCGGCAGTGGCGGCGGCACCTGCTGGAGCGGATGGAGCGGCAGCTGGAGCTGGTCCGCGCCGAGCCGCTGCGCCGACTGTACGAGGAGGTCCGCGGCTACCCCGAACCGGCCGGCGACCCGGCGGACGAGCCGGCCGACGACCGGGTGGACGGGCCGGCCGCGTACGGGTCCCCGTTCGCGCTGCCGCTGCGGATCCGGTACGAGGAGCGGGTGCTCTCCTTCCTCTCCACCATCGCGACCTTCAACACGCCGCTGGACGTCACCGTCTCCGAGCTGGCCATGGAGACCTTCCTGCCGGCCGACGCGGAGACGGTGCGGTTCCTGCAGTCCGTGGTCGGCCCCGAGCGTCAGGTCGTGCCCGACACGCCTTAGCCCTGCTGCCGGGCCCGGCGCCGCAGGGCGGTGAACTGGAGGACGGCGAACAGGGCCACCGCCGCGGCCTGCACCGGGATCCAGACGAACCCGGCGGTGGTCGGCTCCAGCCACGCCTCCATCGCGACCAGGCTGAGCACCACCCAGGCCAGGTTGACGCCGATCACCGCCCGCACCCCCGGCCCCGGCGGCTGCCGCCGGGCGGCCAGCGCGCCGACCGCGAGGGCGTACCCGAGGAGGAGCAGCCCGACCTCGACCAGGGTGGTGCGGCCCGCGCCGAGCAGTTCGCCGAGCGAACCGGAGAAGGCCAGGTAGGCCAGGCCGTTGCCGCCGGTCACCAGGGCGTCCAGGGTCAGGGCGCCGCGCACCGTCCACGGCGACAAGACGGAACCGGGCCGGGCGGGGCTGAGGGTGTTCGCGTGGGCGGACATGGCGGATCGCCTCCTGTCGGGGGTGGGCCCCGGGACCGTGGCGGCCGCACCGGGTGCCCCCACCCTGCCCGGCCCGGCGGCGGGCGTCGATTACCCCGCAGGTAAGGGCGGGCGCCCGCACGGGCACGGGCACCCGGGCTAGGGCCGCCCGGGCGGCTGCCGGAGCAGGACGCCCGCCCGCTTCACCGCGCGGGCGGTGATGGTGGTCTCCGCCCGGGTGACGCCGAGCGGGCCGAGGGTGTCGGTGAGGAAGCGGTACAGCTCGCCGTGGTCCGGGCAGAACACCGTGGCCAGCAGGTTGGCCGGGCCGCTGGTGGCGAACACCCCGTGCACCCGCGGGTGGCGGGCCAGCACCGTGCCGACCTCGGCGATCCGGCCGGGCGGCACGTCCAGCCAGAGGTTGGCGTCCACGGCCAGGCCGAGCAGCCGCGGGTCCACGGTGGCGTGGGTGCGCAGCAGCCCAGCCTCGTCCAGCCGGTGGAGCCGGCGGCGCACCGTGGACTCGGGCGCGCCCACCGCCGCGGCCAGTACGGCGTGGGACTGCCGGGCGTCCTCGCCGAGCCGCTCCAGCAGCGCGCGGTCGAGATCGTCCAGCGGCGGGGGCTCGGCGGGGCGCGGGACGGCGGGCCGGGCGAGCGCGGCGGCCTCCTCCCCGGTCAGGTACCCGGCCCGCCACTGCCCGGCGTCGGCGAAGGCGTGCAGCACCGCGTGGGTGGTGGTCTCGGTGACGGCGCCGGTCGCGGGCAGCTGCCCGTACAGCAGCCGGTCGCGGGAGCCGGCGTCGGTGAGCACCACGGCCCCGACCTCGTGGCCGCCGAGCATCACGTCGACGAACGGCACGTCGGGGCGGTCGGCGAGGGCCCGCGCGATGGCGTCCACCCGGCCGCTCAGCACCCGGACCCGCAGCAGCAGCGCGCCCACGGCGGCGTCCTCGACGTCCGGCAGCCGGACCACCCGCAGCACCCCGGCCTGCCGCATCCGGCCCAGCCGGCGGGTGACCGTCCGGGCGGAGACGCCCAGCACCTCGGCGATCCGGCCGGGCTCGGCCCGTCCGTCCACCTGGAGGGCGCACACCAGGCGGCGGTCGAGGGCGTCCAGCACGCTGTCCGGATCGGCGGTGGAGAGGTCCATGGTGTCCGATCCCCGCCACTTCCGGCGGCTGCTGCGTCCTCTTCGGCAGCCCCGACGGTACTCCTTGTCCCGGGCGGCCGGAGCGGACACCGGCCCGGAGCGAGGAGGAGTCACCGTGACGGACGGGCTGTGGAGGCTGGCGGAGGGCGTGGAGGCCGCAGTGCGCGAGGTCGGTGCGGGGCTGGCGGCACGCCGGTCCGCCGAGCCGGTCACGGCGCGGACCGTCGAGGAGGCGGCGGCCCGCTTCGCCGATCTGGACGGCCCGGCGGCCGCCGCCCTGCGGGAGCGGCTGACGGCGCTGCGCCCCCGGGCCGGCTGGGTGTCCGAGGAACTGGACGGCCCGGTGCCCGCCGAAGGCGAGTGGTGGCTGTGCGACGCGACCGACGGCGCGGTGCAGTACCTGCTCGGGCAGCCGCACTGGGCGGTGACCGCCACGCTGGTGCGGGACGGCGCGGCGGTGCTGGCCGTGGTGCACGCCCCGGAGCAGGACGGCCGCACCTACCGGGCGGTGCTCGGCGGCGGGGCCGAGCTGGACGGGCGGCCGATCGCGCCCCTGGAACGGGAGTTGGCCGTCACCGTCGCCGCCACCAGCCAGCCGCCCCGGGTGGCCGCCGACCCGGTGGCGCTGCGCCGGGCCGGCGAGTCGCTGTCCGCGATGGCGGGCGCCGTCCTGGCGGTGCGCAACCTCGGCCCGACCGCGCTCCAGGTGGCCCAGGTCGGCTCCGGGCACCTGGCGCTGTTCTGGGAGTACGGCCTGGACGCGGGCAACCTGCTGCCCGGCGCCCTGATCGCGCGCGAGGCGGGCGCCACGGTGACGGACGCCGCCGGGGCGGCCTGGACGGCCGGCTCCGACGGCTTCCTCGCCGCCGCGCCCGGGCTGCACGCCCGGGCGCTGGAGGTGCTGCGGACGGTGCGGTGATCAGCCCCTCGGTTCAGGCCCCGGTTCGGGCCCCGCTTCGGGTCGCGGTTCCGGTCGCGGTTCGGGTCGCGGTTCGGGTCGCGGTTCGGGGCCCGGTCCGAGTCCGAAGAGGGCGGCCGCGTTGTCGTGGCAGACCGCCCGCAGCCACTCCTCCCCCAGCCCCAGCCCGGCCAGCGCCTCCAGCTGGTGGACGTACCGGTAGGGGATGTTGGGGAAGTCGCTGCCGAGCAGGACGCGCTCCCGCAGCCCGCGCAGGCGCGGCAGTTCCGCGCGCGGGAACGGGACGTCGGCCTCGGCGAAGTCGGTGAACGCGATGGTGGTGTCCAGCCGGACGGCCGGGTGGCGCTCGGCCAGGTCGAGGAAGTCGCCGTACTCGGGCATCCCGAGGTGGGCGACCACCAGGACCAGGCCGGGGTGCCGCTCCAGCACCGCGCCGATCGGGCCGGGGCCGGTGAACTCGCCCGGCACCGGCCCGGACCCGCAGTGGGTGACCACCGGGGTGCCGGTCTCGGCGAGCAGCCCCCAGACCCCGTCCAGCAGCGGGTCCGCCGGGTCGTAGCCGCCGACCTGGAGGTGCGCCTTGAACACCCGGGCACCGTCCTCGATCGCCCGGGCCACGTAGCCGGGCGCCCCGGGCTCGGGGAAGAAGGTCGCGGTGTGCAGGCACTCCGGGGTGCGGGCGGCGAAGTCGGCGGCCCAGCCGTTCAGCCAGCCGGCCATGCCGGGCTTGTGCGGGTAGAGCATGGACGTGAACGCCCGGACGCCGAAGTCCCGCAGCCGCCGGACCCGTTGCTCCTCGGCCTCGCGGTAGGTGATCGGCCACGGGCGGTTCACCAGCGGGCCGGCCGCGTCGAAGTACGCCCACACCTTGTCGAGGACGTTCTTCGGCATGAAGTGGGTGTGCACGTCGATCAGCCCCGGCAGGCCGAGGCCCTGCCAGAACGCCCGGACGCCCTCCGCCTCCCCGACGCCGTCCGCCTCCCGGTCGCTCACGCGATCACCGGGCGGGCGCGGTCGATGATCGCCCCGGTGTCGACGCCGGACGGCAGGGTGCCGAAGGCCGCGCCGTGGTCGCCGCCGAGCCGGCTCGCGCAGAACGCGTCGGCGACCGCCGGACTGCCGTACCGGACCAGCAGCGAGCCCTGGAGGGCCAGCGCCATCGACTCGACCAGCCGGCGGGTGCGGTACTCCAGGTCCCCCGGGTCGGTCAGCTCCTTGCGCAGCGCGGCGACGGCCGCGTCCAGCCGGCGGTCCGCGCCGGCGGCGGCGTCGAGTTCGCCGAGGAAGGCCTCGACGGTCTCCGGGCGCTTGGCCATGGCGCGCAGCGCGTCCAGGGCGGCGACGTTGCCGGAGCCCTCCCAGATCGACACCAGCGGCGCCTCCCGGTAGAGCCGGGGCATCCCGGACTCCTCCACGTAGCCGTTGCCGCCCAGGCACTCCAGCGCCTCGGCGGCGTGCGCCGGACCGCGCTTGCACACCCAGTACTTGGCCACCGCGAGGCCCAACCGCCGGACCAGCGCGTCGGTTTCGTCGCCGGCCAGGGCGCGGTCGGTGGCCCGGGCGAGCCGCATCGCGACGATCGTGGCCGCCTCGGACTCCACCACCAGGTCGGCGAGCACGTTGCGCATCAGCGGCTGGTCGACCAGCGCCTTGCCGAACGCCCGCCGGTGCAGGGCGTGGTGCACCGCCCGGGTGGCGCCGTAGCGCATGCCCGAGGCCGCGCCGACGGTGCAGTCCAGCCGGGTCATGTTGACCATCTCGATGATGGTCGGGACGCCCCGGCCCTCCTCGCCGACCAGCCAGCCGACCGCGCCGTCGTACTCCAGCTCGGCGGAGGCGTTGGACTTGTTGCCGAGCTTGTCCTTGAGCCGCATCAGCTGCAGGCGGTTGCGGCCGCCGTCCGGCAGGACGCGCGGCAGCACGAAGCAGCTGAGGCCGCCCGGGGCCTGGGCGAGGGTCAGGAAGAGGTCGGACATCGGCGCCGAGGTGAACCACTTGTGACCGGTGAGCCGGTAGGTGCCGTCGGCGTGCGGGGTGGCGGTGGTGGTGTTGGTGCGGACGTCCGAGCCGCCCTGCTTCTCGGTCATCGACATGCCGGCGATCAGCCCCCGCTTGGTACGCGGCTCGCGCAGCCCGTAGTCGTACTCCCGGGCGGCCAGCAGCGGCTCCAACTCGGCGGCCAGGGCCGGGTTGGCGCGCAGGGCCGGGACGGCGGCGTAGGTCATCGAGATCGGGCAGGTGTGGCCGGCCTCGACCTGGCCCCAGACGAAGAACCGGGCGGCGCGGGCGGAGTGGGCGCCGGGGCGCTCGTCGCGCCAGGGGGCGGCATGCAGGCCGTACCCGACGGCGGTGCGCATCAGCTCGTGCCAGGCCGGATGGAACTCGACCTCGTCGATCCGGTGGCCGAAGCGGTCGTGGGTACGCAGCACCGGCGGGTTCTCATTGGCCAGCCGGGCCCACTCGGCGGCCTGCTCGGAGCCGGCCAGCCGGCCCAGCTCGCGCAGCTCGGGCTCGGCCCAGCCGGCGTCGGCCCGCTGGAGGGCGGCGAGCAGGGTGGGGTCGGCGGCGGTGTCGTGTCCGTACGGCAGGGGCACCTGGTTGGTGACCTCATGCGTCGCTGTCATCGCGTCCTCCCAGGGCACGCAGGGTGAAGGAGACCAGGGCGGGGACCACCGTGGTCTTGTCGCTCTGTTCGGGCTCGGCGTCTCCGGTCCCGGCCGCTCCGGTCCCGGCCGCTCCGGGTGTGGCAGCGGCTCCGGACGCGGCTGTTCCGGGTACGGCTGTTCCGGGTGCGGCGGCGAGCGGGCCGGCCAGGGCCTCGCCGACCGCGCCGACCAGGGCGGCGGCGGTCAGCACCGGGTCCTGCTCGGGCAGTTCGCCGCTCGCCACGGCGGCGGCGATCTCGGTGGCGATCACGTCCCGGAACGCCCGCCGGAACACCAGTCGCTCCTCATCCACGACCGCGTCGGCCGGCTCGACCAGCAGCGCGTACGCCAGCCGGGGCGCGCGCAGGGCGCGGGCGGCGAAGGTCTCGACCACGGCGGCGATCCGCCGCCTCGGGGTGTCCTGGCGGGCGACGGCGGCGTTGACCGCGTCGATCTCGTGCGTGACCACCCGGCGGAACAGCTGCACCGACAGCTCGGCCTTGCCGCTGAAGTGCTGGTAGAGGCTGCCGGTGGCGATCCCGGCGCGGTCCGCCACGGCGGCCATCGTGCAGCCGCCGTAGCCGCGCTCGGCGAGCAGACCGACCGCCGACTGGAGCACCGCTTCGCGCTGGGCGTCCAGGCGGGCTTGTACGGCGGGCGTGCGTCGGTAGGCCATGCAAGCATTGAAGCATTGATTCACTGCTTCGGGGAGGGGCTGGGGCGGCCCGACCTTCCCGCCGGCGGGGCGCGGGGGACGCGCGGGCGCGGGGGCGCGGGACGACGCGAGGAGGCCGCCCCGGGTGCCGGGACGGCCTCCTCCTCGTGCGTGGTGGTGCGGCTTGCCGCGCGCGAGCGCTACAGCGGGCGGCGCTCCTGCTCCAGCCGCTGGCCCTCGACGTCCAGCGGGCCGAAGTCCGAGCCCGGCTGCGGCGTCTTGGCGAGCGAGCGGGCGGCGTTCGCGTCGCCCAGACCGGCCCACTCCAGCACCTTGGCGGTGGCCTCCGCCGACTGCGCGGCGGGCAGCTGCTCGATCTTCGAGCCGTGGTTGCCGCCGGGCACGGTGTAGACGTAGCTGTCCTCGCTGCCCCGGCCGAGGTGGAACGGCTTGGCACCCCACGGGTCGTTGCCGCCGTAGACGTACATGATCCGCTCACCCTCGCGCTTCACCCAGCGGTCGATGTCGGGCATCGCGTTCGGGTTGAAGACGGTCGGGATCTCCTTCGGCACGTAGCTGCGGACCGAGTAGAGCTCCTTGTAGTCGTAGTGCAGCACGTCCTTCAGGTGCGAGACGTCGAAGAACGGCGCACCCAGCTCGGTCGCGGCCTGGTAGTAGTACGCGGTGTACTTCGCCAGCGACTGGTCGCTGTTGCCGGTGATGCCGGACTGCGAGTCGAACCAGGCGTACAGCTCGTCGTCGGTCGCGGTCGCGGCGACCGGGACCTTGGCGCAGTCGGCCTCCAGGCTGTACTGCCAGAAGCCCCAGACCACGTCCAGCACCCCGGCCTCGTACGCGCGGTCCGGGGAGCCGAGGGTGTTGAAGGTGGAGCCGGACGCCTTGTTGTCGGCGACGTAGCGGGGCACCAGGCGGTCACGGCGCACCAGCAGCTCGCGCTGGGCCGCGTTCAGCCTCGCCCGGCACTCGGGGGTGCCGACGGTCCGGAAGAAGTCGCTGTACGCCTGGTAGTCGTTGACGTTCGTGTTGTTCGGCGCGACGTAGGCGATCGTGCCGGCCACGTCGTCCGGGTAGAAGCGGCGGAAGTAGGTGGAGGACATGCCGCCCTTGCTGGCGCCGGTGGACAGCCACTCCTCCTGGTAGATCCGCTTGAGCGCG
Source organism: Kitasatospora sp. NPDC001119 (assembly GCF_053598475.1). Taxonomy (NCBI): domain Bacteria; kingdom Bacillati; phylum Actinomycetota; class Actinomycetes; order Kitasatosporales; family Streptomycetaceae; genus Kitasatospora; species Kitasatospora sp. NPDC001119. The sequence goes on from NZ_JBSFKI010000007.1 coordinate 110,863, forward strand.
GTCACCAGCCGGTGCGAGTCCGCGGCGCCCTGGCGGATGCCGGCCTTCGACCAGTCCGCCGGCTCCGGGCGGGAGGGGGTGAAGAACCGGTACTCGATGGACACCTGGTTGCCGTCCACCAGCCGGGTCGGCTCGGTGCGGGACGGGTTGGTGCCCAGCGTGTAGCCGTTGGTGTAGAAGACGGTCGGGCGGTCGTAGCCGCGGTGCAGCAGGCTGAAGCGCTGCTGGAAGGTGCCCAGCCAGGGCCGGAAGTGGTCGATCGGCTGGGTGTACGTGGCGACGAAGTAGCGGTGACCGGTGGTGGTCGGCTTCTCCTCGGTGATCGTCACGCCGGGGATCGCCGCCAGGCGGTCCTTGATGTCGGCGGTCGGGTCGTCGGCGGGGCTCCGGCCGTGGCGGTACCCCTTGCCCTGGTCACCCTGCGCCCCCTGGGCACCCTGCGCGCCCTGGCCGTCGGCGGCGGACGCCGGGCTCGCCAGGCCGCCGAGCGCGAGCAGCGGTATCAGCAGGGCGGAAGCCAGCAGCCTTCTCACGGTGGTGGTCATCAACTCTCCATCTGTTCAGCTGACATGATCGCCGCCCGCCGGTACGGCCGCGCGGCGCGGGTGGAGCGGATGGTGCGGGTGGAGCGCGGTGGAACTGGTGGAACTGGTGGAACGGGGTGGAGCGGTGGCCGACTGGTGGACGGCCGGGTGGAGCGGGGTGGAACGGGTGGAGCGGTGGCCGACTGATGGACGGCCGGGTGGAGCGCGGTGGAACGGGTGGAGCGGTGGCCGACCGATGGACGGCCGAATGGGCCACCCGCCGTTCGCGGATGGCCCATCGGGGGAAAAGTGCTGGTCAGCGCGGTTGCCCTGGTGGCTTACGGGCGGGGCAGGGTGCAGCCGGCGAGGGTGAGGTCGAAGCGGTTGCCGGCGGCGAAGCAGGCCGGGATCCCGTAGGTCTCCTGGGCGTAGCCGATGCCCGGACGGACCGTCACCGCGCCGTTCTGGTCCACCTCGCAGGGGTTGTCCAGGGTGCAGGTCTCGCCGCTCTCGTTGATCGTGTTGTTGACGGCGACCACCTGGCCGGTCGAGGCGTCGACCACCGGCGAGCCGGAGGTGCCGCCGATCACGTTGCAGGTGGAGGTGTAGCGGACCGAGTCCTTGAAGGTCCAGTCGGCTTCCTTCAGCCGGTAGGCGAAGCCGTCCACCGAGCAGGAGTAGATCTTCTTCCAGTAGCCGGAGACGACCTTGATCGAGGTGCCCTGGACCGGGTGGGTGGCGGCGATCGTCAACGGGGCTATGCCGTACCGGGACTGGATCGAGGCGTAGGTGGTGTTCAGCTGGTAGATCGACACGTCGGTGTCGGTCATCGCGCCGTAGACGATCTTGTTCGCGCGCAGCGTGGCGACACCGCTGCCGCTCCCGTTGAGCAGGGTGAAGGTCCGACTGGAGGACCGGTTGAGGACCACCTCGCCCGGACCGGGCATGCCGGTCTCCAGGCAGTGGCCGTTGGAGAGTATGAGGGCCGGGTCGTTCGCGGTCGAGCCGGGCATCCGCACCAGCGAGCCGGAGCAGTTGCTGAGGGCGACCGTCCCGGCGAAGTTGACGGCGGTGACGGGCTTGGCTGCGGACTTGTCGGCGGAGGTCGCGGCCTGGGCCGGAGCGGCTCCGCCGAGGGCGGTGGCCCCGGCGACCAGGAACGCGGCGACCGTGCCTATGAGCGGCTTGAGCGGCTTCTTCATGAGAGACCTCTCGGTGTGGGGGGATCCACTGGTGGGGGTGCACCAAAGCTGTCGCGGACATGACCCACTGTCAAGAGTCAAAGCAACACCAAGAACCGCCCAAGCCGCAATGACCGGTTATCGTCGCCACCCGGCCAACGCCCGGACGGTCAACCCGCCTGCCAGTGCTCCCGACCGAGACTGATCAGGCGCAGTTGGAGGCGCGCGGTGGCGGCGATCCGCCGCTCCCGGGCCGGGTCCGTCTCCAGCGCCTCCAGGAAGGCGGCGGCCGTGGAGACCATGTGGTCGACGTACAGCTCGGCGAGCATCCGCAGGTCCTGCTCGCTCCACCCCCGCGACTGCGGCTGCAGCGCCAGGGCGGCTCCCACCTCGGCGGCGAAGCGGCCGAGTTCGGCGTCGATCGCCTCGCGCACCCGCCGCACCCCGCCGTGCCGCTCGCGCGCCAGGAAGCGGACGTGCGGCCGGTGTTCGCGGACGTGCCGCTCGATCACGTCCACCGCGCGGTCGATCAGCTCCTCGGCGTCGCCGGCCTCGGCGAGCACCGAACGGATCATGACGTGCAGGCTGGCCAGCGACTCCTCGACCAGCGCCACCCCGAGGGCGGCGAGGTCCGGGAAGTGCCGGTAGAAGGCGGCCGGGGAGAGCCCCGCCTCGCGGGTGACCTCGCGGACGCCCAGGCTCGCCAGGTTCTGATCGGCCAACAGGTGCAGCCCGGCGTCCAGCAAGGCCCGCCGACTCTGCTGCTTCTGGGCCTGTCTGGCCCCAACGGTGTGACTCACGCCATTCAGTAAACATTCGTTTGCCGAACTTGGCCAGCCGAGCATAGAGTGGGGCCGAAGTCAGTGAACACTTGTCAACCGAAATCGGCACAGCCCCAGCCGCAGCCGAAGGAGTCAGCCGTGATCCTGCTCTCCGCCCTGGTCGCCATGGGCATCCTGATCGGCACCGCCGCCCACACCTCGCTCCCGGTCTTCCTCGCCGCTTCCGCCGGCATCACCGCCTGGTTGCTCGCCTTCGGCGCCCGTGAGGGCATCGCCCGCCTCCGGCACCGCTGACCCGGCCGCTCCGCGGACCGCACCCGCGGCCACTCTCCAGAGAGGACCCGCACCACCATGAGCACCGTCACCGACCGTCTCACCACCGGCCGCATCGCCACCGGCCGCCAAAACATTGACCGCCCGGAGCGCCACGCCCAGCAGACTGCCCGTCAGACGACCGGCCGTCAGGGCACCGCCGAGGCCGACGGCCTCGCTGTCGCCTCCTTCCTCCTCGGCCTGCCCGGCCTGCTGCTGTTCAACATCGTCCTCGGGCCGATCGCCATCACCCTGGCCACCCTGGCCCTGGTCCGCGGCACCAACCGGCGCGGCCGCGCCGTCCTCGGCCTGACCCTCGGCATCGCCTCGCTGGCGATCCTCGCCGTCACCACCGCCACCTCCCACGGGGTGCTCATCGACATCAGCTCCTGAACCGGTCCGATCCCAACTCCCCTTCTGCTCCCGGCCCCTGATCCCGCCTCCTGTCCTCAGCCCGCCTTCCGCTCGGCTCCCGATCCACCGCCCCGGCCCTGACCCGCCGGTGAACCACCGGTGAATCACCGGGCTGACCTCGGCTCCTGAACCGACGGTTCGAACGACTGATCCCGTCAACCCGCCCCACTCCCCCCGCCCGCCACGTAGGGTGGGCCCCATTGGCCGGGCGACCTCAGGGGGCAGGAGTGACTACGGAGAACCGCAGCGAGGCACAGCCGGAACGGACCACCCCGACGGGTGGACGGCTGCTCGCCGTGAGCGATCTGCACATCTCCTACCAGGAGAACCGCGACCTGGTGGAGAAGCTCCAACCCTCCCACCCCGGGGACTGGCTGCTCGTCGCCGGTGACGTCGCCGAGATCACCACCAGCATCGAGTGGGCCCTCGGCCTGCTCGCCGAACGCTTCGCCCGCGTGGTGTGGGTGCCCGGCAACCACGAGCTGTGGACCCACCCCGAGGACCCGGTCCAGCTGCGCGGAGTGGCCCGCTACGAGCACCTGGTGGAACGCTGCCGCCGACTCGGCGTGGTGACCCCCGAGGACCCGTACCCGGTCTGGGAGGGCCCCGGCGGACCCGTCCGCATCGCCCCGCTCTTCCTCCTCTACGACTACACCTTCCGCGCGCCGGGCACGACCACCAAGGAGGCCTCCCTGGCGGCCGCCTACGAGAGCGGCATCGTCTGCGCGGACGAGCGGATGCTCTACCCGGACCCGTTCCCGGACCGCGACTCCTGGTGCCGCGAGCGCGTCCGGCTGACCGAGAAGCGACTGGCGGCCTGCGACCCGGACGTCCCGCTCGTCCTGGTCAACCACTACCCGCTGGTCCGTCAGCCCACCGAGATCCTCTGGTACCCCGAGTTCGCCCAGTGGTGCGGGACCGAGCTGACCGCCGACTGGCACACCCGGTTCAACACCGCGGCGATGATCTACGGCCACCTCCACATCCCGCGCCGGACCACCTACGACGGCGTCCCGTTCACGGAGGTCTCGCTCGGCTACCCGCGCGAGTGGCGCAAGCGCGGACTGCCGGACCCGCTGCTGCGGGAGGTCTTCCCGCAGCAGGCGGGCTGAGCCTCCGGCCCACCGTCACGCGGCCGGATTGCCGGCCCCCGGCGCCGCCGACACCGTGGACCTCCACGGCGTCGGCCACCCGGGCGGCGGACCGTACGACGCCCGGGGCGGTCACTTGGCGCCACCTCCTCCGGGGTCGCCCCGCGGCGGTTCGCTGAGCACGGCCCGCTTGGCGCGGTACTCCTCGGCGTCGATGTCGCCCTCGGCGTAGCGGCGGCCCAGGACGGCCAGCGGATGCTCCGCGACGGCCCCGGCTCCCGATCCGGGCCCGAACCCGGCCCTGGCGCCGTACCCGCAGCCGTGCCGCCGCCAGACCGTGCGGCGCAGGACCGCGATCACCAGAACCACCACGGCGATCCAGACCAGGGGGATCAGCAGGATCCACGGGCCCGGGCCGTGCCAGTCGGCCAGCTGGGTGTACATGATGGTTCAACTCCTCGGTGGTGGGCTTCCAGCACCTCGGGCGGTTCCCGAGACACCTGAAGCGTCCCGCCGAAGACCCTCATCGCGCGTCCTACCAGCAGCGGCAGTTGGGATACTCCCGGGAGAGTACGAACCACCCGCGACGCTCCGGCCCGGGGGCAGCCCTCAGCCCAGCCAGCCCGGCCGCACCAGCCCCGACTCGTAGGCCAGCACCACCAGTTGCGCCCGGTCCCGCACCCCGAGCTTCACCATCGCCCGGCTGACGTGCGTCTTCGCCGTCAGCGGGCTGACCACCAGCCGCCGGGCGATCTCCTCGTTGGACAGCCCCATCCCGACCAGCGCCAGCACCTCGCGCTCCCGCCCGGTCAGCATCGAGATGTCCGAGAGCCCCTGCGGCACGGTCTCGGGCCGCTTCGACCGGGCGGCGAACTCGCCGATCAGCCGCCGGGTGACCCCCGGCGAGAGCAGCGCGTCCCCCGCGACGGCGACCCGGACCGCCCGCAGCAGGTCGGCCGGCTCGGTGTCCTTGACCAGGAAGCCCGCCGCCCCGGAGCGCAGCGCCTCGAAGACGTACTCGTCCAGCTCGAAGGTGGTCAGCACGACCACCCGCACGGAGGACAGCGCCGGGTCCTCGGCGATCCTCCTGGTCGCCTCCAGCCCGTCCATCCGCGGCATCCGGATGTCCATCAGCACGACGTCCGGCACGAGTTCGCGGGCGAGCCGGACCGCGGCCTCGCCGTCGTCCGCCTCGCCGACCACCGTGAGGTCGTCCTGGAGGTCCAGCAGGGCCCGGAAGCCCGCCCTGACCAGCAGTTGGTCATCCGCCAGCAGTACCCGAATCAATCGCTCTCCGCCTTCGGTGTCGGCAGCTCCGCCCGGACCCGGAAGCCGCCGTCGGGCAGCGGCCCCGCCGTGATGGTGCCACCGAACGCCGCCGCGCGTTCCCGCATCCCGACCAACCCGCTGCCCGACCCGCCCGCGTCACCGGGCACCGCGGGCCCCGGGTCCTCCACCCGGACCACCAGCACGGCCCGGTCCGTCCAGTCCAGCACCACGACCGCCTGCCGGGCCGCCGAGTGCCGGACCACGTTGGTGAGCGCCTCCTGGACGATCCGGAAGGCGGTGAGGTCGACGGCGGCGGACAGCGCGCGCCGCTCGCCGCGCTCCTGCACCTCCGCCTCCAGGCCCACCCGGTCCGCCTGCTCGGTGAGTTCGTCCAGCCGGTCCAGCCCCGGGGCCGGCCCGCGCGGCGGCGCGCCGGGCCCGCGCAGCGTCGCGAGCACCTGGCGGACCTCGCCGAGCGCCTCCTTGCTGGTCGACTTGATGGTGACCAGCGCGCCGCGCGCCTCCTCCGGCCGCCGGTCGAGCAGCGCGAGCGCGACCCCGGCCTGGATGTTGATCAGCGACAGGCTGTGCGCCAGGATGTCGTGCAACTCCCGGGCCATCTTGAGCCGTTCCTCGTTGGCCCGGCGCTCCTCCAGCTGCTGCCGGTAGGCCCGGTGGGCGGCGATCCGCTCGCGCCGGAACCGGACCAGCTCGCCGCCCGCCATCACCAGCAGCAGCCAGGCCAGCAGCCCGAGCTCCTGCGGCCAGACGCTGCCGGACGGCGGGGCGGCGCGCTGCCAGCTCGCCGGCAGCACGAAGGCGCCCAGCAGGTGCACCAGGTAGACCCCGGCCGCGCCCGTCCAGGCCGCCCGGCGGTGCCCGGAGCCGATCGCCGCGCAGCAGGCGATCAGCCAGCTCACGAAGACCGGCCCGTACGGGTACCCGGCGGCCAGGTACCCGGCGGTGACCACCGAGGTGCCGGCCGCCACCGCGACCGGCCGGCGGCCGCGCAGCACCAGCAGGGCCGGCCCGAGCAGCAGCAGGAGGTAGCCGAGGGCGTCCAGCGGGACCCGCCCGTGCTGGCCGTGCGCGGCGACGGTCGAGCCGACCACCTGGATCGCCGCGACCGCCACCGCCGGCCCCAGCGCGTGGCCCACCGCGGCCGCGCGCGCCCACGGCGGGCGCGGCGGCTCGGACGGCTCCCCCGGCGGCTGCTCCGCCACGGGCGGCTCGGTCGGCGGGGAGGTGGGCGGCATCATGCCCACAAGCTAGACCCGCGCCGCGCCCGTACGCGTCCTCCAGCAGTGGCGTTCGGGCGTACTCCCCCTGGAGTACGCCCGAACCAGGCCCGCCGCGACCGGATCAGCCCTCGGCGGCAGCGGCGGCGGCCTTCGCCTCCGCCTCCTCGAAGGTCGCCGAGGCCTCCGGCCGCGCCAGCGTGACCACCAGCTCCCCGTCGCTCACCTCCGCGATCAGGGTGTCCCCCTCCCGCACCGAACCGTCCAGCAGCAGGTTGGAGATCCGGTTGTCCAGCTCCGACTGGATCGTCCGGCGCAGCGGCCGGGCCCCGAACTCCGGCTGGTAGCCCCGGTTGACCAGGTACTCCTTGGCCGCCTCGGTGACCTCCAGCCGGACGTCCTGGGCCCGCAGCCGCCGCCGGCTGCGCTCCAGCAGCAGGTCCACCACCGACAGCAGGTCCTTCCGGGTGAGCGCGTGGAAGACGATCACCTCGTCGATCCGGTTGAGGAACTCCGGCCGGAAGTGCTGCCGCAGATCCCGCATCAGGTCGTCCCTGATCTCGTCCACGTTGCCCGCGTGGTCGAGGATCCGCTGCGAGCCGATGTTGCTGGTCATGATCACCACGGTGTTGCGGAAGTCGACCGTACGCCCCTGGGAGTCGGTCAGCCGCCCGTCGTCCAGCACCTGGAGCAGCAGGTTGAAGACGTCCGGGTGGGCCTTCTCCACCTCGTCGAAGAGCAGCACGCTGTACGGCTTGCGGCGCACCGCCTCGGTCAGCTGCCCGGCCTCCTCGTAGCCGACGTACCCGGGCGGGGAGCCGACCAGCCGGGAGACGGTGTGCTTCTCCTGGAACTCGCTCATGTCGAAGCGGATCATCCGGTCCGGGTCGCCGAACAGCAGTGCCGCCAGCGCCTTCGCCAGCTCGGTCTTGCCGACGCCGGTCGGCCCGAGGAAGAGGAAGGAGCCGGTCGGGCGCTCCGGGTCGCCCATCCCGGCCCGGCCGCGGCGCACCGCCTGGGAGACGGCGGTGACCGCCTCGTCCTGGCCGATCACCTTCTGGTGCAGGTGGTCCTCCAGCTTGAGCAGCCGCTCCTTCTCCGTCGCGTTCAGCTCCGCGACCGGGATGCCGGTCCGGGAGGAGAGCACCTGCGCGATGTCGTCGGCCGTCACGTCGACGACCTCCTCGCGGGACTCGGCGACCGCCGCCAGCTCGTCCTCGGTCTGCCGCAGCTCGGTCTTCAGGTTGGCGGCCCGGACGAACTCCTCGTCCACGACGGCCTCGTCCAGCTCCCGCTTCAGCTTGGTGATCCGGTCCCGCACCCCGGTCGCCTCGGTGGAGCCGCTCAGGCTGCGCAGCCGGACCCGCGCACCGGCCTGGTCCAGCAGGTCGATCGCCTTGTCGGGCAGGAAGCGGTCGCTGACGTACCGGTCGGAGAGCGTCGCCGCGGCGTCCAGCGCCTCGTCGGTGAACCGCACCTGGTGGTGCGCCTCGTACGCGTCGCGCAGCCCCTGGAGGATCTCGATCGTCTCCTCGACGCTCGGCTCGGGCACCAGCACCGGCTGGAAGCGGCGCTCCAGCGCGGCGTCCTTCTCCACGTGCTTGCGGTACTCGTCCAGGGTGGTCGCGCCGACCACGCTCAACTCACCGCGCGCGAGCGCCGGTTTGAGGATGTTGCCGGCGTCCATCGACCCCTCGCCGCCACCGCCCGCGCCGACCACGGTGTGCAGCTCGTCCAGGAACAGGATCACGCTCTTCTCGGCCGCGGTGACCTCGTCGATCACGTTCTTCAGCCGCTCCTCGAACTCGCCCCGGTACTTGGAGCCGGCCACCAGCGCGGTCAGGTCGAGGGTGACCACCCGCTTCTCCCTGAGGCTCTGCGGCACGTCCCCGGAGACGATCCGCTGGGCCAGGCCCTCGACGATCGCGGTCTTGCCGACGCCCGGCTCACCGATCAGCACCGGGTTGTTCTTGGTCCGCCGGGAGAGGATCTCGACGGTCTGCTCGATCTCCTCGGCCCGGCCCACCACCGGGTCCAGCCGGCCCGAGCGCGCCTCCTCGGTGAGGTCGCGCCCGTACTCGTCCAGCGTCGGCGTCTCGCTCGGGTGGGCGCCCGTACTGCTGCGCTCGCCGCCGGTGCCGCGCCCCTCCAGCACCGACTTCAGCGCCTCCTGCGAGGGCGCCGCGTTGCGCAGCGCCACCCCGGCGCCCGAGCGCTCCTGGTCGAGCAGCGCGCCGAGGATGTGCTCCGGGCCGATGTACGAGGCCCCGGCCTCCTGCGAGCGGGCGTGCGCGGCGAGCAGCGCGCGCTTGGCCGAGGGGGTGAGCGCCGGCCGGCCGTCCACCGTCTCGGGGTTGCCGGACGGCAGGGCGTGCTCCAGGTCGCCGGAGAGCCGGTCCGGGTCGATGCCGGCCCGTTCCAGCATCCGGCGCGAGGGGTCCACCCGGGTGGCCGCCCAGGCCAGGTGCGCGGTGTCGAGGTCGCTGGAGCCGTCCTCGGCCGCCCGCTGCGCGGCCAGCGCGAGCAGCTCCTGCGAGGACTCGCTGAGCAGCCGCCCGATCGGCACCCGCTGCACGGCGGGCGGGGAGGCCAGCGGGCTCATCCCGAAGAACCGGCTGAGCAGGTCGGAGAACGGATCGTTCGATCCGAACGGGGGCATGGTCACGGCGACTCACCTCTCCCAAGCGGTTTGCAGCCACACAAACACAGGCCGGACCGGCCCGCCCGTCGAGCCGACCGGGGCCGTCACCCGGCGTGCCCGGGCCCCGCCACCACGGTCCGGTGGTCCGTCCGTCCGCCCGTCCGCTCGTACGGCCGTACGGCCGGGGGCGCGATCACCCGGTGACCTGGTCCAGCAGCACGCCACCGCTGTACGTCACCGCCATCGCCAGCAACCCGCCCACGACGTTGCGCAGGACCGCCCGGGCCGGACCGGCACCCCCCAGCCGGGCGCTCGCCCAGCCCGACAGGGTCAGCGCGGCCACCACCGCCACCACCGTCACCACCAGCCGCCACGACTCCGGCGGCAGCAGCACCGCCAGCAGCGGCACCAGCGCGCCCAGCGTGAACGCCGCCGCGCTGGCCAGTGCCGCCTCCCAGGGGTTGGTCAACACGTCGGGGTCGATGCCGAGTTCGGTCTGCGCGTGGGCGGCCAGCGCGTCCCGCTCGGTCAGCGCCGTCGCCACCTCCCGGGCCAGGCCGTCCGCCAGCCCGCTGCCCCGGTAGTAGTCGGTCAGCTCGTCGAGCTCCCCCTCCGGGTCCTCCGCGAGCTCCCGCCGCTCCCGCGCCAACGCGGCCCGCTCGGTGTCCCGTTGGGTGCTGACCGAGACGTACTCGCCGGCCGCCATCGACATCGCCCCGGCCAGCAGCCCGGCCACCCCGGCCGCGAGCAGCGCCGTCCGGGAGCCCGCCGCACCCGCCACGCCGGTCAGGATGCCCGCCGTCGACACCACGCCGTCGTTGGCCCCCAGCACGGCCGCGCGCAGCCAGTTCAGGCGCGAGGACAGCTCCGCCCGCGACCCCCCGGCCTGCGCCCCGACCTGCTCCCCGACCTGCTCAGCCATCCGCCCACCGCTCCCAGGGGTCCGACCGGTCCCCCCGATCCTCGCCCGGCGCCCCCGGCCCCGCCACCCGCCGCCGAGCACGACCCGCCGGCCCGAGCCCCCTCAGCCCAGCACCCCGTCAGCCCGACACCCCCCGCCCGTCCAGCACCGCCGCCAGCGCCCGCCGCAGGTCCTCCGGCCCCCGGTAGCGCACCCCGGTCATGCCCAGCGCCACCGCCGCGTCCACGTTTTCCTGGCGGTCGTCGACGAACAGGCACCGCTCGGGCGCCGCCCCGGCCCGCTCGGCGGCGATCTCGTAGATCCGCCGGTCCGGCTTGGCACTGCCCACCCGGGAGCTGTTCACCACCTCGTCCGCCAGGTCCGTCAGCCCCAGCAGCGCCAGGTCCTCGTCCAGCCACGCCGTCGCGTTGGTCACCAGCACCACCCGGCAGTGCTCCCGGGCCCGCCGCAGCAGCCCCACCACCGCCGCGTCCGCCCGGAACGGCGAGTCCGCGAACGCCTGTGCCAGGGCGCGCGCCTGTGCGTCCGTCACCCGGCCGGCCAGCCCCCGCGCGATCGAGTCCACCCACTGCGCCTTCCCGATCCGCCCGAGCAGCAGCGGGAGGTCGTTCTCCGGCGCGAACCCGACCTCCGCCGTGCTCCCCTCCGCCAGTCCCGCCGCCCGCTCCAGCGCGGCCACCCGGTTCCCGTCGAAGAACCGGATCACGCCGTCCACATCGCACAGCACCGCGTCGAACGCCACCTCAGCCACCTCAGCCATCCCACCTCCCTATCACCCGGGATCGCCGGCCCCCGTAGCGGGTGCGGCACGAGGACCGGGCGGCGGTCCTGGTCCGTTACCGGCCAGAAGGGGCGGAATCGGCCCGTCGGGCGGACCCGGGGGCCAAAACGGCACATTCCCGGCTGGCGTTCGAATAACAACCTCGGCGTTCGATTGCAATGTTCGAAATGTGACAAGCCGCCCTACCACCCTGGCCAGCAGCGATGCCGGATGTCACACACCGGAGTCGTCCGGCGACGGGCCGCAATCGAACGCCGATAAAAAACGAAGATTCACCCGTTGGAGTGACCCAGCTGGACATGCACCGTTCCGGAAAGGGAAAGTCTCGATGTCCTCAACAAGGGCCATTGGGGGGCTCCTATGGTGGAATCTCGCTCGAATCAGAAGACGATCGAGCAAAAAAGCGGAGTCGGATCGCTGCTCGGCGCTCAGAAGCCGAGTCGCTCCGCAACTCCCGGGGTCGGAAAACCGTGCGACGGCGGAATGCCGGCGGACACGTTCGACCCCGAGCTGTTCCGGGAGAATTCCGAGACGGTACTGAACCGGCTCGAAAGCCATCTGGCCGATTCCTCGATCAGAGGGCTCGAACTCATCGACCCCGAAACGCTGACGCTGGCCGCCAGGGCCCTGATGACCTCCGAGCGCGAGAAGATCGCGGCCTTCGACGAGAAGCGGCTGGACGCGATCACCGACCTGTACATCAGGACGGGGATCCAGGTCCACTCGCCGGGGTACATGGGCCGGCAGTTCTCGGGCGTGGTGCCGCTGGGCGGGGTCGTCGACTTCGTCAGCTCGGTGGTCAACCAGCCGTCCTCGTTCTACGAGGCCGGCCAGCTGCCCAGCGTGGCGGAGCGCATCATGGCCGAGGAGCTGAACCGTTTCATCGGGTGGGAACCGGACTCCTTCGCCATGGTGACCACCTCGGGCGGGTCGCTGGCCAATCTGACCGCGCTGCTGGCGGCCAGGAACAAGATGTTCCCCGGCTTCTGGTCGGACGGCAGTCCGTCGGGGGACGGCCTGCTCCGCCCGGCCATCGCGGTCGGCGCGGACGTGCACTACAGCGTCTCGCGGGCGGCCGGGATCCTGGGGATCGGCGAGTCGCAGATCGTCCGCCTGCCGATCAACGCGGAGCAGCAGATCTGCCTGGAGCAGGTGCGGCCCGCCCTGGCGGCGGCCGAGCAGCGGGGGCTGAAGGTGTTCGCCCTGGTCGCCTCGGCCGGCACCACCTCGGTCGGCGCCTTCGACCCGCTCGACGGACTCGCCGACATCGCCCGGGAAGCCGGCATCTGGCTGCACGTGGACGGCGCCCACGGCGCCAGCCTGCTGGTCTCCGACCGGCTCCGGCACAAGCTGCGGGGCATCGAGAAGGTCGACTCGGTGGCCTGGGACGCGCACAAGATGATGTTCGTCCCGGCGCCCTGCACGCTGCTGTTCTACCGGAACAAGGAGGACAGCCTCGGGGCCTTCCAGCAGCGCGCCAGCTACGTCTTCGACGAGGAGCCGGACCGCTACACCGAGCTCGACAGCGGAGCCCGGAACTTCGAGTGCACCAAGCGGCCCATGATCATGCCGCTGTGGACCCTCTGGTCCGTCTACGGCCCGGCCCTGTTCGCCGAGAAGATCGAGTACCTCTGCGACCTGACCGGGGAAATCCACCGGATTCTCCTGGACGAGCCGGATTTCGAGACGCTGCACCGCCCGGAGGCCAACATCCTGTGCTTCCGCTACCGACCGGCAGAACTTCCGGACGACGGCGTGCACCGCCTCCAGGTGGCGATCAGGAACCGGATCAAAATCCGGGGGAATTTCTTCATCTCCAAGGTGAACATCGACGGGGTAGCCGCCCTGCGCGTGGTGATGATGAACCACCAGATCACCGCCGAACACTTCCGGATGCTGCTCGGCGAGATCAGGCGGGTCGGTACCGACCTCCTGGCCGACGCCCGCTGAGGGCCGCCGAAGAACCGTGCCCGAACAATCGCTGCCGAACGAACGACGGCACCTGAACACGTGAACAACAGAAGGACGGGGAATTGACGATGAGTGCAGTGAGTGTCGCGCCCGACCGGCCGGCGGCACCCGGCGGCATCGACGAACTGGCGAGCTGGCTGATCCCCGAGTGGGAGCTGAATCCGGAGTCGGTCGACGCGGTGGAGAAGCTCCCCTCGTTCGCGAGCAAGCTCCGCGAGTGCGAGCGGGTCTGCCAGGCGCCGTACAGCGAGGTGTCGCACGAGCTCCAGGACGCCCTGGTGCTGCGCCGCCTGCAGCAGATGGTCAACACGGTGCGGCTCAACCCGCTCTGGCGCAGCCGCCTGTCGGGCGCCGGCGTCGACGCCGCCCCGCAGACGTACGAGGACTGGCAGCGGATCCCGCTGTCGGACAAGGAGACCCAGCGCGAGTTCTTCATGGGTTCGCGCCCGGGCATGGTGGTGCCGCTGGCGCGCGGCGGCTTCGAGATCGTGGCCAGCGGCGGCACCAGCGGCGGGAAGCCCCTGGAGTCGGTGTACTCGCTGCGGGAGCTGCGGGACACCTACGAGGTGGCCGGCCGCTTCATGGGCACCTACCAGCTCGCCAAGTACCTGCCCGGCACCGACCCCAAGTGGCTGTACACCACGCTGGCGGACTACCAGATGTGGAGCAGCGGCACCATGGTGGGCGGCGTGCTGGCCCAGGTGCCGGGGGTCAACTACATCGGCGCCGGGCCGGTCACCGCCCCGGTGCTGGAGCACATGTTCTCCTACCCCGGCCCGAAGGCGCTGATGGGGATCACCGCGGGCATCGCGATCCTCAGCGAGCTCGGCGCGGGCATGAGCCAGGAGGCCAAGGAGAGCTTCCGGGTGGCGCTGTACGGGAGCGGGGTGCTGCCGCAGCGCAAGCGGGCGGAGCTCAAGGCGATGTACCCGAACCTGTCGATCCTCAGCTACTTCGCCGCCACCCAGGCCGAGACCATCGGGCTGCAGCTGACGGAGGAGTCCCCCTGCCTGGCGGCCGTGCCCGGGCTGCACCTGGTGGAGATCGTCGACGAGAAGGGCCGCTGGGTCGCCGAGGGCGAGGAGGGCGAGCTGGTCGTCACCCGGCTGCACGGGCACGAGGCCCCGCTGCTGCGGCTGAAGCTGGGCGACCGGATGATCCGCCGCCCGCGGCTGGACGGGCCCGGGCTGAAGACCGGCCAGTTCGAGTTCGCCGGCCGCACCGGGGACATCCTGCACCTGAACGACAGCCAGTACTCGGCCCCGCGCGCGTACGAGGCGCTGCGGGACGACCTGCTCAAGGCCACCGCGATGGACCTGGACGTGGTGGCCCACGAGATCCAGTTCGTGAACCACCGCGAGGGCAAGACGATCACGCTGCTGGCCTCGGTCGACGACGTCGCCGGTCTGACGTACCGGATGGACGCCGCGCTCGGCCCGTACGGGGTCCAGCACGTCTTCGTCAACGCGCTGCCCCGCTCGCTCTCGCTGTTCAACCAGGGCGAGGCGAACCCCGCCTCGATCGAGAAGACCGGTTACCGGTTCCTGGTCAAGTTCGTGCCCCGGGCGTCCACGGAGATCGAGCGGACGTCGGTCGGCAAGGTGCCGCTGGTGCGCGACCGGGGCTGACCGGGACTGACCAAGCCGGCGGGGCGGTACGACCGCCGCTCCGGAACGTTGGTTCGAGGAATGGAGTGAGGATGAAACCGCAAGTGAACATCGCCGTCGTGGTGGACGTGATCGGCGCGCTCTCGGACAAGTCGCTGCTCAACGGCAACCTCTGCCTGATCGACGACGGGTCGTTCGACAGCAAGAACCAGGGGACGCCCGACCTGGTCACCGTGGTGGTCCCCGGCCAGGTGGTCCAGTGGTCCGCCCTGGCGGTGGACCTGCAGACGCCCGTCGAGATCCGGAGCATCAGCTTCGTGCCGGCGGACGGGGCCGCGGGCGCGGCCGCGTACGGCGTCGACCCCGCCGCCGTGGCCGGCTCCGCGGTCGAGGGCGTGGACGCCGGTGCGGCGGACGGCGCGGACGGCGCTGCGCCCGCCGACCACCGGGTGGCGGCCGGCCAGCTGGACCTCAACGTCTGGTCCGGCGTGGTCCCGCCGTACCTGGTGCCCGGGGTGCCGTACCGGTACCGGCTGGAGCTCCAGATGTACGAGGGCGAGCACAGCGTGCTGCACATCGACTCGCCCGCACTGATGTGCCTGTAGGCGGAACACCGACAAGGAGGGTGGGCGCATGGCCCAACAACTGGCGATCATCGTGCTCGTGGACGTCGGCAACGCGCTGGAGTCCCGGACGCTGACCGGCAACACCTATCTGTTCGACAACATGAAGCTCCACGGCTCCCTGAACCAGGGCACCGGCGAGCTGGTCACCGCGATCAACGGCAGCTACTGGAGCGACGGCTCGCAGGCCGGCGAGCAGGTGCTCAACTGGCTCCCGTACAGCCTCGGTTCGATCCCCCCGACGGTGCCCCGCGGCTACCACACCACCCGGGCGCGGGCGGCCGAGAAGGAGGCGCTGGCGGAGCTCGCGAACCTGAGCGAGAAGGCCGGGGTCGCGAACGGCGACACCGAGGCCGCGCTCACCCGGATCCGGCAGACCGTCGGCACCAGGGTCAACGGCGCCTCGCGCACCGCGGCCCTCTCCGGGCAGCGGGTCCTGGACGTCACCGGCCGGGTGGTCTCCGACCACGGCCAGGACACCCACAGCTACCCGGCGCCGGTGATCACCGACATCTTCGGCGAGGCGGTGGACGAGAAGATCATCTACCCGGCCGAGTACGGCTCCCCGGACCTGGTCACCGACGGCTGGTACTGGTCGGCGACGATCGACACCTCCCGGCCCGGCACGTACAGCTACAAGATGCGGATCCAGCTCCACGAGCTGATCCAGCGGGCGGGCGAGTGGACCTGGGAGCCGGTCAACCTCACCTGCGAGTCGAAGCTCCGGATCACCGCGGAGCCCAAGCGGAACGGCTTCACCGGGGCGGGCGTGGGCTACCTGCCGATCGCCCCGGCCGCCTTCGGCTGAACCGCTGTCCCAGGAAGTCCCCGTAAGGACGAGGAGGAGTAGATGACCACCAAGCCACGGCTGAAGACCACGCCGAAGCGCCCGATCTCGATCACCGCGGTGGTGGACTGCGTGGGCATGCTGGCGTCCCAGAGCACCCACGGCCACCTGTACCTGTACGACACCAACAAGGCCGGCGGGTCCGCCGACTTCGGCACCGAGGAGCTGCGGACCAAGGTCAAGGCCGGCGACCAGCTGCTCTGGAACGTGCTGGCGCTCGAGTGCGAGGCCTACGTGGCCATCGACGGGATCGAGATCGACCACGAGGTGTGCGAGCCGGTCCGGAAGGTGTACCCCGGCACCGACGTCGCCTACTGGACCGGGACGGTGAAGAAGGACGCCGCGTCCCCCGTGCCGTACCGGATCCGGTTCCGGCTGGGCACCCAGGCCGAGCCGATCACCACCACCGTGTCGCCCGTCCTGGTCGGCCGGGCCACCTGACCGCTCCGCGCAACGGACGGCTCCGGGCGGGTGGACCGCCCGGAGCGGCGCGCTCGAAGGAGGAACCTTGACAACCACGGCAAGCAGCGCCACCGAGGGGAAGCAGAACCCCGGGCAGCTGAACTCGGTCCAGCTCAACGTCGTCACGCTCGTGAACATGGAGCGGGCCACGGCCAACCGCTCGCTGGGCGACGCGATGTACATGATGGACAACAGCGTCGGCGGGTCCGGCCAGGGCACCCGGCAGCTGGAGACGGTCTGCAAGCAGGGCCAGGTGATCAACTGGATCATCCGCCCGCTCGACATGGAGCGGCGGCTGGACGGCACCTGGCCGCCCATGCCCAAGATCAACAACATCGTGGTCCTCGACACCGAACTGGGTGACGAGGAGGACGTGGCCGAGCGGAAGCTCTTCACCGAGCTCAAGATCTACGGCATGCCCGACCGCATGCGCTCCCCGCTGACCCCGGTCTACTACTACTGGGCCGGCACCGTGCTCAGCACCGCCAAGCCCGGCCTGTACCGCTACCGGCTGGTCGTCGAGCTGGAGCAGGAGGGCACCAAGGAGAAGCTCTACCTCAACACGGTCGACCACCCCGCCCTGCGGGTCCTCGAGGTCTGACCCGGCCCCGGCGCCGACACCGCGAGAGCCCGGTGCCCCCGACCATCCCGGTCGGGGGCACCGGGCTCCCTGCTGTGGGCGCGGACGGTTTCGAACCGCCGACATCTGCTTTGTAAGAGCAGCGCTCTACCACTGAGCTACGCGCCCCCTGCCGTGGCCCGAGGGGCGCACGACGAGAGCCTAGGGTACCTGGTCCCGGGAGGTGGTGGGGGACGGGCGCCCGGCGAGGGGCGGGGCCGTGCGGCGGGCGGGGCGGGAGGGGGTGCCGGGCCGGCGGGGGGATCGGGGAGAATGGGGGCCGGATCAGCGGGTCGGAGCAGGGAGCGCGCAGTGACGGTGGCCGGCGGGAGCGGGCGGGGGCGGCGTCGGGCGGGGGCGGCACTGGCCGACGCGTTGGTGGTGCCGGTGGCGCTGGCGGGTGCGCTGGCCGCGGTCGGGCTGGCCTCCGCCGGAACCGGCGGCTGGTGGGGCCGGCGGGGCGGCGGCGAGGGCGGACGGGCGCAGGCCCGGGAGGCCCGGGCGGCGGCCCAGGAGGCGTTCTACGAGCTGGAGGAGACCCAGCGCGAGGTGCAGCTCGCGGTGGAGACCGTCCGCGCGGCCGAGGAGGGCCCGACGGCGCAGCGCGCGCTGGCCGACCTGGCGGCGATCTCCGGCCGGGTCGAGCAGGTCACCGTGAACTACCTCGCCGCGCTCGACGCCCACAACCTGGACAGCGAGACCCTGGACGCCGGCACGGCCGCGCAGGCCAGGCGCCGGCTGGAGGACGTGAAGAGCCAGCTCGGCTCGGCCCGCGCGGAGCTGAACGACTTCCTGCGCCGCCTGCAGCCGACCGTCGAGCACGCCGAGCAGCAGCTGATGCGGGTCACCCCGGCGGTCGAGCAGGCCAAGCGCGCGCTGCTCGCGGCCACCACCGCGCTGGACGGGGCGCGCGGCGCCGGCCTGCGGGCGGACGACCTGGCGGCCCGGCTCGCCGAACTGGCGCCCGAGCTCGGCCGGCTGAACGAGGGCCCGGCCCGGCACGGGGTCGCGGACACCCTGCGGCGCGCGGAGGACGTGAAGCAGCGCGCCGAGGCGATCGCCGCCGACGCCGGACAACTGCCGGAGCGGGCGCGGGAGATCGACCGGCGGGTGGCGAGCCTGCGGACCCGCATCCAGGCGCTGGAGACCAAGGCCGAGACGGTCGAGCCCGCCCTGAGCGAGCTGCGCCGCCGGTTCAGCACCTCCTGCTGGCAGGACCTCCAACGGGTGCCGGACCAGGTCGCGGAGGCCGGGCGGGCCGCCGAGCGCAAGCTCGCCGAGGCCGCCCGGGCCCGGGACGAGCAGCGCTGGGCCGACGCCACCGCCGCGATCGGGACGGTCCGCGCGCTGCTGGAGACCGCCGACGGCTCGGTGCTCGCGGCGAACGACCGGCTGCGGCAGCTGAACGAGGTGCAGCACGACCCCAATCGGGAGATCGAGCGCGCCCGCTTCGCCATCCGGGACGCGCAGCGGCTGGCGATGGCCGGGCGCAGCGCGCCGGACCCGCGGCACGCCGCCCCGCTGGACGAGGCGGTGGCCCGGCTGGACCGCGCCGTGGCCACGCTGGAGGCGGCCGGCCGGCACCCCGACTACTGGCACTTCCTGACCGAGCTCGCGGCGGTGCGGGACACGGCGGCCCGGGTGATCGAGCTGATCCGCGGGGACCTCGGCGGCCACCGGTAGCGCCGGGAGCGCCAAGGCATCGGTAGCACCAGTGCCCTGGAAGCACCCGAAGCGGGCTGCCGGCAGGGGCCCCGCTCGGTACCCTGCCGGTATGCCTCGCTACGACTTCCGCTGCCGCTCCTGCGGCGCCACCTTCGAGCTCCGCCGCCCGATGGCCCAGGCCAACGACCCCGCCGTCTGCCCTCAGGGCCACCAGGACACCGTGAAGCTGCTGTCCACCGTCGCCGTCACGGGCGGCGCGGCCGCCGCCCCGCAGGCCCCCGCCGGGGGCGGGGGCGGTTGCTGCGGCTGACCCACCCGCAGCCGAACCCGGACCCGAACCCGGGGGTCAGCCCCCGACCGGCAGGGCCGACGCCCCCGCCAGGAACCGCCGGACGATCTCCTCCCCCGCCGTCACCCCCACCTCCGTCAGGGCGGTGACGCCGGGGGCCGTCCAGCCGCTGTCCGCGAGTTCGCCGTGCCCCGGGCGCCAGCCCGCGTCCGCCGCGAGCAGCAGGTCGGCGTCGAGCAGCGAGTCCCCGGCCGCCAGCACGGTGTCCGCGCCGCGGCGCCGGACGACCTCGGCCAGCGCGGCGCTCTTGGTGAGCGGCGCGGGCACCGCGTACACCTTGCGGCCCTGCAGGGAGACCGTCCAGCCGCGCTCGGCGCACCAGCCGGTCAGCTCCGCCAGCCAGCCCTCCGGCAGCGCGGCGCGCTCGACCACCAGGTAGGCGAACAGCTCGTCGGCGACCCGCCGCTTGTGCGTCCACTCCGGGTCGGCGCACAGGGCGAGCCGCCGGACGACCTCCTCCAGCGGGGCCGAGCCGGCGGCTGTCCGCGCGGTGATCTCGGCCCGCCAGTCACCGTCCGGCACGCCGTCCACCAGCAGTTGCCCGCCGTTGGCGCAGATCGCGTACGCGGGGACCCAGTCCGGCGTCGGGCCGGGCAGGTTGACCCGCCCGTACTGCTCCGGCGTGCGGGTGGTGGCCGGGACGAAGCAGGCCTCCCGGGCGAGTTCGGCGAGCAGCCCGGCGGCCCGCTCGGTCATGAAGGACAGCGGCCGCCCCTGGTACACCTCGACGCAGAGCAGCCTCGGCGCCAGCCGGTCGGGCCCGGCCAGGGCCATGGCCCGCTCGGAGTAGATCAGCGTCCGGTCGAGGTCGCTGGCCACCAGGACACCCATCAGGATTCCCTCCCCGTCGTCTCGGTCACGGTGCCCCCGTCGGCCACCGCGCGCCCGTCTCCCCCGGTCGCCCCGCGGCTGTAGCGGGGGTGGATCAGGCCGACGCAGGTGTACGGCAGGCCGTCCACCTCCTCGACCTCGACGCCGCGCTGGGCGGCGAGCAGCCGGACGTGGTCGAGGTCCGCACCGGCGCCGCGCCGGGCGAGGATCCGCCAGGGGACGCGGCGCAGCAGCACCCGGGTGGTCTCGCCGACACCGGGCTTGACCAGGTTGACGTTGTCGATGCCGTACTCGGCGCTGATCCGCTCGACGGCGGCCCAGCCGGCCCGGTCGGGCTCCCGGTGCGGGTCGGCGGCGAGCCGGTCGGCGCCCTCGACCGCCGCGGCGCGGACCTCGCCGAAGCGGGCGGCCACCGCGTCCAGGAAGAGCGCCGAGACGTCGTTCCCGGCCAGCTCGGCGTAGTGCTTGGCGCCGTGGAAGTCGTCCGGCCCGATCAGCCCGGCGCGCAGCACGGTGCGCGAAACCAGCCCGGAGACCGTGGAGTTGAGGCAGGCGGACGGGATCAGGAAGTCGTCCCTGGTGCCGTACGTCCGCACGCAGCGGCCCGGGTCGGCGAGCACCGCGAGGTCCGGGTCGAAGCCGGTGCCGGCCAGCGCGTCGGCCAGTTCGCGGGTGATCGCGCCCTTGCCCGTCCAGCCGTCCACGAACACCACGTCCCGCGCCCGGTGGTGGGCCGCCAGGTACCGCAGTGCGACCGGGTCGATGCCGCGGCCGCGCACGATCGAGACCGCGTAGTGCGGCACCGACAGGCCGTGGGCGAAGGCCAGCCAGCGGCGGACCAGGATGCCGACGGGCGTGCCGGCCCGGGCCAGCGAGGCCAGCACCAGCCCGGGGCCGCGCTCGCGCAGCAGCGTCTCGGCGACGGTGCCGACGGCGAGCGCGATCCGGCCGGCGGAGCCGCGCAGCGCCTGGTGGAACAGCTCCTGGTACTCGGGACTGGGCTGGTACTCGACCGGCAGCGACTCGGCGTAGTGGGCGCCGCCGTTCTGGACGGCCTCCTCGCGCTCCTCGGTGGGGGCTTCGAGCGCGACCCCGGAGAGGTCCTTGAGCAGCCAGGCCACCTCCTCGGCCGGGTACGAGGAGAACGCCGGCCCGTACAGGGGCGCGGGCAACTCCGAAGACCCGGGCGCCGACAGGGGCGCGGGCAGCGACGAGGGTGCGGCGAGCGGAGCGGGCACGACGGGCACCGGCCGGTGCGAGGGCAGCACGGCGAGCACCACCCGGTCGGTCACCCGCCGCAGCTGGCCGAGCAGCGCGTGCTCGCCCTCGTGCAGCGCCGGGGTGTCGGCCACGTCGTCCACCACCAGCACCACGGCGTCGAAGCGCCGCGCCGGGTCGCTGCCGGGGGCGACGTTGTACGCGTAGCGCTCGGGCGAGCCGCCGTCCCGCGGGTCGTCATGGGCGGGGAAGGCGAGCCGGGTGCGGATGGCGTAGCCGGGGTCGTCCACCGCCAGGACGGGCGAGCGGGTGGTGGTGGAGAACCGGACGCGGTCGCCGCCGAGCCGCTCGGCGAGGGCGTCGGCCAGGCGCAGCGGCGCGTACATCAGCTCCTCGAAGCCGAGCACCAGCACCCGCC
Source organism: Kitasatospora sp. NPDC001119 (assembly GCF_053598475.1). NCBI lineage: Bacteria > Bacillati > Actinomycetota > Actinomycetes > Kitasatosporales > Streptomycetaceae > Kitasatospora > Kitasatospora sp. NPDC001119. The sequence goes on from NZ_JBSFKI010000007.1 coordinate 132,628, forward strand.
GCGCGCCGGCGGGCAGGGCCTCGGCGAGCTGCCCGGCCAGCCGGGGCAGTGCGGCGTCCAGCCGGGCGCGGTCGCGGGCGGTGAAGCCGTGCCGACCGCCGTCCGGGAGCCCGGCGGGCCAGTCCAGTTCGACCCGGTCCAGCGGCGCGGGGCCGGCCGACGGCGGCTCCCCGGCCGGGGGCGCCGTGGTCGGCGCCGCCTCGGCGATCAGCCGCTCGGCCCGCGCCACGACGTCCTCCGGCAGCTCGACGCCGCCGCTCGCGGTGGCCACCAGGTCCAGCCGGACGCCGAGTTCGGCGGCGGCCTCATCGAGCCGGCGCCGGTCGGCCGCGGAGCGCAGGTCCACCAGGGCGACCACCACGTAGTGCCCGCGCGGGTGGCGGGCGTGCAGGTCGCGGATGGTGTTGAGCACCGTCCGTCCGGTCGAGAACTCGTCGTCCACCAGCACCAGCGGCCCGTCGCCGGCGAGGAGTCCGGGGTCGGCGGGGAGCAGCAGGTGCGAGGTGGCGTGCGAGTGCTCCTCCTCGAAGCCGCCGACCGGGTCCAGGCCGGGCACCGGCCGGCGGGTGGAGTGCAGGTAGGGGGCGTCCAGGCCGTCGGCGACGCTGTGGCCGAGGCCGGTGGCCGTCTCCGCGTAGCCGAGTACGACGGCCCGCCCGGACGCCTCCGCGCCGAGCAGGTCGCGGACCCGGCGGCCGAGTTCGAGCCCGGCGCCGTGGACCACCGAGGGCCGCTGCGGCACGTGCTTGCCGAGCACCGTGGAGACCAGCAGGTGGGCGCGCTTGGGGTTCCCCGAGCGCAGCGCCAGGCCGACGAGTTCGGGGAGGCGCTCGGAGCCGGTCAGGGCGATCCCGGCCCGGTCGGCGACCCAACGGCCGGTCCACGTCTGCGGTGTTGCTGTCACTGCTGGTCCTGCCTTCGGTGGTGCGATGGTGCGTTCGTCGATGCGTTCGTAGCCGGCATTCACGGTTGTGTCCGTCCGGGCGCCGTCAGCCGCACAGGCAGGCCGACAGCAGTTCGGCGAAGCTCACGTCCTCCCGGGCCACCCCGAACACCTCCGCCCGCAGCAGCACCCGCTCCGCCCAGGCCCGGTGCGGCCGGGCCTCGTTCATCTTGTTGGTGTACGCCGAGCGCAGTACCCCGCCGCCGTCCTGCTCCTGCCGGAGGATGTCGCGGGCGTCGCAGTACTCCTCGTGCGTGACCACGGAGAGGGCGTGCACGGCCGGTACGTGGCTGGGGTGGATGCAGGTCTTGCCGAGCAGGCCGTTGGCCCGGTCGAGTTCGACCTCCCGGATCAGCCCGTCCAGGTCGTGTTCGATGATCCGCCGGCGGACCTCCTCGCCGGAGGCCTGGAGCACCCCGGCCGCGGCGGGGACGGAGGCCCCGGCGAACGGGGTCCGGCGCAGCTGCGGCTTGAACATCCGCTCCTGCACCGGGAAGTACTCCCAGACCGGTCCGGTGACGGTGTACCCGGTGCCGTCCGCCCGGCCGAGCACGTTGACCACGTCCCCGATCACCGAGGCGACCAGCGCCACGTCGTACGCGGTGAGGTCGGGCGAGCGCCGCAGGCCGTACGCGGAGCAGAGGTCGGTGACCCCGAGCCGGACGGCGAGCACCCGTTCGCGGTGGGCGGCGAGCAGCTGGGCGATGCCGAACAGCTGCTCCCGCCTGGTCTCCAGGTGGGCGAGTTCGGGCGACTCCAGGACGGGCATGGCGAACAGCCGCCGCCCGGTCGCGGCCTCGGCGGCGGCCAGCGCGGCCAGGTACCCGCCGCCGTTCGCCGGGGTGAACTTCGGCAGCACGAAGCCGCTGAGCAGTTCGGCGGCCGGGCCGAGACGCTCGGCCAGGTCGAGGATCTGGGCGGCGCTGCGGACCCTGATGAAGAGCAGGGGGTGGCTCTGTGCACAGTCGGTGAAGTCCTTGACCAGGTCATTCAACTGCTCGACCAGGTTCCGCTCGCCCGCGTCCACCTCGTGGTCGGCGATCGCGTCCTCCAGGCAGAGCACCATCGACACCACGCCCCGACCAGCGAGTTTGCGGATGTCGGCGGCCAGGGCGGGCCTGGTGGCCGGGCTGTAGAGGGTGCCGCCGAGGGCGGTGGCGATCACCTCCGGCCCGCTCCGCGCGCTGAACGGGCGCGGCTGTTCCAGGAAGAGCCGGCCGCGTACGTCCTCGGCGAGGTGGCCGAAATGGCGCAAGGTGCTCTCCTCCAGGAAGTGGACCGGCCCCCGGCCCGTTGCCGACGACACCCTGGTCAACCGGCCGACCGGGCGCCAAGGTTCCCGGGCACGCCGCCGCCGGACGCCCCTCCGCCGAACCCCCGGAGACCTTTCGACCGCCCATCGTACGGACGGGATCCGGCCGGTCCCGGTTCCCCGGCACTGAACTCCCGGAACATCCCGGTCCACTTGGACGATCATGGGCGCACCGGCGCCCCATCCCGGAAACGACGGCGGCAAACCTCGGAAAGCGCAAGTCTTGGCAAAGTCCGACTCCGCGCGGACCGGTCCGGTCACGTTGTCCGAAGGGGTGGCGAACAGGCAGGATGGTCGGCTATGACGCACGTGATGGCCAAGGGCGCCAACATCGCACTGCCGGCGGCGGCGGTCCGCGCCGTGCTGCGCTGGAGCGCCACGCCCGGTGCGCCGGACGTGGACGCGTCCGCGCTGCTGCTCGGCGCCTCCGGAAAGGTCCGCTCGGACGCCGACTTCGTCTTCTACAACCAGCCCCGCCACCCCTCCGGCCTGGTCCGCCACCTGCCCAAGCAGCAGACCTCCGGCGGCGCCGAGATCATCGACACGGTCGAGGTCGAACTGGGCAAGCTGCCCGCCGAGGTGGACCGCGTGGTGCTGGCCGGCTCCTCCGAGGGCGGGCCGTTCCGCGCCGTGCCGGGGCTGCGCCTGCTGCTCTTCGACGCCACGGCCGGCGAGGGCGTCCCCGCACTCGCCGAGTTCGCGATCGACGACGCCGAGAACGTCACCGCCCTGGTCGCGGGCGAGCTGTACCGCCGGTCCGGGGCCTGGAAGTTCCGGGCGATCGGCCAGGGCTACACCTCCGGGCTGATCGGCCTCGCCACCGACTTCGGCATCACCGTGGACGACGAGGCGGAGGCCGACCAGGCCCTCGGCGCCGCCCCCGCCCCGTCCGGCGCGTTCGACCCGCGCAGCACCCCGCTGCCGGACCCGCGCTCGACCACCCCCGAGCCGGGCACCTTCACCCTGGCCCCGGCCGTCCCGCAGTCACCGCCCACCCCGGCCCCGGCCACCGCACCGGCCCCGGCCCCGGCCACCGCCGCGAACGCCTCGCCCGCGCCGGCGACCCCGCCGCCGCCCACCGCCCCGCCGACCGTGCCCCCGCCGCCCACCGCTCCCCCGAGCAACCGACCCGGCACCGGCTACGGCTACCCCCAGCAGCCCGGCACGGGGTACGGCTACCCCCAGCAGCAGCCCGCACCGCAGCAGCAGCCCACCGGCGGCTACGGCTACCCGCAACCGGGCACCGGCCAGCAGCCCTACCAGCAGCAGTCGGGCGGTTACGGGTACCCCCAGCAGAACCAGCCCGCGCCGCCGCAGCAGCGCCCCGCCGGCTACGGCTACCCGCAGCCCGGCACCGGCCAGCAGCCGCCCGTCCCGCCGCAGCCGCCGACGGCCCAGCCCCCGGCGCCCACCGGCGAGGAGTTCGCGCTGCCCCCGCAGGGCCCGCAGTTCCAGCCCCGCTGACACCCCCGGCGGGGCCGCCGGACGCCCCCGGCCCCGCCGCACGCACCGCCCGCCGCCGTGGAACCGCCGCGCCCGCCGGCGTCAGTCGCCCTTGTACCCGCGCTGCCACTGCATCCCGAACCCGTACAGCCGGTCGATGTCCGCCTGGAACCCGTTGACGTACCGCACCTCGCGCCGCACCGTCAGCTGGTTGTCCCCCGCGTTCTCGATCAGCACCACCGCGCAGGAGCGCGCCGCCCGGGCCCGCTCCTCCAGCTTGATCTCGATCCGCGGCCCGGTCTGCGGCACGATCGTGACCACCGCGTGCGACTGCTCGAAGGCCGGCGTGCCGTCGTAGATGTAGACGAAGATCAGCAGCCGCTTGAACTTGTCCTTCTTCTCCAGGTTGACGTACATCGTCTCGCCGGACGGCGCCCCGTACTGGTCGTCGCCGCTGAGCTTGATGTACGGCGCGTTCTGGAGGTCGCCGAAGAGCCCGCCGAGCGGCTGCACCACGCCGGTGCTCCCGTCGGAGAGCTCGTACATGCAGGCCAGGTCGAGGTCGACGTTCATCGGCTCGCTGTTCTGCGGCGAGTCCGGGTCCTGCGGCCGCAGGATCCGCGGGCTGAAGAACCGCTTGACGGACTCCCGGGCGCTCGGCCGGCGGGAGCCCCCGGCGCTCATCGTCCAGTGCAGGTTGACGTAGAGGTAGCCGGTGGTGGCGGCCGACCCGGTGATCGCGTGCTGCGGAGTCGACTTGGTGAGTATGACCTTGTGCTGACCGCCGGGGTTGTCGAAGGTGTAGCTCTTGTCCCCGCGCAGGTACTCCCAGATCGAGACCATGCCGTCCTCTCCCCCTGCTCCCGCCAGGCGTTCTGACGGTCCGCCGACCAATGATCGGGCATCGGCCCGGCCGTCGGATACCCCGTCCACCCCTCCCCTATCCAACCGGCGGGTCGATTGGCAGGAGGAAGCCGCCCTCCCGTAACATGCCGCCCCTTCGGACGCGATATCGTCTAGCCGCACAGGCGTCCCGTCCGCCCCTGCGCGGGTGCGGCGGGCATGCCGTGCGGCGACGAACCGACCGTCAGGCGGTGCCCGTACAGCGGGCCCTGACCACCTGTGTCGCGCTGTGATCCTGTCCCCTGCGGAAACCCGAGGCCCGACCCGCAATGAACCTGACCTCCATACAGCTGGTCTGGACCGTCATCGGCGGCGCAGCCCTGCTGTTCGTCGCCGTCCTGCTGGCGACGCTGCGTTTCAAGAGCTCGAAGAAGGACGAGTCCGGCGACTCCTGGGAGCGCAGCGAGGAGCGCCGCCGGCGCAAGGAGATGATCTACGGCATCTCCTCGTACACGCTGCTGTTCTGCTGCGCCGGCGTCGCCGCGGCCCTCTCCTTCCACGGCCTGGTCGGCTTCGGCAAGGAGAACCTGGGCCTGTCCGGCGGCTGGGAGTACCTCGTCCCGTTCGGCCTGGACGGCGCCGCGATGTTCTGCTCGGTGCTCGCCGTCCGCGAGGCCAGCCACGGTGACGCCGCGCTCGGCTCGCGCCTGCTGGTCTGGGTGTTCGCGATCGCCTCGGCCTGGTTCAACTGGGTGCACGCCCCGCGCGGCGTGTCGCACGACGGCGCCCCGCAGTTCTTCTCCGGCATGTCGATCTCGGCGGCGATCCTGTTCGACCGCGCGCTGAAGCAGACCCGCAAGGCCGCGCTGCGCGAGCAGGGCCTGGTGCCGCGCCCGCTGCCGCAGATCCGCATCGTCCGCTGGCTGCGCGCCCCGCGCGAGACCTACGCGGCCTGGTCGCTGATGCTGCTGGAGAACGTCCGCAGCCTGGACGAGGCGGTCGAGGAGGTGCGCGAGGAGCGCCAGGCGAAGCTGGACGCCAAGGCCCGCGCCCGCACCGCCGACCGCCGCGAGCGGGCCGAGCTGAAGGCCATCTCGCGCCAGGGCGGCATGCTCGCCCGGGGCCGCGGCGGCCGCCAGGTTCCCGCCCTCACGGCTGCCGGAGACGGCCCGAGCGCTACGGAGCCTGCCCTAGCCGCGAAAACCGACGCCACCACCTCGACCTCCCCGGCCTCCTCGTACGCGGACTCGCACCGGTCCGCCGACTCCTTCGAGCCGGCCGCCCTGGACGCCGGCCGCCGGCCGCGCGCCGCCGTCGGCTCCTCGTACGCGTCCTCCTCGTACGCGTCCTCCGGCACCGGGTCGTCCCGCAGCGACTCGACCATCGACCTGACGGCCGACGACGACACCCTGTCGATGCCGAAGCTGGACTCGCTGGAGCGCAAGCTGCGCGCGATCGAGCAGCAGCTCGGCTGACCGGGCGTCCCCCGGGGACAACCAGGAAGCACGGGAAAGGCCGCCCCCGGGAGACCCCGGGGGCGGCCTTTCCGCTTGTCCTGCGGACCGCGTGGGCGGCTACTTGCCGCTGCCCACCAGCTCCGGTTCCTCGTCCTCGCCGGCGCCCTCGCGCCGGTTGCGCAGGATCGACGAGCCGAGTGCCAGTCCGATGAAGGCGACGCCGATCAGGCCGGTGACGATCTCCGGGATGTGGAACTTGATGCCGACCAGCAGGATCGCCGCCAGCGCGCCGATCGCGTAGTGCGCGCCGTGCTCCAGGTAGACGTAGTCGTCCAGGGTGCCCTTGCGGACCAGGAAGACGGTCAGCGAGCGGATGTACATCGCGCCGATGCCGAGGCCCAGGGTGATCTGGAAGATGTCGCTGGAGATGGCGAACGCGCCGACCACGCCGTCGAAGGAGAACGAGGCGTCCAGGACCTCCAGGTAGAGGAAGAGGAAGAACGCGGCCTTGCCGCCGACCTGCATGATCGACTTGCCGGACTTCTCCGCCTCCTCCTCCCGCTCCTCCTCGGCCTCCAGGCCGGACTCGAAGATCGACGAGAGGCCGTTGACCGCGAGGTAGGTCACCAGGCCGAGGACGCCGGCGAGCAGAACGGTTTCCGCGTGCTCCCCGGCGAAGAAGTTGGAGGCCAGCAGCAGGGCGACCAGGGCGACGACGGTGGAGAAGGCCTCCAGCTTGCCGACCTTCTCCAGCGGGCGCTCGATCCAGGACAGCCAGTTGTAGTCCTTCTCCCCGAGGATGAAGTCGAGGAAGATCATCAGCAGGAAGACGCCGCCGAAGGCCGCGATGGCCGGGTTGGCCGCCTCCAGGTACTGGCCGTAGGTGAGGCCGTCGTGGGTCTTGTCGGAGTGCAGCGCCAGGTCGATGACCGTCGTGGGGTTGAGCTTCGCGGTGAGGCCGACGACCAGCAGCGGGAAGACCAGGCGCATGCCGAAGACCGCGATGAGCACACCGACGGTCAGGAAGATCTTCTGCCAGTACGGGTTCATCCGCTTCAACACCGTGGCGTTGACCACCGCGTTGTCGAACGACAGGGAGATCTCCAGGATGGAGAGGATCAGCACGATGCCGAAGCCTTGGGCTCCCCAGAGCAGTCCGGCCGCGACCAGGCCGATGGCGGTGATCGCGAGCGACCAGCCGAATGTGCGGAGGAACACGGGAGTTGGCTACCTTTCGGGTTTTGGCCGTGCCGGGGTCGGCCTCGTACCCGAGACGCCCTGACCGGGCCGGGCCCGGTCAGGCCACCCCCGCACTGCCCTCTGTTCTCATGATCGGGTCGGGTGCGATAAGTCCGATTTCCGCCCTTACTGTACGTTCACGCCGAAGTCGAGCGCGATGCCACGCAGGCCGGAGGCGTACCCCTGGCCCACTGCGCGGAACTTCCACTCGCCCGCGTAGCGGTACAGCTCGCCGAAGATCATCGCGGTCTCGCTGGACGCGTCCTCGGACAGGTCGTACCGGGCGATCTCCTGGCCGTCGACCGAGTTGACGACCCGGATGTAGGCGTTGCGGACCTGACCGAAGTTCTGGAGCCGCGCCTCGGCCTCGTAGATCGAGACCGCGAAGATCACCTTGTCGGCCTGCACCGGGACGAGGTCCAGGTTGACCTCGACCACCTCGTCGTCACCCGTGTCGTCGCCGCCGGTGAGGTTGTCGCCCTGGTGCTCCACCGAGCCCTCGGGGCTCTTGAGGTTGTTGTAGAAGACGAAGTACTCGTCACCGAGCACTCGCCCGCCACCGCAGATCAGGGCGCTCGCGTCGAGGTCGAACGGGGCGCCCGTGGTTGAACGGGCGGACCAGCCGAGGCCGATCCGGACCTGCGTCAGGTTCGGCGCGGCCTTGGTGAGCGAGACGTTGCCACCCTTGGCAAGCGTGACCACCATGACGTTCTTCCTCCCTTGCTTCTCCCGGGGCGCCATCCAGGTGTAGTCCCCCGCGGCCCCGGCCGACCGGCTTTGGTCGGCTGAACTTCCTGAACTCACATCCTCGCAGCGCCGCGGACCAGCGCGGCACCGGGTCGGACGAAGCCGGGGCGGCCCCGGACCACGGAGGTCCAGGGCCGCCCCGGGAGAACGGCGCGCAGCCCGCGCCGCAGGGCGCCGGCGACGGCTCAGACGTTGACGCCGAAGTCCTGCGCGATGCCGCGCAGGCCGGAGGCGTAGCCCTGGCCGATGGCGCGGAACTTCCACTCGCTGCCGTTGCGGTACAGCTCGCCGAAGACCATCGCGGTCTCGGTGGAGGCGTCCTCGGAGAGGTCGTAGCGGGCCAGCTCCGAGTTGTCGGCCTGGTTCACCACGCGGATGAACGCGTTGCGCACCTGGCCGAAGTTCTGGCTGCGGGTCTCGGCGTCGTAGATCGACACCGGGAAGACGATCTTCTCCACGTCCGCCGGGACGCCGGCCAGGTTGACCTTGATCGCCTCGTCGTCGCCCTCGCCCTCGCCGGTCAGGTTGTCACCGGTGTGCTCGACCGAGCCGTCCGGGCTCTTCAGGTTGTTGAAGAACACGAAGTTGCCGTCCGAGGCGACCTTGCCCTGGGCGTTGCACAGCAGGGCGCTGGCGTCCAGGTCGAAGTCCGCACCGGTGGTGGTCCGGACGTCCCAGCCCAGGCCGACGACCACGGCCGTGAGGCCGGGTGCCTCCTTGGTGAGCGAGACGTTGCCGCCCTTGCTGAGGCTGACTCCCACTAGTCCTCCAAGAATCGGGAGGCACGTCCAGTGGTGCCCCCGGTGGTGCGGTCCGGGGCGGCGGGAGGCCGATCGGCCCCCGCGTCCCACCCCGCCAACGGCCCGAGCGTAGTACGGGGTTCCCGCCCGCACCCCTGATCAGGCCGGACACGGCCCCACGGCACCCGGCCGGCGGGCGCCGAAGGGGCCCGGCGGGCGCGCCCGGGACGCGTCCGGGGCCCCCGGCGGGGCCTCAGAGCGCCGCGAGCACCTTCAGGTACTCCTGCTCGTCCCGGGCGTCCGGGAGGCCGTTGACGACGCTCCAGCGCACCGCGCCGGCGGTGTCGACCACGAAGGTGCCGCGCAGCGGGCAGCCCCGCTCCTCGTCGAGGACGCCGTACGCGCGGGCGACCTCGCCGTGCGGCCAGAAGTCGGCCAGCAGCGGGAACTCCAGGCCCTCCCGGTCGGCGAAGACCCGCTGGGAGAACTGGGAGTCGCAGGAGAGCCCGAGCACCTGCACGGTGTCGTTCTGCAGGCCCGCCAGCTCCCGCTGGATCGCGCCCAGCTCGCCGGTGCAGACACCGGTGAAGGCGAACGGGTAGAAGACCAGGACGACGTTCTTCCGGCCGCGGAAGTCGGAGAGCCGGACGGACTCGCCGTGCTGGTTGCGGAGCTCGAAGTCCGGAGCCTGGGTGCCGACCTCGATGGCCATGAACGGGACCTTTCTGACGCGAGCGCGCCGCGCGGCGGGCGCGGCAGGCCACATCCTCGCATTCGTTTACGGCCGTTCCGCCGAACGGATGAGGCGGGCGGCCGCGGCCCGCCGCGTTCGCCGTCCGCGAACGGGCCGGTCCGGAGCGCCGGCCGGGCCCCGGGCGGGAGGCGGGCATGCAGCGGGCCCCGCCGGAGGGGGTTCCTCCGGCGGGGCCCGGTGCGGGGACTTCAGAGCCCGCTCAGCGCTTTCCGCCGCTCTGCTTCGCCGTGGACTTGGTCGCGAGCCGGGTGGCCGCCCAGTCCTTGACGATGTTGATCGAGCTGGTCTGGGAGAGACCGGCGGTCTTGGCCGAGTCGTTGATGTCGGACGCCTCGATGTGGCCGTCCCGCCCGGTCTTGGGCGTCATCAGCCAGATGAGGCCGCCCTCCGCCAGGTACTCCAGCGCGTCGACGAGGGCGTCGGTGAGGTCCCCGTCGTCGTCGCGGTGCCACAGCAGGACGGCGTCGGCGACGTCGTCGTAGTCCTCGTCGACGAGATCCGTCCCGGTGAGCTCCTCGATGCCTTCGCGGAGGTCCTGGTCAGTGTCTTCGTCGTACCCCAGCTCCTGGATGATCTGGCCCTCTTCGAAGCCGAGACGGGTCGCCGGGTTGGACTTGTCCGCGGGGTCCGCGGTCGCGCTCACGGGAATAACCTCCAGTATTCGGCTCGGCATCCATGCCGAGGCTGTGGCCGTAGTCCACACGGGCGCGGCGGTTCGCGCAAGTACCCGACCCCCGATCCCCTCCAAAGGTTGACGTGTCGCACCGGAACACGCCGTGGGACGTGTCGGGAATCACACCGATTTGCCCTTTTCTGCATGGTCCGAGGATGCTTCGGGTGGTCCCGGCCCACAGGCCGTACGTGTGCCCGAGATGCGAACGGCATTCGGGGTCCGCGCGTGCGCGGGCGTAGAGTCTCCTGTTGGCCCTCACCCCGGCCGCCCGCCATCGGGCGGACGGGACACCAGGTCGGACCACCTCTTTTCGTAACACCCGGGGGTGTGCGGAGCGGACGGAGACGCCCGCACCGCGCACCACCAGACCGGACCGCCCACCGGGCGCGACGGTTACCGATCGGTAGAGATGACGGATCTCCGAGCGCGGTAGCACGATGGAGGCGGCGCGACACACCTCAGTTTCGACCGACAGTGAAGGAACAGCGTGGCTTCCGGATCCGATCGCAACCCGATCATCATTGGCGGCCTTCCGAGTCAGGTCCCGGACTTCGATCCCGAGGAGACCGCGGAATGGCTGGAGTCGCTCGATGCGGCCATCGACGAGCGGGGGCGTGAGCGTGCCCGTTACCTGATGCTGCGGCTGATCGAGCGCGCCCGCGAGAAGCGTGTCGCCGTGCCCGAGATGCGCAGCACGGACTACGTCAACACCATCGCGACCAAGGACGAGCCGTTCTTCCCCGGCAACGAGGAGATCGAGCGGAAGATCCTCAACGCGACCCGGTGGAACGCGGCCGTCATGGTCTCCCGGGCGCAGCGCCCCGGCATCGGCGTCGGTGGCCACATCGCCACCTTCGCCTCCTCCGCGTCGCTCTACGACGTCGGCTTCAACTACTTCTTCCGCGGCAAGGACGCCGAGGGCGAGTCGGGCGACCAGATCTTCTTCCAGGGTCACGCCTCCCCCGGCATCTACGCCCGCGCCTTCCTGCTGGACCGGCTCACCGAGCAGCAGCTCGACGCCTTCCGCCAGGAGAAGTCGAAGGCCCCGTACGGCCTCTCCAGCTACCCGCACCCGCGGCTGATGCCGGACTTCTGGGAGTTCCCGACCGTCTCGATGGGCCTCGGCCCGCTCGGCGCGATCTACCAGGCGCGGATGAACCGCTACCTGGAGCACCGCGGCATCAAGGACACCTCGGACTCGCAGGTCTACGCCTTCCTCGGCGACGGCGAGATGGACGAGCCCGAGTCGCTCGGCCAGCTCTCGCTGGCCGCCCGCGAGGGCCTGGACAACCTGACCTTCGTGGTCAACTGCAACCTGCAGCGCCTGGACGGCCCGGTCCGCGGCAACGGCAAGATCATCCAGGAGCTGGAGTCCCAGTTCCGGGGCGCCGGCTGGAACGTGATCAAGCTGGTCTGGGACCGCTCCTGGGACCCGCTGCTCGCGCAGGACCGCGACGGCGTCCTGGTCAACAAGCTGAACACCACGGTGGACGGCCAGTTCCAGACCTACGCCACCGAGACCGGCCAGTACATCCGCGAGCACTTCTTCGGCGGCGACCTGCGCCTGCGCGCCATGGTCGAGAACATGACCGACCAGCAGATCCAGCACCTGGGTCGCGGCGGCCACGACCACAAGAAGATCTACGCGGCGTTCAAGGCGGCCCGCGAGCACAAGGGCCAGCCGACGGTCATCCTGGCGCAGACGGTCAAGGGCTGGACGCTGGGCCCCAACTTCGAGGGCCGCAACGCCACCCACCAGATGAAGAAGCTGACGGTCGAGGACCTGAAGCGCTTCCGCGACCGGCTGCACCTGCCGATCACCGACAAGCAGCTGGACGAGGGCTACCCGCCCTACTACCACCCGGGCCGCGACTCGGAGGAGATCCAGTACATGCACGACCGCCGGGAGGAGCTCGGCGGCTACGTGCCGACCCGCAAGGTCCGCCCGCGGAAGCTGGAGCTGCCCGGCGACGACGCCTACAAGGCGGTCAAGAAGGGCTCCGGCAACCAGACCATCGCCACCACCATGGCGTTCGTCCGGGTGCTCAAGGACCTCATGCGGGACAAGGGCATCGGCAACCGCTTCGTGCCGATCGCGCCGGACGAGTACCGCACCTTCGGCATGGACTCGCTCTTCCCGTCGGCGAAGATCTACAACCCGCTCGGCCAGACCTACGAGTCGGTCGACCGGGACCTGCTCCTCGCCTACAAGGAGTCGCCGACCGGCCAGATGCTGCACGACGGCATCTCCGAGGCGGGCTGCACCGCCTCGCTGATCGCCGCCGGCTCGTCCTACGCCACCCACGGCGAGCCGCTGATCCCGGTGTACGTCTTCTACTCGATGTTCGGGTTCCAGCGCACCGGCGACCAGTTCTGGCAGATGGCCGACCAGCTGGCCCGCGGCTTCGTGATCGGCGCCACCGCCGGCCGCACCACGCTGACCGGTGAGGGCCTGCAGCACGCCGACGGCCACTCGCACCTGCTGGCCTCGACCAACCCCGGCGTCGTCGCGTACGACCCGGCGTACGGCTTCGAGATCGCGCACATCGTCCAGGACGGTCTGCGGCGGATGTACGGCTCCAGCGCCGAGCACCCGCACGGCGAGGACGTGTTCTACTACATGACCGTCTACAACGAGCCGATCAAGATGCCGGCCGAGCCGGAGAACGTGGACGTCGAGGGCATCCTCAAGGGTCTGCACAGGTACGCGCCGGGCACCGCGGGCCAGATCCCGGCCCAGATCCTCGCCTCCGGCGTGGCCGTGCCGTGGGCCCTGGAGGCCCAGCGCATCCTCGCCGAGGAGTGGAACGTCAAGGCCGACGTCTGGTCCGCGACCTCCTGGAACGAGCTGCGCCGCGACGCGGTGGAGGCCGAGGAGTTCAACCTGCTGCACCCCGAGGAGCAGCAGCGCGTGCCGTACGTCACGCAGAAGCTCCAGGGCGCCGAGGGCCCGGTCGTCGCGGTGTCCGACTGGATGCGCGCGGTGCCGGACCAGATCGCCCGCTGGGTGCCGGGTCAGTACCAGTCGCTGGGCGCCGACGGCTTCGGCTTCGCCGACACCCGTGGCGCGGCCCGTCGCTTCTTCCACATCGACGCGCAGTCGGTCGTCCTGGGTGTGCTCACCGAGCTCGCCAAGCAGGGCAAGATCGACCGCTCGGCGCTGAAGGACGCGATCGACCGCTACCAGCTGCTCGACGTGACCGCGGCCGACCCGGGCGCCGCCGGCGGCGACGCCTGACCGGCCGGTAGGCCCTGAGGCACCGAGGGGCCGGACCTCCCGCACGGGGGGTCCGGCCCTTCGCCGTCCGTCGTGTTCTTGACCCTCACACCGGTGTGAGGTCCTGGGCCTGTCGTCGAACTCCCGTCGTCCGCCCGGAGGGCGGGCGGGGCGGCGTTGGGGTGCGTGCATCGCAAGGCGGAGGAGGGAGCCACTGCGGTGGGGGCACCTCCCGGCCGAAGGCTGGGGGCCATTGGCGACCGACGACAACGCGGCGAGGTGCGTTTGTGCCCTGGGGGTACCTCCCGGCCGAAGGCTGGGGGAGCGTCGCCCCGCAGACGCGAGTTCGACGACAGGCCCTAAGCTCGGCGCCATGACCGACGAGACGAGGCCCGGGCCCTCCGGGCGGCACCCCGAACCCGCCGACGGCGCGGGCGAGTTCAACCGGAACGTGATCGCGGAGTTCCGCACCCGGCAGGGGGCCGTCGGCGGCCCGCTCGCCGACGCGCCGGTCCTCCTGCTCACCGTGGTCGGCGCCCGCAGCGGCGAGCCGCGCACCACTCCCCTGGTCTACCTGCCGGACGGCGGGCGGCTGGTGGTCTTCGCCTCCAACGGCGGCAGCGAGCAGGACCCGCTCTGGTACCGCAACCTGGTGGCCCACCCCGAGGTGACCGTCGAGGTCGGCGCCGAGCGCTACCCGGCCCTGGCGGCCCCGGTCGACCCGGCCGAGCACGACGCGCTCTGGGCCCGTCAGATCGCCGCCCAGCCCCAGTTCGCCGGCTACCGCACCACCGCCCGGACCGTCCCGCTGGTGGCCCTCAGCCGCGCCTGACGCACAGGGGCGCCCGTCGCCGGGCACCACGACGGCCCCGGACTCCGAGGAGTCCGGGGCCGTGGCGTGCGGCGGGCCGTGGGGCCGTCAGATGTGCACGGACGGGCCCGCGTCGGTGGTGCCGCGGCGGGTGAGCAGGCCGAGCGCGGCGGCGGCGAGGGCCACCACCGAGGCCACCGCGAAGGCGAGCGACATGCCGCTCACGAAGGACTCGTGGACGGCGCCGGCCATCGCGTCCACCGCCTGCTGCGGGGTGCCGGCCGGGGCCGGCGGGGCGATGCCGAGCTGGGCGGCCTGCTTGAGGCCCTCGCCCGCCGCGCCCTCGACCGGCGGCAGCCCGGCCTTCGCCCAGTTGCCCGGCAGCACGTCGCCGACCTTGGCGGCCATCAGCGCGCCCAGCACCGCCGTGCCGAGGCTGCCGCCGACCTGCATCGCGGCCTGCTGGAGGCCGCCGGCCACGCCGGAGAGCTCCAGCGGGGCGTTGCCGACGATCACCTCGGTGGCGCCGACCATGACCGGGCTGATGCCGAGGCCCATCAGGACGAACCAGAGCGACATCACGCCGTTGCCGGAGCCGGTGTCCAGGGTGGACATCCCGTACATCGCGACGGTGGTGATCAGCATCCCGGCCACGATCGGGATGCGCGGGCCCAGCTTCCCGATCGCCAGGCCGGCCAGCGGCGAGCCGACGATCATCATGCCGGTCATCGGCAGCAAGTGGACGCCGGCGTCGACCGGCTTCATCCCGTGCACGTTCTGCAGGTAGAAGGTCACGAAGAAGATCGCGCCGAAGAACGCGAAGGCCATCAGCGCCATCAGCAGCACGCCCGCCGACAGCGGCACCGAGCGGAACAGGCCGAGCGGCACCAGCGGCTCGCGGGCCTTGCCCTGCCAGAGCGCGAACAGCACCATCAGGACCACCGCGCCGCCCAGGAACAGCAGCGTCCGCCCGTCGCCCCAGCCCCACTCGGGGGCCTTGATGATGCCGAAGACCAGCGCGAACATCCCCACCGAGAGCAGCGCGATGCCGGGCAGGTCGAAGGACTTGGCGGCCTTCTCGGCGCGGACGTCCCGCAGGATCCACAGGCCCAGCGCCAGCGCGATCAGGCCGACCGGGACGTTGATGAAGAACACCGACTCCCAGTTGACGTGCTCGACCAGCAGGCCGCCGACGATCGGGCCGGCCGCGGTGGAGGCGCCGATCACGCCGCCCCAGATGCCGATCGCCATGTTGAGCCGCTCGGCCGGGAAGGCCCCGCGCAGCAGGCCGAGCGCGGCCGGCTGGAGCAGCGCGCCGAACAGGCCCTGGAGCACCCGGAAGGCGATCACGGTCTGGATGTTGCCGGCGAAGCCGATCGCGGCCGAGGTCACGGCGAAGCCCACCGCGCCGACCAGGAAGGTGGCCTTGTGGCCGAAGCGGTCGCCGATCTTGCCGGCGGTGACCAGGAAGACCGCCAGGGCCAGCAGGTAGCCGCTGGTGACCCACTGGATCTCGGCGGGCGCCGCGTGCAGCTTCTCCTGGATCACCGGGTTGGCGATGGCGACGATCGTGCCGTCCAGCGCGACCATCATGACGCCGACCGCGACGGTCAGCAGGGTCAGCCAGGGGTGCCCCTTGAGGCCGCCCCCCGACGGCGGGTTCGGCGGCGGCGGGGCGTCCGCCTCGGAGTTCTTCACGACGGACTGGCTCATCAGGGCCCTCCGGGGGCGTGGCTGGGGTGCAGGACGTGGTCGTGGCGCCCCGGCCCACCCGTCCCCACAGGTGCCCCGGCCCGACGGGCGCCACCTCGGCAGATTATGTCAGCCGCTGACATTCGGCAAACAGTGACTTCTGGCCATAACTGACATTTGTCAGAGCGCTAGGATCGTGCTCCCACCGCCGTACCCAGCCCTCCGGAAGGCCCCTGCTCATGGCCGCTCACACCCCCCGCACCACCGCCGCCCCGGAGGGCCCCGGGCGCACGCCCGGACTGCGCGAGCGCAAGAAGCAGCAGACCCGGTACGCCCTGATCCAGGCCGCCCACGTGCTCTTCCTCCGGCAGGGCTTCGCCCGGACGACCGTCGACGAGATCGCCTCCGCCGTCGACGTCTCCCAGCGCACCTTCTTCCGCTACTTCGCCAACAAGGACGAGGTCGCGCTCGCCGTGATGGCCGTGGCCGAGGACTACTTCATGGAGTGCCTGCGCCACCGCCCGGCCGAGGAGACCCCGCTCCAGGCCCTGCGCGCCTCGATCGTCAAGGCCTGGCACGACCTCGGCAGCGAGGAGGCCGCCGGCCCCGGCTCGATCCACAGCGCCCTCGAACTCATGCGGATGATCGAGGAGACGCCCCCGCTGCTCGCCGCCCACCTGCGGCGGGTCAACGAGCAGGAGCGGCTGGTCGTCCGGGTGCTCGCCGAACGCGAGGGCCTGGACCCGGCCGAGGACCTGCGCCCGGCCGTGCTCGCCGCCGTCTTCGGCGGACTGCTGCGCCTGGCCCACCTCTCCTGGAGCGCCGAGCACGAGCCGGCCGGCCCCGAGGGCATGGTCGCGGTGATCGAGCGTCACTTCGACCAGCTCGGCCCGGCCCTGGCCGGCCACTGGCACGACCGCGCGTAGTACCCGGCCGCGCACCCGCGTCATACCGGGGTATCACCCGGTACCCCGGTAGCACCCGGAAAATCGGGCTCCGGTGCGACGCCCGGCGGGGCCCCGCCCTCCTAGGCTGGCGCGCGATGAAGAACCTCACCGCCGCCGAGCTCCGCCCGCACGCCCTGCGCCTGCTGGGCACCTTCCGACACCACCTGACCACCCCGAGCGGCGGCCACACCCCGCTGCTCGGAACGTCGCCCCGGCGCTGGGTGCGCCGGCTGCCGTACGCCGTCGTCCTGATCATGCTGTCCTCGCTGATCCCCGCCGGGATCGCCACCCTGGTCGGCTTCTTCGGCCTGGTGCTCCCGGTGGCCGGCGCGCTCACCGTCGCCCAGACGGTGCCGCTGCTGCTCGCCATCACCCGGCCGCTGGCCGCCTGGTGGATCAGCGCGGGCACCCTGGTCGCCACCGCCACCATCACCGCCCGGTACGACCAGGACGGCGGCACCTGGCCGTGGACCGCGCCGATGATCCTCTCGTACCTCTTCCTGCTGATCGCCCTGGCGCTGCGGGAGAGCCGGGCCACCCTGCTCTCGGTCTGGCTCGCCACCATCGCGCTCACCGCGCTCACCACCACGCTCGGCCTGCCCCGCTCCGGCGACGGCACCACCATGCTGCTGATCGCGCTCAGCGGCGCCGTGCTGCTGCTCGGCTGGGCCGTCCGGGACCGCGCCGAGGCGCGCCGACTGCTCAGCGAGCAGGAGCAGATCAGCGAGGTCGAACGTGAACGCCGCACCCTACTGGAGGAACGCGCCCGGATCGCACGGGAGTTGCACGACGTGGTCGCGCACCACATGTCGGTCATCGCGGTGCAGGCCGCCAGCGCGCCGTACCGGATCACCGGGGTGCCGGACGAGGCCGCCGAGGAGTTCACCGCGATAGCCGGCACCGCCCGCGAGTCGCTGGCCGAGATGCGCCGGCTGCTCGGCGTGCTGCGCAGCGAGGAGTCCGGCGGGGAGCGGGCCCCGCAGCCCGGGGTGGGCCAACTCGCCCAGCTGGTCGAGACGGTGGGCCGGGCCGGGGTACCGGCCGAACTGACGGTGGAACCGGGCCTGGTGGACCTGCTGGACCAGGCACCGCAGGCCGTCGGCCTGTCCGCCTACCGGATCGTGCAGGAGGCGCTGGCCAACGTGGTGCGGCACGCCCCCGGCGCGCGGGCCTGGGTGTCGCTGAGCACGGACGGCCCGGCGCTGCTGGTGACGGTGGTCAACGCGCCCCCGCCGCAGCGCACCGAGTCGCTGGAGGCCTCGGTCGAGGGCACCGGGCAGGGGCTGGTCGGAATGCGTGAACGCGTCCGGCTGGTCGATGGCAGGCTGGACACCGGCCCGTTGCCGGACGGCGGCTTCAAGGTGGCCGCCGTCCTGCCCGTCGACCGCCCCGACACCGACACCCCCCAGGAGACCACCGCATGACCATCCGCGTGATCATCGTCGACGACCAGGCCATGGTGCGCGCGGGCTTCGCGGCCCTGCTCAACGCCCAGAGCGACATCGACGTGGTGGGGGACGCGGCGGACGGCGCCCAGGCCCTGGAGGTCAACGGCCGCACCCACCCGGACCTGGTGCTGATGGACGTCCGGATGCCCGTCATGGACGGCCTGGAGGCGGCCCGGCGGCTGCTCGAACCGGCCGTGCCCGGCGCCCACCGGCCCAAGGTGCTGATGCTGACCACCTTCGACGTGGACGACTACGTGTACGAGGCGCTGCGCGCCGGGGCCAGCGGCTTCCTGCTCAAGGACGCCCCGCCGGCCGACCTGATCGCCGCGGTCCGGGTGGTCGCGGCCGGCGAGGCACTGCTCGCCCCCTCGGTGACCCGCCGGCTGATCGAGGACTTCGCCCGCACCCGCCCGGCCAGGCGCCGCGACCCCAAGGTGCGGCTCAACGGCCTGACCCCGCGCGAGACCGAGGTGCTGGAGCTGATCGCCCGCGGCCTGTCCAACCAGGAGATAGCCGCCGGGCTGGTGCTCGCCGAGCAGACCGTCAAGACCCACATCGGGCGCATCCTCGCCAAGCTCGGCCTGCACAACCGCGCCCAGGCGGTGATCCTGGCCTACGAGTCCGGCCTGGTGACACCGGGTCAGTAACCGGCAGCTGTTCGCCCTCTCCTCTGATACCCGGGTAGCACCCGGGAATTGGCCCCGCGGTGTGACGTCCGCGGGGCCGTCGCATTCCTACCTTCCTCCTCGTCGGAAGCCGAACCGAGTCGGCGGCCGAACGGACGAGGAGGGAGCAGGGACATGCGCAGGTTTCGAGCCGGGCGGGCGATCGCCGGCGCCGCGGTGGCAGTGGCGATCATGCTCGGCGCGGGCGGCTGGGCCGCCGACACCCAGACCCCGGTCACCGGCCCGCCGCCCGGCAGCGCCGCGTGGACGGCCGACACCTCGCTCGGCCTGCGGCTGCCCGACCCGGCCACCACCGAACCGGCCCGGGTCGCCGCGTTCTTCTCCGGGCTGGACCCGGCCCGGCAGGACGCCCTGACCACCCGGTACCCGCTGGTGGTCGGCAACCTGGACGGCGCCCCGATCGCCCTCCGGTACCGGGCCAACGCCCTGGCGCTGACCGCCGAGCGCACCCGCGAACTCGCCCGGGCCGCCGACCCCGCCCTCACCCCGCAGGACCACGAGGCCGCCCGCACCCGCGCCGAGCGCTACCGCGCCCTGCTGGACGGCGGCCGGCGGATCCTCGCCTTCGACCCGCGCGGCCGCGGCCAGGTCGCCGAGGTGTACGGCGACCTCGCCACCGCCCGCCGCACCGCCGTGATCGTCCCCGGCTCCGACACCGACCTGCTCCGCTTCGACCGCGCCGGCGACCCGTACGGCACCCCGGCCGGCATGGCCCGGGCGCTCCTGGACGCCACCGGCGGACAGACCGCCGTGATCGCCTGGGCCGGCTACACCACCCCGCTCGGCCTCGGCCTGGACGCCGCCACCGAGGACCTGGCCCGGGCCGGCGCCCCCCGCCTCACCCGGCTGCTCGACGGACTCGCCGCCACCACCCGCCCGCAGGACCCGCCCACCGTGTTCTGCCACAGCTACGGCTCGGTGGTCTGCGGCCTGGCCCGCCCCACCCCCGCACAGGCCTCCGGCGTGGTGGTGCTCGGCTCGCCCGGCATGGGCGTCGGCTCGGCCGCCGACCTCGACCCGGGCGTCCCGCTCTGGGCCACCGCCCGCAACGACTCCGACTGGATCGGCGACGTGCCCAAGGTCCGGCTGTTCGGCCTCGGCCACGGCGCCGACCCGACCGCCCCCGGCTTCGGCGCCCGCCCGCTGCCCGCCACCGGATCCCACGGCCACACCGGCTACTTCGCCCCCGGCACCGCCTCCCTCGCCGCCTACGCCGCCGTCGCCCTCGGCCGCGCCTGACCCGCCCGCACCGGAAGGAGCACCACCATGGCCGACACCCTCGCCGCCCCGCCCCGTACCCCCCGAGCGCTCGCCGCCGGACCGCTCACCGCCCTGCGCCGCGCCGCCGCGCGGGTCGACGCGAAGACCCCGGCCGACCGCGACCGCGCCCTGGACGGGCTGCGCGCCCTCGCCCTGCTCGCCGTACCGGTCGGCCACTGGATGCTCGGCGGCTTCACCCGCTCCCCCGACGGCGCCCTGCACAACGCCAGCCCGCTCTCCACCCTCGGCTTCTTCGCCCCGCTCAGCTGGGTGCTCCAGATGCTCGGGGTGTTCTTCCTGGTCGGCGGCCACTCCTCGGTCCGCTCGCTGGAGCGGGCCCGGGCCAAGGGCGTCACGTACGGCGGCTGGCTGCGGGCCCGTGCGGTCCGGCTGCTGCGCCCGGTGCTCGGGGTGGCGGCCGTCTGGGCGGCGCTGATCCCGCTGCTGCCCGCGCTCGGCGTCCCCGAGGACACCGTGCGCACCGGCGCCACCCTGGTGGTGCAGCCGCTCTGGTACATCGGGGTCTACCTGGGGCTGACGGCCCTCACCCCGCTCTGCGTGGCCGCCGGGCGCCGGCTGGGCGGCTGGTCGGCGGGCCTGCTGGTGGCCTCGGTCGCCGCCGTCGACCTGCTGCGGTACGGGCCGTGGGCCGGGTCGGTGCCGTCCTGGGTCGCGCTGCTGAACATCCTGCCGGGCTGGCTGTTCGGCTACCAGCTGGGCGTGCTCTGGGCGCAGGGCCGGCTCGGCCGCCCGACGGCCCGGGTGCTGCTGCTCGGCGGCGGCGCGCTGTTCGCCGCGCTGCTGCTGGTCTTCCACTACCCGGCCAGCATGGTCGGCGTGCCCGGGGCGGAGCGGACCAACTCGCACCCGCCGTCCCTGCTGGTGCTCGCCCTGGCGGCGTTCCAGTGCGGCGCCGCGGTACTGCTGCGGGAGCGGCTGGGCCGGCTGCTGACCGGCCGTCCGCTGCTCTGGCTGCCGGTCGTGGTGGTCAACCTGTCGGCGATGACGATCTTCTGCTGGCACCAGAGCGCGATGCTCGCGGTGGCGGTGCCCGGCGCGGCCGCCCTGGGCGCCGTCCCGGGGCTGAGCACGGCGCCGGACTCGCTCGGCTGGGTGCTCGCCCGGCTGGCGCTGCTGCCGCTGTTCGGCGCCGTGCTGGTGGCGGTCGGCTGGTTCACCCGCCGGTTCGACGGCCCGTGGACGGCCCTCTCCCGGGGCGGCAAGGCGGTGGCCGGGGCCGCGGCGGCGCTGTTCGCGGCGTACGCGCTGGGCATGGTGTGACGGTCCGCCGGGTGCGGCCTGGCCGAACGGCGGGGCGCACCACCGTCGCTGGGGCGTGGACCGGTCGGTCCGCGCCCCTGCGGCCGTCGCCCGCCGCCCCCGGTGCGCCGCGCCGCGCGCCGGGGGCGCGCTGTCAGTGCCCTGCCCTACCCTGCCGCCATGGTGACGTTCGACGAGTTCCGCACGATGGCCCTGGCCCTGCCGGAGGCCGCCCAGGAGCCGACCTGGGACATCGAGACGCTGCGGGTGCGCGGCCGGATCTTCGCGATGGGCGCGCCCGACGGGGACCGCGTCACCGTCAAGGCCTCCCCCGAGGACCAGGCCGAACTGCTCGCCGCCGAGCCCGAGGTGTTCTCCTCCGCCCCGTACGTCGGCCGGCACGGCTGGGTGAGCGTCCGGCTGGACCTGGTGGACGGGGACGAGCTGTGCGACCTGGTCACCGAGGCCTGGCGGCGGACGGCGCCGAAGCGCCTGGTCCGCGCGTTCGACGAATCCGGGGTCTGAGCGCGCCCCTTCCCACCGGCCGCACCGGCCTCCGTACGAACCACTGTCCGAACCACTGGGAGACGTCGGACGGACACCCCTGGTTCATGTGAGCCATCCCACAGTTTAGGCGTTCCCGGCATCCCTTCGGGCCCCCTAGGCTTGCGCAGGGAAGTCAGCAGAGCTATCGCACCCTCCGGGCACCACCGCCCGCGAAACGGTGCGGGCCCCAAGGGAGTTGGTGCGGTGCGCATCCGTCGGCGCTGGAAGCGGGTACTGATCGGGGCGTTCGCCGGCTGCGCGGTGCTCGCCGACGCCGGGGCCGTCGCCGCCGCGGCCGCCGTCTCCTCCGAACAGCTGGCGATCTCCACGCCCCCGGCCGGCAGCGCCGCCTGGGTCGAGGACCACTCCTTCGGCCGCTCCCTGCCCGACCCGGCGACCACCACCCCGGCCGCCGCCGCGGCGTTCTTCGCCTCGCTCGCGCCCACCGAGCTGGACCGGCTGATCCAGGACTACCCGCTGGTCGTCGGCAACTACGACGGCGCCCCGCTGGACCTGCGCTACCGCGCCAACCGGATCGCCCTGGCCGCCGAGCACGACCGGGCCCTGGCCCGCGCCGCCGACGGCACGCTGGACTCCGACACCCGCGCGCTGGCCGTCTCCCGCGCCAACGACGTCGAGCACCTGCTCGCCCCCGACCGGCAGATCCTGGCCTTCGACCCGCGCGGCCGCGGCCTGGTCACCGAGGTGTGGGGCGACCTCGCCGACGCCGAGCGGATCTCCGTGCTCGTCCCCGGCTCGGACGCCGACCTCGGCCACCACGACCAGGCGGCCGACCCGCTGCGCTCCCCGGCCGGCATGGCCCGCGCCCTCCACACCGAGGAGCAGCGCCAGGCCCCGGACACCCGGACCGCCGTGATCTCCTGGACCGGCTACGTCACCCCCTCCGGCCTCGGCCCGGACGCGGCCACCTCCCGGCTCGCCGACGTCGCCGCCCCCCGGCTGGAGCGGCTGCTCGCCGGGCTCAAGGAGACCACCCGGCCGGACGCGCCGCCGGCGCTGCTCTGCCACTCGTACGGCTCGGTGGTCTGCGGTACGGCCGCCCCGGACATCCCGCGCGCGGCCGCCTCGCCGTCCGACACCTCCGGCATCACCGACCTGGTGGTCTTCGGCAGCCCGGGCATGGGCGTGCAGAACACCGGCGAGCTGGGCGCGGGCGTGCACCTCTGGGCCACCCGCAACCCCAGCGACTGGATCGGCAACGTGCCGTTCATGGAGGTCGGCGGGCTCGGCCACGGCGCCGACCCGGCCGCGAGCGGCTTCGGCTCCGAACTGATCTCCTCGGCCCGCGCGGCCGGCCACAACGGCTACCTCACCGAGGGCACCGACAGCCTGCACAACTTCGCGGCGATCTCCCTCGGCCACTACCAGGACGTGGTCCGGGCCAACCCGGGCTCCTAAGACCTGTCTTCGTACAGCCGCAGGGCCTCCGCCGCCGCCCGGGCCAGTTCGCGCCGGGCGGCCGGCGGGGCCAGCACCTCGACGTCCGCGCCGAAGGCCAGCAGCGACCGGACGGCCGCCGGGGCCGGGAAGGCCATCGCCACCTCGGTCCACTCCTCGGCCGGGACGGCGCCCGGCTCCGGCGGCGGTGCGGTGACCCGGCCGCCGTGGATGCGCAGGAACATGTCCAGCCGTCCGCGCCGGACCCGCACCCGCACCGGCACGTCCTTCGGCAGCCGTTCGACCTGCTCGCGCAGCACCGCCCAGACCTCGCCGAGCCCGACCCCGGTCCGGCGGCGCACCGCCTCCTCGGTGGTGTCGGCGGCCAGCACCCGGTCGGCCCGGAACAGCCGCGGCTCGCCGTGCAGATCGGCCACCAGGTACCAGACCGCGGCCTTGCTCACCAGCCCGTACGGGTCGACGGTGTACTCCACCGGCGCGGGTGTGCCGCTGTGCCGGTAGCGCAGCCGCAGCCGCCGGTCGGCGAAGACGGCGTACTGCAGCTCGCCCAGGTCCGGCCCGGCGGCGGGGCCGGCCGCGCCGGGGGTCTGCATCCAGCGGGCCGGGTCGACCAGGATCCGCTCGCGGACCCGCTCAGCGGCCGGCCGGTGCGGGGCCGGCAGCGCCGCCATCACCTTGCGCAGCGCCGAGCCGAGCGCGCCGTCCAGCCCGAGGTCGCTGTGCGCGCCCTGGGCGGAGAGCACGAACAGCGCCCTCGCCTCGTCCGCGGTCAGGCCGGTGACGTCGGTGCGGTAGCCGGGCAGCAGGCCGATGCCGCCGTGCCGCCCGCGTTCGGTGAACACCGGCACCCCGGCGGCGGAGAGCGACTCGACGTCGCGGTAGATGGTGCGGACGGACACCTCCAGCCGCTCGGCGAGTTCGGTGGCGGGCACCCGGCCGCGGGTCTGGAGCAGCAGGAGGATCGAGAGCAGGCGGTCGGCCTTCATGGTCCAAGAATCCCAGTAATCCTGACGGCCGTTGTCAGGTTTTACTGGGAGATTGCGTTCCGGGCCCGAAAGGGGCCCGAACGACCACCCGACACCAGGGAGTTGAGCGCCATGACCGCCGTCCAGGACGCCCGCCCGCAGTACCAGGCCGCCCTCGACCAGCTGGAGAAGCTGTTCGCCACCGTCACCCCGGCCGACCTCGACCGGCCCACGCCCTGTACCGAGTTCACCCTGCGCGGGCTGCTGAACCACGTGGTCGGCGGCGTCCACCGGTTCGCGTACATGGGCGAGGGCGGCCACGCCGAGGACACCGTGGCCGCCATCGAGGACCCGTCCGACGAGGGCTGGCCGGCCGCCCTGGGCCGGGCCCGCGCCCGGGTGACCGCCGCCTGGGCGGACGACGCCAAGCTCGGCCGCCCGACCGTCGCCCCCTGGGGCGAGGTGCCCGGCGCGATGGCGGTCGGCGGCTACCTGATGGAGCTGGTGACCCACTCCGGGGACATCGCCCGGAGCCTCGACAACGGCTTCGCCCTGGACGACGACCTGGCGCGGACCGCCCTGGGCATCGCCGAGTTCGTGCTGCCGGCCGAGCGGCGGGTGCCGGGCGTTCCGTTCGCCGCCGTCCGGCCGGTCGCCGAGGACGCCGACGTGCACACCCGGCTGGCCGCCTGGACGGGCCGTACGGTCTGAGCCCGGCGGCCGGCCCGGGGCGTCCGCCGACTCCCCGGGCCGCCGGTGCCCGCTACTCGCGCGCCGCCGAGGTGGAGCTCATGTCCGCGTAGCGGCTCCCCGCCACCCGGCCGGCCACCGGCTCCAGCAGCGCCAGCTCCTCGGCGGTCAGCCGCAGCGTCGCCGCCGCGGTGTTCTCGGCGAGCCGGCTCCGCTTGCGGGTGCCCGGGATCGGCACCACGGCCAGCCCGTGCACCTCGGCCCGCTGGTGCACCCAGGCCAGCGCGACCTGGGCGAGCGTGACGCCGCGGGCCGCGGCGATCTCCCGCAGCGGGTCGAGCAGTTCGCCGTTGGCGGCCGCGTTGTCGCCGGTGAAGCGGGGGTGGTTGCGGCGGTAGTCGTTCGCCGAGAGCTCCGTGGCGTCCTGGAAGGCGCCGGTCAGGAAGCCCCGCCCGAGCGGCGAGTACGGCACGAAGGCGACGCCCAGCTCCGCCGCGGCCGGCACCGCCGTGCTCTCGACGTCACGGGCGAACACCGACCACTCGGACTGGAGCGCGGCGATCGGGTGGACGGCGTGCGCCTCGCGCAGCTCGGCCCCGGTCACCTCGGACAGGCCGAGGTGGCGCACCTTGCCGGCCTTCACCAGCTCGGCCATGGCGCCGACCGAGTCGGCCAGCGGCACGGCCGGGTCGCGGCGGTGCATGTAGTACAGGTCGATCTCGTCCACGCCGAGGCGGCGCAGCGAGGCGTCCACCGCGGTCCGGATGTACGCCGGGTCGTTGCTGATGCCGCGGACGGCGCCGTCCTCCTCGGAGCGCAGGATGGCGAACTTGGTGGCGAGCACCACCTTGTCCCGGTTGGCCCGGACGAAGGGGCCGATGAGCTCCTCGTTGCGGCCGGAGCCGTACATGTCGGCGGTGTCGAAGAGGGTGACGCCGGTCTCCAGCGCGGCGTCCAGGGTGGCGAGCGCCTCGTCGGCGTCGGTGGGGCCGTAGAACTCGCTCATGCCCATGCAGCCGAGGCCCTGGACGCCCACCAGCGGGCCGCCGGTGCCGAGTTCGACGGTGGGAAGGACGGTCTGAGTCATGCGCTCTGCTCTTCCTCTCCATGGATGTTCTGGCACTTGGCCGGGACGCCGGCGCCGACGGCGCCCTTCCCGGCATAGATGTCGATCTTGTAGTCGAGGACGGCGAGGGTCGCCTGGAGGTCCACGATCCGCTGTCGGACCTCCTCGCGCTGGGCCTCCAGGAGCAGCCGACGCTCCCCGTAGGTCTGCTCGCCCTGGCGGGCCATGTCCACGTACTTGAGCATGTCCGCCACCGACATGCCGGTCAGCCGCAGCCGGCCCAGGAAGGCCAGCCGGTGCAGGTCGGCGTCGGAGTAGCGGCGCTGGCCGCCCGCCGCCCGGTCGACCGGGTCCAGCAGGCCGATCCGCTCGTACCAGCGCAGGGTGTGGGCGGTCAGCCCGCTCGCCGTGGCGACCTCGCTGATGGTGTGCCTCGGGCTCGGGTCCGGATCGCCGACGGGGCGGCTGAAGACCTCGGAGCAGCTGCGCAGGTCGATCTCGATGCGTGCGGGTGCGGCCATCGCTCGTTCCCCCTTGTCCTGTGCGACGGGAACGACGCTACAGAGTTGGAGTGCACTCCAAGCAAGCCCGCCATCCGGGTGGGCCCGCCACCACCTTTTCCGAGGATTTTCCCGGCGACTAGAGTCGGGCCCATGGAGAGCTTGCGGATGATCGAGAACTGGCCGGTGCCCCATGCCGCGGCGGCGGTGGTCCGGGCGGCGGACGGCGCGGTGCTGGGCGCGCACGGGCCGCAGCAGCACCTGTTCCCGCTCGCCTCGGTGACCAAGCTGCTCACCTCGTACGCGGCGCTGGTCGCCCTGGAGGAGGGCGTGTTCGAGCTGGACGACCCGGCCGGGCCGCCCGGGTCCACCGTCCGCCACCTGCTCGCGCACACCTCCGGCCTGGGCTTCGACGAGGACCGGGTGTTCGCCGAGCCCGGCAACCGCCGGCTCTACTCCAACGCGGGCTTCGACGCGCTGGCCCGGACGCTCTCCGAGGCCGCCGGGATCGAGTTCTCCCGCTACGTCGCCGAGGCGGTGTTCGAGCCGCTGGGCATGACGGACACCCTGATCCACACCGCCCACAAGTCCCCGGCCGGCGCCGGCGGCCTGTCCACCGTCGCCGACCTCACCCGGTTCGCCGCCGAGCTGCAGGCCCCCAAGCTGCTGGACCCGTCCACCGTCCGGCAGGCCACCCGCGAGGTCGCCTTCCCCGGCACCAGCGGCGTGCTGCCCGGCTACGGCCACCGCCGCCCGAACGACTGGGGCCTCGGCTTCGAGATCCGCGACGGCAAGAGCCCGCACTGGACCGGCACCGCCAACTCCCCCGGAACCTTCGGCCACTTCGGCCAGTCCGGCACCTTCCTGTGGGTCGACCCGCAGGCCGGCGCGGCCTGCGTCGCGCTCACCGACCGGGACTTCGGACCGTGGGCGGTCGAGGCCTGGCCGGCCTTCTCGGACGCGGTGCTGGCGGAACTGAACGGCTAGCCGTACGAGACCGGCGAGTGCATCTCCCAGAGCAGGAGTTCGGCGCCGGTCTCCCCCGCCGCCGGGTCGGCGAAGGCCTCGCCGGTGATCCGCACGCTGTCGCCCGGGACCATCGAGCGGCCGCCGCCCTTGGGCCCCGGAACGGTCCGGTAGCCCAGCGAGCCGGCCGTCAGGTGCGCGTACCGCCAGGGCGCCTCGGGCAGCGGCGGCAGCGGCTGCCACGGCCCGGCGGTGGCCAGCCAGAGCGCGGCGTCGCGGCGTCGCAGCCGCAGGGCGTCCGTCCCGGCGTCGCGCTCCAGGCCGGAGGCGAGCAGCGTCAACCCGCCGTCCGCCGGTTCCACCTTGCGCAGGCCGTACGCGGGCGGCGCGTCGAACTCGTCCGGCTGGAGCCACATCTGGACGAAGCGGACCGGCCCGGTGGCGCCGCCGACGTTGCGCTCGGTGTGGGTGACGCCGGAGCCGGCGCTGAGGTGCTGCACCATCCCGGGCCGGACCACCCCGCTGTGGCCGTACGAGTCCCGGTGGGCCAGCGCCCCCTCCAGCACCCAGGTGAGGATCTCGGTGTCCCGGTGCTTGTGCTCCTCGAACCCGGCGCCGGGTTCGAGGAGTTCCTCGTTGCACGCGAGCAGCGCGCCGAAGTGGGTGTTCTTCGGGTCGTAGTGGCCCGAGAAGGAGAACGCGTGCCGGGTCTCGACGCCCTCGGCCGGGGCGGAGCGGTAGCGTTCGGCGGTGCGGCGCAGGTCGGCGCGGGGGCGGTCGGCGGCTTCGGTCACGCCCCCACCGTAGTCGCCGGCGCGCGGGGTGTGACTCTTGCCACCGCGCCGCTCCGCCGGGGGGTGTGCACGAGCAGTCACTCGCGTGAGGCAGTCTTGTCCTTGTGCCAGCCGCTTCCGCGAACTCCAAGAGCGAACCCAGCCCCAGCCCCGCACCCGACCCCACCGGGAAGAGCCCGGCCGCCCGGGCGGGCCGTGACCGCCCCGGCCGCGCGGCGCCCCGCCTGACGGCGCAGGAGCGCAGAAACGCCGCCGAGCGCGCCGAGCGCCGGGCCGCGACGCTCAAGCGGCTGGAGAAGTCCTCCGGCAAGCTGGCCACCGCCGCGATCTCGCGGATGGACGACCAGCTCGGCTGGTACCGGCGGATGCCCCCGGAGCACCGGTCCTGGATCGGCCTGGTCGCCCAGGCCGGCATCGCCGCCTTCACCGAGTGGTACCGCCACCCCGACGCCGCCCAGGCGATCTCCACCGACGTCTTCGGCACCGCCCCGCGCGAGCTGACCAGGGCGATCACCCTGCGCCAGACCGTCGAGCTGATCCGCACCACGATCGAGGTGATGGAGGAGGCCATCGAGGAGGTGGCCGCCCCCGGCGACGAGGCGGACATGCGCGAGTCGGTGCTGGTCTACGCCCGGGAGATCGCCTTCGCGACCGCCCAGGTGTACGCCCAGGCCGCCGAGGCGCGCGGCGCCTGGGACGCCCGGCTGGAGGCGCTGGTGGTGAACTCGCTGCTGTCCGGCGACGCCGACGAGGGCGTGCTCTCGCGGGCCGCGGCGCTCGGCTGGGGCCAGCCCAGCCAGGTCCGGGTGGTGATGGGCAGCGCGCCGGACGGCGACAGCGAGCTGGTGGTCGAGGCGATCCGCCGGGCCGCCCGGTACGCCAAGCTGAACGTGCTGACCGGGGTGCTGGGCAAGCGCCTGGTGGTCGTGGTCGGCGGCGAGAAGGAGCCGGTGCACGCGGCCCGCGCGCTGATCGGCCAGTTCGCGCCGGGCCCGGTGGTGGTCGGCCCGACCGTGCCCGACCTGCTCTCCGCGACCCGCTCGGCCGCCGCCGCCGCGGCCGGCCTGCGGGCCTGCGCCGCCTGGCCGGACGCCCCCCGCCCGGTGCTGGCCGACGACCTGCTGCCCGAACGGGCGCTGGCCGGCGACCAGGCCGCGCGCCGCCAGCTGGTGGAGGAGATCTACACACCGCTGGACGAGGCCGGCTCCGCCCTGCTGGAGACGCTGAGTGTCTACCTGGAGCAGGCCTCCTCGCTGGAGGGTGCGGCCCGGATGCTCTTCGTCCACCCGAATACGGTGCGCTACCGGCTACGACGTGTGACTGACGTCACGGGGTACGCCCCCTCCGACGTACGTTCGGCGTTCACTCTGCGGATCGCACTGGCCCTCGGCCGGCTGGACGCCGTCGGGGAGCCCGGCTGAGCCGGAGTGTAGGGACCATACAATCCCGGATGGTTTTCTTCGTTACCGTCGCCTACCCGCCCCTGGGCGCCTGGCGAGAGAGGGTTGAACCGTGCTCGTAATCGTCGCCCCTGGACAGGGTGCCCAGTCCCCCGGTTTCCTCAGCCCCTGGCTGGAGCTCGACGGCGTCGCCGACCGCCTGCGCGGTTGGTCGGAGGTCGCCGGGCTCGACCTGGTGCACGCCGGGACCGAGGCGTCCGCCGAGGAGATCAAGGACACCGCCGTCGCCCAGCCGCTGCTGGTCGCGGCCGGTCTGGTGACCGCCCGGGAGCTGTTCCCGGACGAGGACGCCGCCCGTGCGCTGGTCGGCGCCGTGGCCGGCCACAGCGTCGGTGAGATCACCGCCGCCGCCGGCGCCGGGGTGCTCACCGCCCACGACGCGCTGACCTTCGTGCGCGAGCGCGGCCGGGCCATGGCCGAGGCCGCCGCCGTCACCGAGACGGGCATGCTCGCCCTGCTCGGCGGCGAGCCGGAGGAGGTCGCGGCCAAGCTGGCCGAGCACGGCCTGACGGCGGCCAACAACAACGGCGGCGGCCAGATCGTCGCCGCCGGCACGCTGGACCAGCTGGAGGCGCTGAAGGCGGACCCGCCGACCCGCTCCAAGCTGGTGGCCCTCAAGGTGGCCGGCGCCTTCCACACCGAGCACATGGCCCCGGGCGTCGAGCGGCTGGCCGAGCTGGCCCCGACCCTGACCAGCGTGGCCGACCCGAAGGTCCGCTACGTCTCCAACAAGGACGGCGCGGTCGTGGACTCCGGCGCGGAGGTCCTCGCCCGCCTGGTGTCGCAGGTCTCCAACCCGGTCCGCTGGGACCTCTGCATGGAGACCCTCGGGCAGCTGGGCGCGACGGCCGTGATCGAGCTGTCCCCGGCCGGCACCCTCACCGCGCTGCTCAAGCGCAACCTCAAGGGTGTGGCCACGCTCGCCCTCAAGACCCCCGCCGATCTGGACAAGGCCCGCGCGCTCGTCGCGGAGCACGGCGGTCAGGAGCAGGAGAACCAGGCATGACCAAGCCCCAGATCCGTCCGGTGAGCGGCGCGCAGTACTCGCGCATCCTCGGCGTCGGCGGCTACCGTCCGGTCCGGGTGATCCCCAACTCCGAGGTCCTGGAGTGGATCGACTCCTCGGACGAGTGGATCCGCACCCGCAGCGGGATCGCCGAGCGCCGCTGGGCCGGCCCGGAGGAGTCCGTCTCCGAGATGTCCGTCCAGGCCGCCGGCAAGGCGATCGCCCAGGCCGGGATCACCGCCGAGCAGATCGGCGGCGTGATCGTCTCGACCGTCTCGCACTTCAAGCAGACCCCGGCGATCGCCACCGAGATCTCCGAGCGGCTCGGCTGCGGCACCGCCCCGGCCTTCGACATCTCGGCCGCCTGCGCCGGCTTCGGCTACGGCCTGGGCCTGGCCGACGGCATGATCCGCGGCGGCAACGCCGAGTACGTGCTGGTCATCGGCGTCGAGCGGCTCAGCGACCTGACCGACCGGTCGGACCGCTCCACCGCCTTCATCTTCGGCGACGGCGCCGGCGCCGTGGTCGTCGGCCCGTCCGACACTCCCGGCATCGGCAAGCTGGTCTGGGGCTCGGACGGCTCGCAGGCCGACCTGATCACCCAGACCGAGGCCTGGGACACCGCCTTCGCCAAGTCCGACGCCGTCAACGGCGCGGGCGAGGAGACCAAGTGGCCGGCCCTGCGGATGGACGGCCAGCCGGTCTTCCGCTGGGCGGTGTGGGAGATGGCCAAGGTGGCCCAGCAGGCGCTGGACGCCGCCGGGATCACCGCCGACCAGCTCGGCGCGTTCATCCCGCACCAGGCCAACATGCGGATCACGGATGCCATGATCAAGGCGCTCAAGCTGCCGGAGTCGGTGCCCGTCGCCCGCGACATCGCCGAGACCGGCAACACCTCCGCCGCCTCCATCCCGCTGGCGATGGAACGCATGCTGGAGAGCGGTGAGGCCCACAGCGGGGACCTGGCCCTGATCATCGGGTTCGGGGCGGGTCTCGTGTACGCCGCGGCAGTCGTTACTCTCCCCTAGGCGCATTCGCCCAATCCACAAGCCTGTGTCCGGCCGCCGGCCGGACGCGTTCAACACCGAAGAGGAGCAGCCAGTATGGCTACCAAGGACGAGGTCCTGGAAGGTCTCGCCGAGATCGTCAACGAGATCGCCGGTATCCCGACCGAGGATGTCGCGCTCGACAAGTCCTTCACCGATGACCTGGACGTCGACTCGCTGTCCATGGTCGAGGTCGTCGTGGCCGCCGAGGAGCGCTTCGACGTCAAGATCCCGGACGACGAGGTCAAGAACCTGAAGACCGTCGGCGACGCGGTGGACTACATCCTCGCCAACGCCGCCTGAGCGATCGAGTCGTTCGACTCGGCCAGCCCGCCCGGCGTCCCGTACGCCGGCGGGGGCTGACCGGTCGGCCGGGCTCGTGGAGCCCGACCGACCCCACCGGCCGGGACGCCCCCTCACCGGGGCGCCCGGCCGGGCCCATCCTCGGCACGCCGCCGACCCCTGCACACGTGAGAGAAGAAGAAACCAGTGACCGCTGAAAACCGCACCGTGGTCGTCACGGGTATCGGCGCCTTCACGCCGCTGGGCGCCGACGCCGCCAGCACCTGGGAGAACCTGGTCGCCGGCAAGTCCGGCGTGGTCGCCCTGACCGAGGAGTGGGCCGAGGACCTGCCCGTCAAGATCGCCGCACGCACCGCCGTCGAGCCCGGCACCATCCTGCCCCGCCCGCTGGCCCGCAAGCTGGACCGCTCGGCCCAGTTCGCGCTGATCGCCGCCCGCGAGGCCTGGGCCGACGCGGGCTTCGAGACCCCCGCCACCGACGAGTCCTCCAAGCTCGCCCCCGAGCGCCTGGGCACCGTCATCGCCTCCGGCATCGGCGGCGTGACCACCCTCCTCGACCAGTACGACGTGCTGAAGGAGAAGGGCGCCCGCAAGGTCTCCCCGCACACCGTCCCGATGCTGATGCCCAACTCCCCGGCGGCCAACGTCGGTCTGGAGGTCGGCGCCCGCGCGGGTGTGCACACCCCCGTCTCCGCCTGCGCCTCCGGCGCCGAGGCGATCGGCTACGCGATCGAGATGATCCGCACCGGCCGCGCCGACGTCGTGGTGGCCGGCGGCACCGAGGCCGCGATCCACCCGCTGCCGATCGCCGCGTTCGCCAACATGATGGCGATGTCCAAGAACAACGACCAGCCCCAGCGCGCCTCCCGCCCGTACGACAAGGGCCGCGACGGCTTCGTGCTGGGCGAGGGCGCCGGCGTGGTCGTGCTGGAGTCGATCGAGCACGCCGAGGCGCGCGGCGCCCGGATCTACTGCGAGGCCGTGGGCCAGGGCCTGTCCTCGGACGCCCACCACATCGCCCAGCCCGAGCCGACCGGCGCCGGCGTGGCCCGCGCGCTGGCCGACCTGTTCGAGCGCAACGAGCTGGACAAGGCCGAGATCGTGCACGTCAACGCGCACGCCACCTCGACCCCGCAGGGCGACACCGCCGAGCTGAAGGCGCTGCGCAAGGAGCTGGGCGACGACCTCGACCACATCGCCGTCTCGGCCACCAAGTCGATGACCGGCCACCTGCTGGGCGGCGCCGGCGGCATCGAGACCGTCGCCACCGTGCTGGCCCTGTACCACCGGATCGCCCCGCCGACCATCAACGTGGACGAGCTGGACGACGACGTGGAGGCCGACATCGTCCGCGACGAGGCACGCAAGCTGCCCGAGGGCCGGATCGCCGCGCTGAACAACTCGTTCGGCTTCGGCGGCCACAACGTGGTGCTGGCCTTCCGCACCCACTGACGCCCGTGACGAAGGGGCCGGCGCTCGCCGTGAGCGCCGGCCCCTTCGTCGTACCCGTCTTCGTCGTACCCGTCCGGTCCGTCCGCTGTCCGCCCGGCCCGCCGGGGCGGCCTCAGACCACCTGGTGCAGCCAGCGCACCGGCGCGCCCTCGCCCGCGTACCGGAACGGCTCCAGCTCGTCGTCCCAGGGCTTGCCGAGCAGCCGGGCGATCTCGGCTTCCAGGTCGGCGCCCTCGCTGCGGGCGCGCAGCAGGACGGCGCGCAACCGGTCCTCGGGGATCAGGATGTCGCCGTGGATGCCCGTGACGGCGTGGAAGATGCCGAGCGAGGGCGTGCTGCTGTACCGCTCCCCCTCCGCCGTGGCGCAGGGCTCGCTGGTCACCTCGTACCGCATCAGCTGCCAGCCGCGCAGCGCGGAGGCGAGTTTCGAAGCCGTACCGGGCTCCCCCTGCCAGGAGAGCTCGGCACGCCAGTGCCCGGGTGCGGCCGGCTGGCGGATCCAGTCCAGGCTCACCCGCACACCGAGCACCCCCGCGACGGCCCACTCGACGTGCGGGCACAGCGCGCGGGGCGCGGAGTGGACGTACAGGACTCCACGTGTCGTCACCGGGACCTCCAGGCTGTGGACGAGGGTCGCCTTCCCCAGCTGCCTCGTGCCTGCAGTTGATCCGCAGTTACTCACGTTAGCCGACATTAAGCTACTAAATTGAGCAAAACGGACAGGCTTTCGCTCAATGCTAGTCGAATCCTCAACGAGGTCTACCCCTCGGCCGGATCTCTCCCCCGAACGGCCCCATCGTCGGCGGGACCACCGTACCGCGAGGCGCCACAGGATGGATGACGCACTTTCGGATCCGGACGGAATGCGGTAGTGCGACCGCGGCGCCCGCGCCCGACCGCGGGCCGCACATGACGGACCGCCCCGCCGCCCGGTGGGGGCGGCGGGGCGGTCGGGTCTCCTGACGGATCGTCAGCCGTCCAGGCGGACGACCATCTTGCCGGTGTTGACGCCGCTCAGCAGACCGAGGAAGGCGTCCACCGTGCCGTCGATGCCCTCGCTCACCGTCTCGCGGTACTTCAGCTCACCGGAGCGCACCCACGCCGAGACCTCCTCGACGAACTTCGGCTGGAGGTCGTAGTGGTCGCCGACGAGCAGCCCCTCCATGCGGAAGCGCTTGGCGATGATCTGCGCCAGGTTGCGCGGGGCCGGAGTGGGCTCGGTGGCGTTGTACTGCGAGATCATGCCGCAGACCACGATGCGCCCGTGCAGGTTGATCGAGTCGATCGCCGCTTCGAGGTGCTCGCCGCCCACGTTGTCGAAGTACACGTCGATGCCGTCGGGGGCCGCCGCCCGGAGCTGGTCGGCCACCGGACCGTTCTTGTAGTTGAACGCGGCGTCGAACCCGTACTCCTCCACCAGGAGTTCGACCTTCTCGTCCGAGCCGGCGGAGCCGATCACCCGCGACGCGCCCTTCAGCCTGGCGAGCTGGCCGACGATGCCGCCCACGGCGCCGGCCGCGCCGGACACGAACACCACGTCGCCGGCCTTGATCCCGGCGACCCGCGTCAGCCCCGCGTACGCGGTCAGCCCCGGCATGCCCAGCACGCCCAGGTAGGTGGAGAGCGGCGCGGCGTCCGGGTCCACCTTGACGGCCGTCCTGGGGTCGAACGTCGCGTACTCGCGCCAGCCGAAGAAGTGCAGGACGTAGTCGCCCTCGGCGAAGCCCTCCGCCCGCGAGGCGACGACCCGGCCGACCGCGCCGCCCAGCATCGGCTTGTCCAGCTCGTACGGCTC
The DNA here is from genome assembly GCF_053598475.1 of Kitasatospora sp. NPDC001119. Classification (NCBI taxonomy): domain Bacteria; kingdom Bacillati; phylum Actinomycetota; class Actinomycetes; order Kitasatosporales; family Streptomycetaceae; genus Kitasatospora; species Kitasatospora sp. NPDC001119. The sequence goes on from NZ_JBSFKI010000007.1 coordinate 168,108, forward strand.
CGCGTAGGACTTGCGGTCCGACATCCGGCCCCGCATGTACGGGTCCACCGAGAGGTAGACGTTGCGGACCAGGATCTCGCCCGGGCCGGGGGTCCGGACCGGGGCCTCGACCAGGGCGAAGTCGGTCGGCACCGGCCAGCCCTGGGGGCGGGCGGCGAGGTGCCATTCACGGGCGGTCGCGGGGGTGGCGGCCTGCTCTGCCATCGGGGGCTCCTTGAGGGTTCGGGTGCGGGTTCAGGCGCGGTTCACAACATGAAAGGTTGATGAACTGAAGTAACGATGGGCATGAAAGGTTCACCCTGTCAACTTTTCAGGTAGACTTTTGACCATGGAGACCCAGCCCGTCGAGGACGCCACGCCGCAGCCCGACGAGATCACCCGCGAGGTCGTCGACCTGATGGCCAACCTGGTCGCGCTGTTCCACCGCGAGTACGAGGAGGCCGCCGCCGCCCGCTCGCTCACCGGCGCCCAGGCCAAGGTGCTCGCCCTGCTGCGGCGCGGACCGATGCCGATGCGCCAGATCGCCCAGACGCTCAGCTGCGAGCCCTCCAACATCACCGGCATCGTCGACCGGCTCGAATCCCGCGGCTTCGTCACCCGCGAGGCCGACCGGCACGACCGCCGGGTCAAGCTGGTCGCCGCCACCGGCACCGGCTCGGCCGCCTCCGAGGAGCTCCGCGAGTCGCTCAACTTCGCCCGCGAGCCGCTGGCCGCACTCGGCCCGGACGAGCGGACGGCCCTGCGCGACCTGCTCCGGAGGATGCTCGCGGGCGCCTCCGGCCCTGGCGCGTGACCAGCATCACAGGTCCCGGGGGCTGTCCGTTGGCCCCGGGGGGGTAACCGAACCGCCTCCCGGAACGTCTAACGTTCGAACATCGAACATCGAACGCGAGATACCTGAAGACGGGGGGCACTGAGGATGAGCAGCAGTGCGCGTCGGCGCCGCTACCTGCGGACCGCCATCGGCCTGGCCGCCGCACTGGTGCTGTCGGTCGCGGGTGCCGGAGCCTGGTTCTACCACCGGCTGGACAACAACATCACCACCTTCGACCCGGGCGGCGTCGCCACCGAGCGCCCGCCCGCCGCCGTGCCGGCCAGCCCCGGCGCCCAGGTGCCGGTCAACGTGCTGCTGCTCGGCTCGGACACCCGCGACGGGGGCAACGACTCGCTGGGCGGCGGCGACGAGGGCGTCGGCCACTCGGACACCGCGATCCTGGTGCACATCTACGCCGACCACAAGCACGCCGTCGGCGTCTCGATCCCCCGCGACACCCTGGTCACCATCCCGTCCTGCAAGCTGCCGAACGGCAGCTGGACGACGCCGAAGAACGACCAGATGTTCAACTCCGCCTTCACCGTCGGCCTGGCGGAGAGCGGCAACCCGGCCTGCACCCAGAACACCGTCGAGAAGCTGACCGGGCTGCGGATCGACCACACCGTCGTGGTCGACTTCAAGGGCGCGGCCGCGATGTCCGACGCCGTGGGCGGCGTGGAGGCCTGCGTGCCCAACGACGTCAACCAGTTCGGCATACACCTCAAGAAGGGCCTCCAGAAGCTCTCCGGGCAGTCCGCGGTGGACTACCTGAGAGCGCGCCACGGCATCGGCGACAACTCCGACATCGGCCGGATGAAGCGCCAGCAGGCCTTCCTCTCGTCGATGATCAAGAAGGTGCAGGGCCAGGGCTTCTCGCTGCCCACCCTGCTGCCGCTGGCCGACGCGGCCACCAAGTCGCTCACCGTGGACGAGGGTCTCGGCACCGCGATGAAGCTGGTGGACTTCGCCCGCTCGATCCAGGACATCAAGCTCTCGGACGTCTCCTTCGTCACCGCCCCCTGGCGCTTCGCCGGCGAGCGGGTGCGACTGGTCCAGCCGGACGCCGACGCGCTCTGGAAGCTGCTGCGCGAGGACCGCACCCTGGACGGGCAGAGCACCTCCGGGACGGGCCAGGTGACCTCCTCCCCCGGCGCCGACCCGGGGGCCCCGGCCGCCCCGGCCACGCCGCTCACCCCGGAGCAGGCCGCGGCGCCGATCACCGTGGTCAACGGGGTCGGCACGCCCGGCCTGGCCGGCTCCGGCGCCGAGACGCTCAAGGCGCGCGGCTTCCGGAGCATCACCCTCGGCCCCAACTCCCCCGGGCAGCAGGCCACCCAGGTCTCCTACGACCCCGCGCTGAAGGCCGTCGCCGACCAGGTCGTGGCGCTCTTCCCCGGCGCCAAGGCGGTCGAGGAGCCCGGCTCGGGGGCGATCACCGTCACCCTCGGCGCCGACTACCGCGGGGCGGGCACCCGGATCGACGCGGTGGCCGCCCCGAGCCCGGAGCCCGGTGCCGGGACCGCACCCGGGGCTGCCGCCGGGGCCCCTGCCGCCGCGGCCCCCGCCGGGGCGGGCGCCGCCCCGGGCGCCACCACGGGCAGCACCCCCGGCGCCCTCCCGGGCGGCGTCCCCACCGGCATAGCGGAGAACACCCGCACCGCCGACACCGACCCGTGCGCGAACCTGACCTTCGGCTGACCGCGCCCGGCCTCCGGCCCGCCTGAGGGCCGGGCCGCCCGTCGAACTCCCGCCCGCCCTCCCCGCGTTCGCCCGGGGAGGGCGGGCGGCCCGGCGTCCGGGCGGGCACCTCGCGCGGCTGATCCGTGGGCGCCTCGCCCCGACGGCCGCCGGCCGCTACTCCGGATCCGGCAGCCCGGTGACGACGGCGGTGAGGCGGGTGCCGCGCGGGAAGGCGCCCGCCGCCGCCAGGTCCGCCAGCGCGGCGAGCAGCTTGGCGACGTAGCGGCGCTCCAGCGGGACGCCGTGGCGGCGCTCGAACCGCTCCGCGAAGCCGGCCAGCTCGGCCGGGACCTTCCCGTAGCCGCCGCCGTGGTGCCCGTGGTCGATCCGCCAGTTGTCGAACCCGCGCCCGTAGGCGGCCCGGTGCAGCCGGGCGACCTCCTCCTCCAGGTAGCCCTCGCCGCCGCGCAGCACCGCCACCCCGAGCGCCCGGGCGCCCGCCGGCAGGCCGGCCGCGATGCCGGCCAGGGTGCCGCCGGTGCCGACCGGGCAGCAGACCACGTCCCGCTCGCCGAGGTCGGGCAGTTCGGCCGGGATCGCGGCCGCGCCGACGGCGGCCAGGGCGTTGGAGCCGCCCTCCGGGAGCACCAGGCAGGGGCCCCAGCGGCGGAGCGGGTCCGCCGCGCCGTCCTCCCCCTCGGCCCGGCCGGTGGCCTCCCGGTACGCGGCCCGGGTCAGGAACTCCAGCCGCATCCCGGCCGCCTCGGCGGCCCGCAGCGACCAGTTGCGCGGCCGGTCGGCCAGCTCCTCGCCGCGGACCAGCCCCACGCTCTCCAGTCCGAGCGCGCCGGCGGCGGCCGCGACGGCCCGCAGGTGGGTCGAGTAGGCGCCGCCGAAGGTCAGCAGCCGGGTGTGGCCCCGCTCCACGGCGGCGGCCAGGTTGGGCGCCAGCTTGCGCCACTTGTTGCCGGGGACGGTCGGGTGCAGCAGGTCGTCCCGCTTCAGCCGCAGCTCCACCCCGGCCCGGGCGAAGGCCTCGTCGGTGCAGTCCACCAGCGGGGTCGGCAGCAGGGCGGCTTCGAGCATCCGGCCAGCATAAGGCGGACGCGCGGAGCCCGGCCCGCCGGTGCGGCGGCCGGGCTCCGCGCCCCGGGACAGGCCGCCACCCCCGTGGACGGCCCGTCAGCCCAGGACGGCGATCTCCGCCGTGTGGCCCGCCTGGCGCCAGGCGAGGGCCGAGCCGAGCGCCTTCGGGACCGGGCCGGCCGCCGGGTACAGCTTCTCGATCCGGCCTCGGTGCTCCCGGCGCTGCTTGGGATCCAGCACCGTGCGCAGCCGCCCCGCGGCGGCCAGGGCCACCAGCGCCGCGTCGGCCGGGTCCACCCGGCTGAGCGGGCCCTTCAGCGCGGCGGTGACGGAGGCCGCCAGCGCCGCGCGCACCTCGGGCCCGTCCAGGGTGACCCGGGTGACCGGGAACACCCCGGCCGCCCGGCCCTGCTGGAGGCCGATCCAGCCCGCCTCCGCCAGGCCCTCCCGGATCCGCCGGGCCGGCTGGTCACGACCGACGCTGGGGGCGCGGCCGATCCACCAGCTCCAGCTGTGCGGCCGCTTCTCCTGGATCCGGCCCAGCAGGTGGGCGCTGTACGGGTCGAGGCCGGCCGAGGCGGCGGAGTCCCGGACCCTCGCGACGGCCGTCCGGCCCTCCTCGCGCACCAGTCCGCGGCGCAGCAGTTCGGTCAGCGCCGCCGCCTGCAGCACCAGGTGGAGGGTGGACTGCCGGGTGATCCGCCCGCGCCGCGGGTCGTAGGCGAGCAGGTACAGCTTCTCGGGCAGGTTGACGGGGAGGTCGGCGGGCGGCTTGCTGGGCAGTTTGGCGAGCAGGTCCATCTCGTTCTCCGGTCGTTCGGTCGGTGCCCGGCCCGCCGCGGTCAGTCCGCCGCGGAACCACCGCTCTGCGGACTCTCCGGGCTCTCCGGGCGGCTCTCCGGGTTCTCCTCGGGCGGGCTCTCCTTGGGCGGGCGTCCGCGCCGGGGGAGCCGGGCCGCGCCGCCGGGCATCCGGCCGGCGTCGGTGAGGGCGCGGCGGAGCAGGAACTCGATCTGGGCGTTGGTGCTGCGCAGTTCGTCCCCGGCCCACCGGGCCAGCGCGTCGTGAACTGAAGGGTCCAGTCGCAACAGGAGCTTCTTCCGTTCCGTCGCCAAGGCCTCGCCTTACTGGTAGAGGGAGCCCGTGTTCACGACGGGCTGGGTGCCGCGGTCGCCGCAGAGCACCACCAGGAGGTTGCTCACCATGGCGGCCTTGCGCTCCTCGTCCAGCTCCACGACATCGCGTTCGGCGAGCCGGTCCAGCGCCTCCTCGACCATACCGACGGCGCCCTCGACGATCAGCCTGCGCGCCGCCACCACGGCCCCGGCCTGCTGGCGCTGGAGCATCACCTGGGCGACCTCCGGAGCGTACGCGAGCCTGGTGATCCGGGACTCGATGACCCGCACTCCGGCCGCGGCGACCCGGGCGGCGATCTCGGTGGAGAGCTTGCGGGCGATCTCGTCCGCGCCGTCGCGCAGCGACAACTGGCCCTCGTGGTGGGCGTCGTACGGGTAGCTGGTGGCGATGTGCCGTACGGCCGTCTCGGTCTGGATGGCGACGAAGTCGGCGTAGTCGTCCACCTCGAAGACCGCCATCGCGGTGTCCTCGACCTGCCAGACCACCACGGCGGCCATCTCGATCGGGTTACCGTCCGCGTCGTTGACCTTGGTGGTCTCCGTCTCGTGGTTGCGGATCCGGGTGGATATCCGGCGCCGACTGGTGAAGGGGTTCAGCCAGGTCATGCCCTCGGCGCGGACGGTGCCCCGGTAGCGCCCGAGCAGCTGGACCACCCGGGCCTGTCCGGGCGAGACCACCGTCAGCCCGCACATCAGCACCACCGAGCCGAGCAGCAGCACCGGCCCGAGGACCATCAGCCCGATGCCCAACCCCTTTCCGCCGCCGGAGAGTTGGACCGCGCCGGCGACGAAGGAGCCGACTCCGGCGAGCAGGCCGAGCAGCGTGCCGCCGAGGACCGGCAGGCCGGCCGCCCCGGTGATGGCCCGTTCGGTGATCTTGGGGACCGGGAGGTCCAGGACGGCACCGTCCTCGACGGCGAAAGGCGGGGTGGTCATGGGGCGACTCCTTCGGCGAGCATCCGCATCCGATGGCAAAGTGATATCACTTTTTGAGCGCGCGGCGCCAGGGTCCGGTGACGGGAAGGAGGGGACGAACGGCCGCGGAGAAGGCGGCGGAGAGCCGTCGGGGACGGTCGGGGCCGATGCCCACGGGCGGGTGAATTCCGGCGCGCCACACGGGGAAGGAGGGTGGCCGCGGCCTAGACTCTGCGACGTCGCATGCGGTGGAAAGGCGGCGGGGCCCCCGCTCGGCGGCCCGCCCGCGAAGGGTCGTCACGACACTCGTCGCACATCGAGAAGGTGGGGCGGGTGGGACTCGAACCCACGACCAAGGGATTATGAGTCCCCTGCTCTAACCGGCTGAGCTACCGCCCCGGTTCGCCGCGCGCGCCGGTCGTCGACACGGCAGCAGCAGACGGCCCCAGCGAGGCCGTCCCGGGCAGCATAGCCGGTCGATCACCCGTGATGCTCGCCGGGGGCGCACCTGGGTGCGCGACGGTGCGCCCCTCCCGGGCGGCGCAGCCCGGGTGGCGGCGGGGCACCCGTCCGGGGCAGCCTGGGCGGATGACGACACGTGGGACGGGGGCGGCGGCCGCGGCGCTCGCGCTGGTGCTGGCCGCGGCGGGCTGCACCACCGCGGCGCGGCCGGGCGGAAGCTCCCCGACCGTCACCTCCGCACCACCCACCACCGCCGCCACCTCCACCGCCGTCAACAGCCACGGCTGGAACCGGCAGCGGTTCAAGGGCGCGTCCGGCCGGCACACCGGCGTCACCCGCACCGCCAAGCCCACCGTGCTCAACGGCCTGGTCGGCGCGGTGTTCACCCGCAACGCCACCGGCGACCACTTCTGCACCGCCAGCGTGGTCGACAGCGCCGGGCTCAACCTCGTCGTCACCGCCGCCCACTGCGTCTGGGACCCGAAGCTCGGCCGGCGCGGCGACCTGGTCTTCGTCCCCGGCTACCGCGACGGCGACACCCCCAGCGGCGTCTGGCCGCTGCTGGCCGTCACCGTGGACGACGCCTGGAACGACCACGCCGACCCGGACATGGACGTCGCCTTCGCGGTCGTCCAGGCCCAGAACGGGCAGCAGGTCCAGCAGGTGCTCGGCGCCAACCGACTGGGCGTCAACCGCGGCTACCGGCTCCCGGTGAAGATCACCGGCTACCCGAGCAGCAGCGGCGTCCCGATCACCTGCTCCAACACCACCCTCCAGCAGAGCCCCACCCAGCTGCGGATCGACTGCCCCGACTACACCGGCGGCACCAGCGGCAGCCCCTGGGTCACCGACTTCGACCCGAGCACCAGGACCGGCACCGTGGTCGGCGTGATCGGCGGCTACCAGGAGGGCGGCAACAGCCCGGACACCTCGTACAGCAGCTACTTCGGCGACCGCGTCCAGGCGCTGTACGACCGCGCCACCGGCTGACCGGGCGGCGGGCGGGACCCCGGCGGTGGCGCCGCCGGGCCCGGCCTGGTAGATCTTCCTCACGAACGGCGGAACGCACGGCCCCGGTGCCCGCCCCGAGGACGAGACGGAGCCCCGATGGCCTCCCGCCCGGCGCGGCCCGCGCACACGGCACGAACGGTCGCGCTGGCCGCCCTGCTGCTGGCCGCCGGCACCGCCTGCGGCGGGCAGGACGCGGCGCCCCGCGCCGAGGTCGCGCAGCGGAGCCCCGCCCGGGACCGGATCGGCACCCTCTCCATCCACACCGCGCAGGGACCGCGGGCCTGCACCGCGAGCGTGGTGCACAGCCCCCGGGGCAACCTGCTGGTCACCGCGGCGCACTGCGTGCAGACCCGCCGGATCGGCCTGCTGGACGGCCTGGTGTTCACCCCCGGCTACCGCAACGGGTCCACCCCGTACGGGACTTGGCCGGTGCAGGCGATCACCGTCGACCCGCGCTGGGCGGCCGGCGACGACCCCGAGTACGACGTGGCCTTCGTCACGGTGGGCCCGGTCGACGGCCGGCAGGTCGAGGAGGCGGTCGGCGGCAACCCGGTCGGCACCGGCCAGGGCTTCGGGCTGTCCGTCTCGGTCACCGGCTACCCGAACGAGAGCGACGAGCCGATCACCTGCGCCGTCCGCACCAGCTCGCAGAGCGCCACCCAGGAGCGCTTCGACTGCGGCGGCTACACCGACGGCACCAGCGGCAGCCCGTGGGTCACCTCGAACGGCGCGGTGGTCGGCGTGATCGGCGGCTACCAGGAGGGCGGGGAGACCCCCGGCACCTCGTACAGCGTCACCTTCGACCAGCGGGTCGCCGAGCTCTACCGGAAGGCGACCGCCTGACCCGGGAGCCGCCCCCGGCGCCGGCCCTGCGGCGACCCGGGCCCGCGGGCGGTGTCGCGCACGTCACGCCGCGGAGCCGGACGGGGACAACACGAAGGCCCCCCGGTCGACCGAGGGGCCTTCGCTCTGAGCAGTCACCGGGCAGGCCCGGTGCAGCTCCCGCAATTGGACTCGAACCAATAACCTGCCGATTAACAGTCGGCTGCTCTGCCAATTGAGCTATGCGGGATCGCGGTACCCAACTTCCGTACCACGGACGGGAACAGGACCCCGGAGGGCCTTCTCCCGAGCTCCCCCAATTGGACTCGAACCAATAACCTGCCGATTAACAGTCGGCTGCTCTGCCAATTGAGCTATGGGGGATCGGCTCCCGCCTCGGCCCCGGTCTCCCGGGCTCCTCGGCGCTCGCTGCGGGACATACATTAGCGCACTCGGGGGGGTGGTCCGCCAATCGCTTTCCCGGATCGCCCCCGGATCGCCGCCCGGCGTGCCCCGCGCGCGCCCGGCGACGGGGCCGGGGATGCTGGGGCGCGGACGGTTCGCCGTCCCGACGTACGGGTAGGGCAATGCGGCAGAGGCCGCCAGGAGAGGGTGGATCCGACCATGTGGAAGCTGTCGTTGGCCGTGGGTTTCGCGGCCGGCTACGTCCTGGGCTCGCGAGCCGGGCGCCAGCGCTACGAACAGATCGCCAAGGTCACCCGGGAGATCGCCCGGAACCCCACGGTCCAGAACGCGACCGACCGGGCCCGGCAGCAGGCCGGTGCGGTGGCCGGGAAGGCGGCCGACGCGGTCGCCGGCCGGGTCGGCGACCGGCTGCCGAACGCCGTCACCGACCGGGTGCCGTACTTCAACCGCACCAGGGCGGAGGACGACGGCTGGGGGACCTTCCGGCCGTGAGCGCCGGGCCCGGCCCGACCGCCTCACCCGGGGCGGTCGGGCCGGGTACCCGCCGTCCGTGACGGGACGGTGACAGCTGGGCGAAGCGGACCCCGCCCCGGGGTCGCGAACCCGCAACAGGCCGCCCGGCCCGGACGCGTCCGGGGCCGGGCTGAGGCATGATCTCGGCATGGCCATCGTCGCGGGGATAGACAGCTCGACCAACCGCACCAGGATCGTCGCGTGCGACGCCGACACCGGCGCCGTCCTGCGCTCCGGCAAGGCGCCGCACCCCGTCCCCGAGGACCAGGACCTGCGCCCGGGCGAGGCCGACCCCCAGGTCTGGCTGCACTCGCTCGGCGACGCCGCGACCGGCGGCCTGCTGGAGAGCGTCCGGGCGATCGGGGTCAGCGCCCAGCAGCACGGGATGATCGGCCTCGACGCGGGCGGGGTGCTGGTCCGCCCGGCGATCCTCTGGAACGACCCGCGCTCCAGCGGCGCCGCCGCCAAACTGCTGGACGCCCTCGGCGGCCCGGCAGCCTGGACGGCCGCGATCGGCTCCGTGCCGGCCCCCACGTACACCGTCGCCAAGCTGCGCTGGCTGGCCGAGTTCGAGCCCGCCAACGCCCGCCGGGTCGCCGAGGTGCTGCTGCCGCACGACTGGCTGGTCTGGCAGCTGCTCGGCCACCCCAAGCGCCGCACCACCGACCGCGGCGACGCCTCCGGCACCGGCTACTGGTCGCCGATCACCGGCGAGTACCGGCAGGACCTGGTGGAGCTGGCGCTCGGCCACGAGCTCAGACTGCCCGACGTCCTGCCCCCGGCCGAGCCCGCCGGGCACACCCCCGAGGGCCTGCTGATCTCGGCCGGCACCGGGGACAACATGGCCGCCGCGCTGGGCCTGGGCCTCGGCCCGGGCGACGCGGTGGTCTCGCTCGGCAGCGCCGGGACGATCTTCGCGGTGCACGAGGAGGCCGTGGTCGACGCGTCCGGCCTGGTCTCCTCCTTCGCCGACGCCAGCGGCCGGCACCTGCCGATGGTCGCCACCCTCAACGCCGCCCAGGTGCTGCGCTCCACGGCCGCCCTGCTCGGCCGGGACCTGGAGGGCCTGAGCGACCTCGCCCTGCACTCCTCCCCCGGCGCCTACGGCCTGGTGCTGCTGCCGTACCTGGACGGCGAGCGCACCCCCGCGCTGCCGCACGCGGCCGGCACCCTGACCGGCCTGCGGGCCGAGGCGATGACCCCTCAGCACCTGGCCCGGGCCGCCGTCGAGGGCATGCTCTGCAACATCGCCGACGCCCTCGACGTGCTGCGCGCCCGGGGCGTCCCGGTGAACCGGGTGTTCCTGCTCGGCACGGCCGGGCGGCTGCCCGCCGTCCGGCACATCGCCCCGATGCTGTTCGGCGTCCCGGTCGTGGTGCCGCCGCCCGGCGCGCACGCCGCCCGCGGGGCCGCCCGGCAGGCCGCCTGGGCGCTGGCCGGCACCCCGCAGCCCCCGGAGTGGGAGCTGCCCGACGCCGAGACCGTCGAGCCCGACGGGGAGCAGGACCTGGCGATCGGCTCGGCGGTGCGTCAGCAGTACCGGGCCGCCCGCGACCAGGTCCACCCGGAGGCGGCGGCCTGACCCCGGAGCGGGGGTGACGGACCGCGCCCCGGAGCGGGGGCGGCGGACCGCGCGGATGCGTCGCCCGGCACCCGGTGGCAGCGTGGGACGGGACACGGCCACCGACCCGAAGGACGGCAGGACGCCATGGCGCTGCACAAGGGGGCCGGCGGCGACCGCCGGCTGAGCATCGGCCCGTACCCGACCATCGCCGACCCGCTGGGCGCGATGAAGCTGGCCCCGCCGCTGCACCGGCTCGGCGAGGTCCCCGTCGCGGCCGAGACCGCGTACCAGCTGATCCACGACGAGCTGATGCTGGACGGCAACGCCAAGCTCAACCTGGCGACCTTCGTCACCACCTCGATGGAGGCCCAGGCCACCCGGCTGATGACCGAGTGCCTCGACAAGAACATGATCGACAAGGACGAGTACCCGCAGACCGCCGAACTGGAGCGGCGCTGCGTGGCGATCCTCGCCGACCTCTGGCACGCCCCCGACCCGGACGGCGCGGTCGGCTGCTCCACCACCGGCTCCAGCGAGGCCTGCATGCTGGCCGGCATGGCGCTCAAGCGCCGCTGGATGCACCGCAACGCCGACCGCTACGCCGCCGGGGCCCGGCCCAACCTGGTGATGGGCGTCAACGTGCAGGTGTGCTGGGAGAAGTTCTGCAACTTCTGGGAGATCGAGGCGCGCACCGCACCGATGGAGGGCACCCGCTTCCACCTGGACGCCGAGCGGGCGGTCGCCCTGTGCGACGAGGACACCATCGGGGTGGTCGGCGTGCTCGGCTCCACCTTCGACGGCTCGTACGAGCCGGTCGCGGAGATCTGCGCGGCCCTGGACGCCTACCAGGAGCGCACCGGCACCGACGTCCCGGTGCACGTGGACGGCGCCTCCGGCGCCATGGTGGCGCCCTTCCTCGACCCGGAGCTGGTCTGGGACTTCCGGCTGCCCCGGGTGGCCTCGATCAACACCTCCGGCCACAAGTACGGCCTGGTGTACCCCGGCGTGGGCTGGGCGCTCTGGCGCGACCGGGCGGCGCTGCCGGAGGAGCTGGTCTTCCGGGTCAACTACCTGGGCGGCGAGATGCCGACCTTCGCCCTCAACTTCTCCCGGCCCGGCGCCGAGGTGGTGGCCCAGTACTACGTCTTCCTGCGGCTCGGCCGGGAGGGCTTCCGGGCCGTCCAGGGCGCCTGCCGCGAGGTCGCCACCTACCTGGCCGGGCGGATCGGGAAGCTGGACGGCTTCCGGCTGCTGACCCGGGGCGACCAGGTCCCGGTGTTCGCCCTCACCACCGAGGGGGACGTCCCGTTCGACGTGTTCGACGTCTCACGGCGGCTGCGCGAGCGCGGCTGGCAGGTCCCCGCGTACACCTTCCCGGCGAACCGGGAGGACCTGTCGGTGCTCCGGGTGGTCTGCCGCAACGGCTTCTCCCGGGACCTCGCCGACCTGCTGCTGGCCGACCTCGACCGGCTGCTGCCGGAGCTGCGGCGCCAGCCCGTCCCGCTCCGGGAGCTCGGGGTGCCGCCCCGGCCGGGCTTCCACCACTGACCCCGTTCGCGCGGCCGGGCGTGCATCCGGCCGGTCGTACGACCGGGAGAACGTCACAGCGGGGAGGGCGCAGCGAAGCGCCCTCCCCGCCGGAGCATCCCGGCGGACCCGGGGCAGCCTCCCCCCGCGAGGCTGCCCCGGACCGGTGGGGGCCGGGAGCGGGTGCGGACCGACGACGGGTGATCGATCGGGGTCCGAACGGTTCCACCGACGGGTGGACCGCACCGGCCAGAGAACTCTGCACGATGACCACATGGATGTTCGAGCGTCTCCGGGGGTTGTGAGACACTTCCGTCCGTCTCAGCGCCATGACCTGGGGTTTGGGACGCCAGGCCGATCAGGTTGGAGAAGCGGAGACGCCGAACGGCCCGGACCGGGACCCTGCCGCTCCCCCGTTCCCCGTTCCCCGCCCCCCGTCTCTCGAGTTTGGAGCGCCGCCGTGGGTTCCGCCTGGAAGCAGCTGCCCGACGAGCTGTCCGAGCCCGCCAGACGCCTGGCGGAGGAGCTCCGGGCCGTCAAGGACGCCGCCGGACTGTCGCTGTCCGAGCTGGCCGCCCGCACCCACTACAGCCGGGCCTCCTGGGAGCGCTGGCTCAACGGCAAACGGGTCGTCACCGAGCAGGCGCTGGAGGCGCTGGCCGGGGCGGTCGAGTGCGACGGGGCCGCGCTGCGGGCGCTGTGGCGGCGGGCGGTGGCCGGGCCGGAAGCCGTCGCTGACGGGCCCTCGGGCGCCGAGGAGCCCGCCGTGGAGGAGGCCGTCTCCGTCGCGGAGGCGCCGGTGGCCGGGCAGGAGCCCGGGCCCGCCCCCGCCGTCTGGTGGCGGCGCCCGGCGGCACTGGTCTCCGGTGCGGCCGCGCTGGCGCTGCTGCTGGTCCTGGTGGGCCTGCGGATCAGCCGGCACGACGGGCAGGCCGCGGCGGCCGACCGGCCCGCCGCGACGACCGGTGCCTCCGCCGCTCCCAAGCCCGGGCCCACCGCCCCGGCCTGTCAGGCCGTCGGCTGCGCGCACAAGGACCCGAAGACCACCGGCTGCGGCAAGGACGCCCGGACCCTGCAGACCCAGGTGGTCGGCAAGGTGGTCGTCTACCTCCGGTACAGCCAGACCTGCCGGGCCGCCTGGGCGGCCATCACCGAGGGCCAGCCGAAGGACTACGCGACGATCACCGACGGCACCGGCGAGAGCGAGACGGCGCTCATCCACTGGGGCTACGACAACTACTCGGCGATGCTGGACGCGGCGGACCCGACCGTCACCTTCCAGGTCTGCGGCTACCAGCCGGCCGGCCACGACTGCACCGCGGTCGTCTCCGACCTGGCCATGGTGGTGGCCTCCACCCCGATCCCGATCGGGCCCGCCTCTCCCCCGCCGGGCACCGGCGCGGGCGCGTCCACGACCCCGGCCCCGGCCACACCGGCCGACCCCACTCCGACCGACCCGTCGGCGCCGGCCGCGTCGCCGACCCCGCTCTAGGGTCCGGGCTCAGTCGAGGTAGCCGCGCAGCTGCTCGGCGCAGGCGTGGTCGCGGAGCTTGACCAGGGTCTTCGACTCGATCTGGCGGATCCGCTCCCGCGTCACGCCGAACACCGCGCCGATCTCCTCCAGCGTTCGCGGGCGGCCGTCGTCCAGCCCGTAGCGGAGCTGGACGACCTGGCGCTCCCGATCCCCCAGGGTGGCCAGGACGGCCTCCAGGTGCTGGCGCAGCAGCAGGAAGGTCGCGGACTCGGCGGGCGAGGCGGCGTCGGCGTCCTCGATCAGGTCCCCGAGCGCGACGTCGTCCTCCTCGCCGACCGGGGTGTGCAGCGAGATCGGCTCCTGGGCCAGCCGGAGCAGCTCGCGCACCCGCTCCTCGGTCAGCTCCAAGGCGGCGCCGATCTCGGCCGCCGTCGGCTCCAGGCCGCGCTCCTGGAGCAGGCCGCGCTTCGCCCGGACCACCCGGTTGATCAGCTCGACCACGTGCACCGGCACCCGGATCGTCCGGGCCTGGTCGGCCAGGGCCCGGCTCATCGCCTGCCGGATCCACCAGGTCGCGTACGTGGAGAACTTGAAACCGCGGGTGTAGTCGAACTTCTCCACCGCGCGGATCAGGCCCAGGTTGCCCTCCTGGACCAGGTCCAGCAGGGTCAGCCCGCGCCCGACGTAGCGCTTGGCGACGGAGACGACCAGCCGCAGGTTCGCCTCGATCAGCCGGCGCTTGGCGATCCGGCCCCGCACCACCAGGGTGTCCAGCTCGCCGCCCAGCGGGTCGGGCGGCGGCGGGTCGCCGTTCAGCCGCTCCTCGGCGAAGACGCCGGCCTCCACCCGGCGGGCCAGCTCGACCTCCTCCTCGGCGGTGAGCAGGCGGATCCGGCCGATCTCGCGCAGGTACTGGCGCAGCAGGTCGGCGGACGGCCCGGTGTCGTCGGCGGGCCCGCGGCGCTCGTCCGGGTCCTCGGCGCCGGACCCGGTTTCGGGGTCCGGGCTGTCCGGATGGCCCTCCGGCAGGCCCTGGGCGGGGATCCGGGCACCGTCCGGGGGCACCGCCCCGGCCCGGCCGTGGTGGGTGTCCTGCTCCCCGTCCGGTTCGGCGGGGTTCGCTCTCGTACTGGTGGTGGTCGCTGCGACGACGCCTTGCTCCACGGGCATCCCCTCGGGGCGGGCGCGACTCTGGCGGACCCGCGCAGTACGGAGGTGGGACGCCCTCCAGTGTGCGGTACGCCACGCTCCGTGGCCGAGACTCGTGCGCCGACTTTCTGCGCGCGGGTTCGGGCGCCGGGTCCGACACCGCGTCCGGGCGGCGGGTGCCGCGGGGCGCGCTACAGCGCCGCCGCGCCCTGGCTGCGCAGCTGCTGCCCGTACTGCTGGAGCTGCCACAGCTCGGTCTGCACCGCGTGCAGCTGCTCGGCCTCGGCCCGGGGGCCGAGCCGCTGGAGGTAGCCGCGGACCTCGGTGATCCGCCGGTCCACCGCCAGCAGGCGCAGCTTGACCAGGAACTCCCCCGCGTAGATCGCGTCCGCCTTGCGGCGCGAGCGGACCGGCTCGACGGTCAACTCGGTGACCAGCGAGCGCACCTGGTCGTCCGGGGCCGCCTCGCGCACCGCGCTGGTGAAGTCGGGCAGGGTCGCCCCGTACGCGGCGCCGCCGGCCTTGGCGACGGCCTGCCGGACGGCGGTGTACGGCGGGGTCGGGAACTCGTCCTCGCCGTAGTGGTCGAAGGCCGGGCTGACCAGGTCCGGGTGCTGGAGCGCCAGCTTGAGCAGCTCCCGCTCGACGAACTGGGCCGGGTCGCGCGGGTTGAGCCGGTAGGCGGGCTGCGCGGCGCGCTGCGGCTGGGCCGGCTCGGGGCGGCGCTGGGCGGCCGCGCCGCGCGGGTTCTGCTGGCGCTCGCGGTCCCAACGGGCCAGCTGGGAGATCCGGCGGACGACGAACTGCTCGTCCAGGATGCCGAGCATGCCGGCCAGGCGGACGGCGTACTCGTGCTGGATCGAGCGGTCCTTGATCTTGGCGACGATCGGGGCCGCCTCCTCCAGCGCCGCCGAGCGCCCCTCCGGGGTGTCCACCCGGTGCCGGGCGACCGCCGAGGTCAGCGCGAACTCGAACAGCGGGACCGGGTTGTCGATCAGGTGCTTGACCGCCTCGTCGCCCTGGGCCAGGCGCAGCTCGCACGGGTCCATGCCGCCCGGGCTGACCGCGATGGAGGTCTTGGCGGCGAACTTCTGGTCGTCCTCGAAGGCGCGCAGGGCGGCCTTCTGCCCGGCCGCGTCGCCGTCGAAGGTGAAGACGGTCTCGCCCCGGTACTGCGAGGTGTCCATCAGCAGCCGACGGATGATCTTGATGTGGTCCTCGGCGAAGGCGGTGCCGCAGGTCGCCACCGCCGAGGTGACCCCGGCCAGGTGGCAGGCCATCACGTCGGTGTAGCCCTCGACCACCACCGCGCGGCCCGACTTGGCGATCTCCTTCTTCGCCAGGTCGATCCCGTACAGCACGTGGGACTTCTTGTAGATCGGCGTCTCGGGGGTGTTGAGGTACTTCGGGCCGTTGTCGTCCTCGCGCAGGCGGCGGGCGCCGAAGCCGACCACCTCGCCCGCGATGTCCCGGATCGGCCAGACCAGCCGGCCCCGGAAGCGGTCGATCAGACCGCCGCGCTGGCCCTGCGAGGCGAGGCCGCCGAGCAGGATCTCCTTGTCGGTGAAGCCCTTGCCGCGCAGGTAGCGGACCAGGTGCTCCCAGCCCGCGGGAGCGTAGCCGACGCCGAAGGTCTTGGCGGCCTCCTCGTCGAAGCCGCGCTCGGCCAGGAAGCGGCGGCCGATCTCCGCCTCCGGCGAGGCCAGCTGCTCCTGGTACCAGGCGGAGGCCACCTTGTGCGCCTCGACCAGCCGGGTGCGCTCGCCCTGCTGGTGGCGGGGGCTGTAGCCGCCCTCCTCGTAGCGCAGGGTGATGCCGGCCTGGGCGGCCATCCGCTCGACGGCCTCGGCGAAGGTGAAGTGCTCGATCTTCATCAGGAAGGCGATGGTGTCGCCGTTCTCCTGGCAGCCGAAGCAGTGGAAGACGCCCTTGGCGGGGTTCACGTAGAAGGAGGCGGACTTCTCGTCGTGGAAGGGGCAGACGCCCTTGTACTCGCCACCGCCACCGTTGGTCAGCTGTACGTAGTCGCCGACCACCGCGTCGATCGGCAGCGCGCTGCGCACCGCCTGTACGTCTTCGTCCCTGATCCGCCCGGCCACCCCGGAAGTCTACTGGGGCGGCGGGGCATTCCGGCCGCGCCGAGGGCTCGGCCCCGGTCGGGGCACGGCCGCACCGGAGCCGTCGCGGCCGCGCCCGGCGGCTACGCCCAGGCGGCGCCGACCAGTTTGGCGTGCAGGGCCAGGGCGGAGGCGTCCGTGAGGGTGGCGATCTGGTCGACGACCGTGCGCAGGGCGGCGCGGTCGTCCTCGGCCTCGTGGTACATCGCGGCGAACACCGGGTCCAGCCCGTCGGGGGCGCGCTGGGTGAGGACGTACGCCAGCTCGGCGATCACGATCCGCTGCCGGGCCCGCAGCTGGGCCTGCTCGTCGCGCTGCATCACGAAGCGGACGGCGACCGCCTTGAGCACCGCGCACTCCAGCCGGACGTCCCTCGGCACCACCAGCTCGGCGGCGTAGCGGGTGAGCCGGCCGGGGCCGTAGCGGGCGCGGGTGGCCTGCTCGGCGGCCAGGCAGAAGCGGCCGATCAGCTGGCTGGTGAGGTCCTTGAGCCCGGCCCGGGCCCGGGCGGTGCCGTCGTAGGAGCGGGGCCACCACTCCTGGGCGAGCAGCCGGTCCAGGGCGGCGGCCAGCTCCTCCGGCTCGGCGTCCGGGGCGTAGCGCTCGGCGACCTTGAAGAGTTCGGCCCGCTCACCGGGGGCGCGCAGCACGGCCGGGTCGATGTGGCCGGCCTGGAGGCCGTCCTCGACGTCGTGGGTGGAGTAGGCCACGTCGTCGGACCAGTCCATCACGGTGGCCTCGAAGCACTTGCGCCCGGCCGGGGAGCCGGCCCGCAGCCAGCGGAAGACCGGCAGGTCGTCGGCGTAGACGCCGTACTTGGAGGAGGCCGGGTCGGTGGGGTGGGCGCCCTTGGTCCACGGGTACTTGCCGGCGGCGTCGAGGGCGGCCCGGCTCAGGTTGAGGCCGACGCTGCGGCCCGGCCAGGGGGCGAGCCGGACGGCCGGCTGCTCCCCCTCGGGCGCGAAGCGCTTGGGTTCGAGCCGGGTCAGGATGCGCAGCGACTGGGCGTTGCCCTCGAAGCCGCCGCAGGCCTCGGCGGCCTGGTCGAGGGCCTCCTCGCCGGTGTGGCCGAACGGCGGGTGGCCGATGTCGTGGGCCAGGCAGGCGGTCTCCACGAGATCCGGGTCACAGCCCAGGGCGGCGCCCAACTCCCGCCCGACCTGGGCGCATTCGAGGGAGTGGGTGAGGCGGGTGCGCGGGAAGTCGCTGCGCATCGGGGCGACCACCTGGGTGGTGCCGGCCAGCCGGCGCAGCGCCGCCGAGTGCAGCACCCGGGCGCGGTCCCGCTGGAAGGCCGTACGGCCCGGGCGCTTGTCGGGTTCGGGGACCCAGCGGGCCTCGGCGGCGTGGTCGTACGTGATCGGGGCGGCGAGGCGGTGCGTGGTGTCGTCCATATGTCCTTCACCGTACGCCGCGCCCCCGACACGCGGGGTGTGCCGCGCACGAAGGGGTGCGGGCCGGGGCGTGAACGGTGCGCGGCGCGCGGGTGCCCGCCCCGGTGGGTCGGCCCCACCCGGCCCGCGCACCCCTCGCGCCCCCTCCGTCCCGCGCCCCGGCGCGGGCGTCCTCAGCCCTTGATCGCCTTCAGGACCACCCCGGACATCGCCTCCTGCCCCTTGGCGTTGGGGTGGATCGGCGCCGACCCCTGGGCCGGGAGCGGCGGCTCCACCCAGCGCTTGTCCTCCCCCGCGCACATGTCGTGCCCGGCCGAGGGCCCGGCGAGGTCGACGAAGACCGCGCCGGCCGCGTCCGCGCGCTTCTTGAGCATGCCGTTGAGCTGCTGCTGCTTCTCCACCAGGAAGGCGAGGTCGGAGGCGGCCACCGCGTTGCCCAGCACCGGCAGGCAGCTCGCCGGGTCGGCCGGGAGCAGCCCCGGGTAGCCGATCACGTACACCTTGGCCTTCGGGGAGCGCTTCTTGACGTCCTGGAGCACCTGGCCGATCCGGTCGCCGGCCGCGTCCACCTTGCGCTGGACCTCGTCGGTGCCGCTGCCGGCGGCGTAGTGGTCGCGGCAGGGCGAGTCGCTGATCCGGTCCGCGCTGTCGCTGATCACGCCCTTGACGATGTCCACCAGGTTGGCCTTGGCGCACTCCGTCACGACCTCGATGAAGCCGGCGTCGTTGCCGCCGATCCCCAGGGTGACCAGCCGGGTGTCCGCGGTGAGCGCGTCCAGCTGGGCCGGGTTGGTGCCGTCGGCGACCTTCTGCGGGCCGGTCAGGTCCCCGGTGCGGGCGCCGCTGCAGCTGACGTCCTTGAACTGGTCGGCGGCGAGCGAGAGCCCCTTCGCCACCAGGGACGGGTAGTTGGCCCCGGAGCGGTAGCAGGCGCCCGGCTCGCCGACCTGCGGGGCGATCTTCATCCCCGCGGTGTACGAGTCGCCGAGCGCGACGTACGGGCCAGTGGGCGGCGGGGCGGCGGTCGGCGACGCGGCCGCGCCGGCCCGCGCGCGGTCGGACGCCGCACCCGCGGCGCCGCCCGTCCCGCTGTCCGAGCCGGTGTTGTCGGTGCAGCCGGCCAGCAGCGCTGCGGCCAGTCCGACGGTCAGGGCGATGGTCGGGCGTACGGTCCTCGGCATGGTCTCCCCCCGGGGATACGGTTCACGGTCGGCTCCTTGCGGCGGCCCGTCCCCCGGGCACATCAGGGGCCAACGAACGGTCCCGGCCGATGACTCCCGCCCCGGCCGAATCGCCTTCCGGCGGGCCCGAACCGGCCGGAAACCGACCCCGGGGCCGTCCGGGCACCGGCTTCCGACCGCTTCCGCGCGCCCTCTCCGGCCGGCGCACCACGAAACCGCGTGCGCGTCGGCCGCTCCGCGTCGACTACTCCGCGCCGCGCTCGTGCTCGGCCAGGAACTGCTCGAAGCGCCGCCCCAGTTCGTCCGCCGAGGGCAGGTCCACCGGTTCGGCCAGCAGGCTCTCCCGGCCCTCCGCGCCCGCCACGGCGTCGTACTGGCCCTCCATGCCGCGGATCGCCGAGCGCAACTCGCCGTCCCCCTGGGCCAGCTGCTCCTCGATGTCGGCGTAGACCTCGGAGACCTGCTCGCGCAGCCGGGTGCCGGGCAGCACCAGCCCGGTGGCGGACTGCACCGCCTCCAGGACCTGCACGGCCGCCGCCGGGTAGGCGGAGCGGGCCACGTAGTGCGGGACGTGCACGGCGAAGCCCAGGACGTCGCACCCGGCCTCGGCCAGGCGGTACTCCACCAGCGCCTGGGCGCTGCCCGGCACCTGCGCCTGCTCGAACCACTGCGGGTAGCCCGGGGCGAGGTCCAGCCGGTTGCCGTGCGGCGTCATGCCGACCGGGCGGGTGTGCGGCACGCCCATCGGGATGCCGTGGAAGTCGATCGAGAGCCGGACCTCGAAGC
Organism: Kitasatospora sp. NPDC001119; assembly: GCF_053598475.1. Lineage (NCBI taxonomy): Bacteria > Bacillati > Actinomycetota > Actinomycetes > Kitasatosporales > Streptomycetaceae > Kitasatospora > Kitasatospora sp. NPDC001119. The sequence goes on from NZ_JBSFKI010000007.1 coordinate 188,165, forward strand.
GCTCCACCAGCTCGCGGACGGCCCGCGCGAAGCGCTCCCACTCGACGTCCGGCTCGGGGCCGCTGAGCAGCAGGAACGGCGCGCCGGCGGCGTCGTGGACGAGCTGGAGCAGGATCTCCGGAGGGTCGTAGGACGTCCAGTGGTCGTGGTCGAAGACCATCGCCGGGCGGCGGGCCCGGTAGTCCACCAGACGGTCGTGGTCGAAGCGGGCCACGACCTGCGGCGAGCCCGTCTCCAGCAGGTGGGCCACCACCTGGCCGCCGGCCTCCCCGGCGTCCATGAAGCCCTCGTAGTGCTGGAGCAGCACGAGGCCGGCACCGGTGTCGCGCAACTGCTCGTTGGCCGCGGCGACGGCGGCCACGCCCTGCTGATCCAGCTCGTACAACGCCTGGAAGTCACGCACCGCGCACCCAACCCCGTTCCCTGCTCGTTCCGGTCGACCGGCTTCTCGTCCTCTGCAGCGTGCCGGGCGCCGCCGGAATTCCCGCCCCGGCCCCGCCCCGCCCCCGCCCCGCGGACGGACACGTCCACGGGGCCGCGCCGGGGCCGTTCCGGAGCCGCTCCACGGCCGCTCCGGTACCCGTCCGACGGCTCCCCGGGGGGCGCGCCCGACGGCCTCGGCCGACCGCTCCGGACCATGATCGCACCCGACCGAAGAGCCCCTGGTCACGGCCCTGGTAGCGCCCCCGCGGGAGGCCCGTCCGCGGGGCCCCGGAACGGCCCGCGCGGCCATTCGCGTGCCGCGAAGTGACGCACCGCCTTCTGGCGGGTATCGTCCTCTCGCTGCCTCGCATCGTCGCGTCGTCGCCACGTCGTCCGTAACGCCGTCGGCCACGTCCCGGTCCGCTGCTCGGCCAGCCCCCACGACGCATCTTGCCTTCACCTGGCCGCCCGCTTCCCTTCGCGCTCTCGTCTCCTCTTCGGCCATTTCGCGGACGCACACTGTCCCCTCGCTGTTCCCGCCGGACCGGTCCGAGGACCCGTGTCCGTTCCGGCACCCCCGCGCCGCCCGCTCCGGGCCGCCGCCCCCACCCCGTTCGACCGGACCTCCGGCGTGCGCGGGTACCCGGCGGACGGACCCGGGCCCAGGCGTACCCATGTCCAGCGCACCCCGTGCCGTACCCCGGCCCGGGAGGCTCCCTCCGACCGATGAAGGACAGAAGGTTCCGTGCCCGTACCTGTCACCCTCACCGGCCGCACCGTGCGGCTGGAGCCCCTCGCCGCGCACCATGCCGAGGCCATCGCCGAGGCCGGCGCCGAGGACCGTACGACCTACGCCTTCACCCCCGTCCCGCACGGCCTGGAAGCCGCCCGCGACTACGTCGCGCGGGCGCTCGCCGACCAGGCCGCGGGACGGTCGCTGCCGTTCGCGACGGTGAACGTCGCCGACGGCCGGGTCGTCGGCTCCACCCGCTTCCTGGAACTCGACTACTGGCAGGGCCCGATGGTGTGGCCGCCCGTGCCCGGCGTCCCGTTCGGCGATCCGGCCACGGCCGTCCCGGACGCGGCCGAGATCGGCAACAGCTGGCTCTCGCCGCGCGCCCAAGGCACCGGCATCAACACCGAGGCCAAGCTGCTGATGCTGCGCCACGCCTTCGAGACCTGGGGCGTGCAGCGGATCTCGATGCGCGCGGACGCCCGCAACATGCGCTCGCGCGCCGCCATCGAGCGGCTCGGCGCGACCTCCGAGGGCGTCCGCCGGGCGCACTCGCGCGGGCTGGACGGGGTGGTGCGCTCCACCGCGTTCTACTCGATCCTCGACGACGAGTGGCCGGCCGTCCGCGACATCATCGAGCTGCGGATCGCCGCCGCCACCTCGCCGAGCGCCCCGGATCCGGCGATCAACCAGGAGTGCCTTAGACAGGGCGGCAGCGGCGCCGGGCAGCTGATGATCACGGTCTGAGGCCGGCCCGGAGCGGCTCGTAGCCGAGGCGCGCCAAGCCCAGGACGGCCGGCAGGGTCGTGCGGTCGTCCCAGGCCCGGTGGCGTCCCGGGTGCGCCTCGACCAGCGCCTCCACCGGCCGCCAGCCGCCCCGCACCCGGGCCACCCGGACCCGGTAGACCTCCGCGCCGCCCACGCCGCGGTGCAGGTGCAGCACGCCCTCGGAGACCACGGACACCCAGCGCTCGTCCACGTCCCGGGCCCGCAGGCCGCGCCTGATCCGCTCCCAGTCGGCGTCCGACCAGAGCAGGTCCGGCACCGGGTGCGGGCGGGGCAGGCGGATCGGCGTCAGGTGCGGTTCCCCGGCCGCGCGGATGCCGCCCGGCTCCGGGAACGCCCACGCGGGCAGCGGCTCCCGGGCGGCCAGCCAGGCCCGCGGAATGCCTCCGGTGCCGGTGTGCGCCGCCACCACTCCCCCGGTGATGGCGGCGACGGTGTCCATGTCGCCGCCGACCGCGACCGCCTCCCACACGGCGGTGCGGTAGTCGGCCAGGTTCCGGGCGGCGCACCACAGGGCGTACGGGACGGTGTCGGCCGCGGAGGTCCGGCTGCCGTTGCCGAGCACCTGCGCGGCGAGCCGGAAGTCCGGCCGGGCGAGCAGCCCGCGGGCCTCCTCCAGGCCGTCCCTGACCGCCCCGTTCGGGGTGAGGTCGGCGACCGCCGCCAGGAAGGCCTCCGGCGTCATGGCCTCCGCCCGCGCCCGCACCGCGTACGCGGCCGCCACCGCGACCGCGATCGCGCCGTCCACGGCCTGCGGGTGGGTGTGGGTGATGACGGCGGTGTCGGCGGCGGGCCGGACGACGGCGGCCGGGTCCTCGGCGTACGCGGCCCCCAGCGGGGCGACCCGCATCGCGGCGCCGTTGCCGTACGAGCCCTGGCCGTCGAAGAGTTCGGCGGCCAGCCGCCGGGCGTCGCCGCCCTCGCGGACCAGCCGGAGCAGCCGGTTGGCGGCCGGGCCGTAGCCGCGGTCGAAGTCGTGGCGGAGGGCGAAGGCGTGGGTGAGGTCGAAGGTGTCGATCGCGCCGCGCTCGGTGTGGGCAGCGTGGACCGAGCAGGCCATCTCGGTGTCGTCGGTCCAGGGCCAGGGACCGGGCGGTTCGGTGCGGGCGGCGAGGTGGGCCCGGGCGGTTTCCGGGACGAACATCTGGGCGCCGAGGGCGTCGCCCACGGAGAGGCCGTTGAGGGAGTCCAGCGCGGGGCCGGTGTGCGTGGATGGAATGGTCATATGCCCTCCAGCTCAGCGGGTTGACCGCCGTCCCGTCAACACCCGTGGCCGGCATCCCCACCGACGGGGGATGTTTCGCATACCTCCGATTCCGGCGGGCAGGCACCGGGGCATGACCCGCGCGAACCCCCTCGACCCGGTCGCCCTGCTCGGCGCCGACCAGCAGCACATCGCCACCCGGGCGCAGCTGCGCCGGCTCGGGGTGCCCTCCGGCACCATCGCCCACCGGCTGCGGCCGGGCGGGCCCTGGCAACAGGTCCTGCCCCGGGTGATCTGCCTCCAGAGCGGCCGGTTGACGTTCCACCAGAAGCTGCGGGCCGCGCTGGCGTACGCGACGCCGAAGGGCCGCGACCCGCGGGCCGGGGAGGTGCTGCTGACCGGCTTCGCTGTGCTGGCCGAGGCCGGGCTGCCGAGCGCCGGGCACCCGTCCGACCTGAACGCGGTCGACATCCTGATCCCGACTCAACGGCGGGTCGGGGACAGGGAGTTCGTCCGGATCCACCGGGCCTCCGGGGCGATGCCGGGCGGCTTCGAGCGGGACGACGGGCTGTGGAGCACCACCGTCGCCCGGGCGCTGGCCGACCTCGCGCCGGGGGAGACCGGGCAGCGCCGGTTCCGGGCGCTGTGCGCGGAGGCCGTCCAGCGGCGGCACTGCGAACTCGGCGAGCTGCTCGACCAGTTGCTGTCCCGCCCGGGTGCGCTCGGACTGCCCCAGGTGGCCCGGGTGGTGGAGGACCTGACGGTCGGGGTGCGGTCGGTGGTGGAGGGCGAGGCCCGCGAACTGCTGGCGCACGCGGGGCTGCCGGAGCCGCTGTGGAACCCGGTGCTCTTCCTGGACGGCCGCTTCCTCGCCGTCCCGGACGCCTACTGGCCGCACGCCTGCGTGGCCCTGGAGATCGACTCCCGCGCCTGGCACCTGCGCCCCGCCGAGCACGAACGGGGCCTCGCCCGCGCCAACCGCCTCACCGCCGCCGGCCTCCCGGTGGTCCGCACCACCCCGGTCCAGCTCCGCCGCGACCCGGCCCCGGTGCTCCACGAGCTGACCGCCCTGGTCACCACCGGCCCGCACGCCCCCCACCCCCGCGTCACCTGGCGCCGGGCCCGGTGAGGGACGCGGCGAGGGCTGCCGAGGCCCGGCTCAGCAGCGGGAGTCGATCTCCTGGAAGGTGGCGTAGTGGTCGGCGGACCAGTACTGCTCGCCGGAGTCGCCGGTCACCACGCGGCGGGTGCCGCGGTCGTTGGAGCCGGGGGTGACGACGGTGTACTCGTGGTAGTAGCCGCCGGACTTCTTGGGGAGGCGGCTCTCGCGGTTCTCGAAGACGATGCCGTCGCGGTTGTACGGGTAGGGGCCGCCCTTGGCGATCAGGCCGAGGGTGTCCTGGGCCTGGCTGGGGAGCTTGGTGCGGCAGACGTCGGCCATGGCCGGGTCGGTCGGGACCCAGGTGCCGGCCGCGGCGGGGGTGGTGCCGGCGCCCCCGGCGGGCGGGCTCGGCTTGGGGGCCGAGGGCTTGGGCGCCGTGGCCCCGGACGTCGTGGCACCGGCGGCCGCGCTCGTGGTGGCGCTCGCGGCGGCCTTGGGGTGGCCGCTCCCCTGGTTGGCGAGGAGGTACCCGGCCCCGGCCAGGACCGCCAGGATCAGCACGGCCACGGCCACGAGCGGGTTTCTGCGGTTGGTCATGCGGTCCAGCTTGGCAGGCGGCCGGGCCGGGCCGGGCCAGCTACACACGTGGCCGCCGCCACACCGTCCGGTGCGCCGGTCCGTACGCGGACGTACGGCCGGGCGGGAACGGACGCCGTTGTCCGTTCCCGCCCGGCCGTGTCACGTACGCCGGTTCTCCTGCGCCGAGCTCCGGTGTACGCCCTCCCGACGGGAGGGGAAGCGGTCAGTCGTGCCCGCGCGTGAGGTGGGGATGCCTACCCTCCTCAGCGCGAGTCGCTGCCCGCCGTCTCGATGGCGGCGCGGCCTGCCTCCAGGCGCGCCACCGGGATCCGGAAGGGGGAGCAGGAGACGTAGTCCAGCCCCACCTCGTGGAAGAAGTGGACCGAGTCCGGGTCGCCGCCGTGCTCGCCGCAGACGCCGAGCTTGAGGTCGGGGCGGGTCGCCCGGCCGGCCTCGACGGCGTGCTTGACCAGCGAGCCGACGCCGTCGCGGTCGATGGTCTCGAACGGGGAGACCCCGAAGATGCCCTTCTCCAGGTAGGCGGTGAAGAACGAGGCCTCCACGTCGTCCCGGGAGAAGCCCCAGACCGTCTGGGTCAGGTCGTTGGTGCCGAAGGAGAAGAACTCGGCGGCCTCGGCGATCTGCCCGGCGGTCACCGCGGCGCGCGGCAGCTCGATCATGGTGCCGAGCTTGATGTCCAGCTTGACGCCGGTGGTCCGGGCGACCTCGGCGAGCACCCGCTCGCACTCGTCGCGGACCAGCTCCAGCTCCTGGACGGTGCCGACCAGCGGGATCATCACCTCGGGGCGCGGGTCCCCGCCGGCCAGCCGGCGCTCGGCGGCGGCCTCGGCGATGGCCCGGACCTGCATGCCGAACAGGCCGGGGATGACCAGGCCGAGGCGGACGCCGCGCAGGCCGAGCATCGGGTTCTGCTCGTGCAGCTTGTGCACCGCCTGGAGCAGGCGCAGGTCGTTCTCGTTCGGGTCCTTGCGGGCCTCGGCGAGGGCGACGCGCACCGACAGCTCGGTGATGTCCGGCAGGAACTCGTGCAGCGGCGGGTCGAGCAGCCGGACGGTGACCGGCAGGCCGTCCATCGCCTGGAAGAGCTCCAGGAAGTCGCCCTTCTGCAGCGGCAGCAGGGTGGAGAGGGCGAGCTCGCGGTCCTTGTCGTTGTCCGCCAGGATCAGGTGCTCGACCTCCTTGCGGCGCTCCTCGCCGAGGAACATGTGCTCGGTGCGGCACAGGCCGATGCCCTGGGCGCCGTAGCGGCGGGCGCGCCCGCCGTCCTCGGCGTTGTCGGCGTTGGCGCGCACCGCGAGGCGGCGGCGGCCGTCGGCGTGGGACATCAGCCGGTGCACGGCCTGGACGAGGCCGCCCTGGACGTCGGCGCCGGCGTGCAGGGTGCCCTCGAAGTACTCCACCACCGCGGAGGGGAGCACGGGTACCTCGCCGAGGTAGACCTTGCCGGTCGCGCCGTCGATCGAGACGACGTCGCCCTCCTCCAGCACCAGGCCGTCGGCGGTGGTCATCCGGCGGCGCTTGGTGTCGACCTCCAGCTCCTCGGCGCCGCAGACGCAGGTCTTGCCCATGCCGCGGGCGACGACGGCGGCGTGCGAGGTCTTGCCGCCGCGCGAGGTGAGGATGCCCTCGGCGGCGATCATGCCGTCCAGGTCGTCCGGGTTGGTCTCGCGGCGGACCAGGATGACCTTCTCGCCGGAGCGCGACCACTTCACCGCGGTGTAGGAGTCGAAGACGATCTTGCCGATCGCGGCGCCGGGCGAGGCGGCGAGGCCCCTGGCGATCTGCTTCGACTCGGAGTCGGGGGCGAAGCGCGGGAACATCAGCTGCGAGAGCTGGCCGCCGGTGACCCGCATCAGGGCCTCGTCCAGGTCGATCAGGCCCTGGTCGACCAGCTGGACGGCGATCCGGAAGGCGGCCGCGGCGGTGCGCTTGCCGACCCGGGTCTGGAGCATCCAGAGCTTGCCGCGCTCGATGGTGAACTCGATGTCGCAGAGGTCGCGGTAGTGGTTCTCGAGCGTCTGCATGATCGCCATCAGCTCGTCGTACGACTTCTTGTCGAGCTTCTCCAGCTCGGACAGCTGCAGCGTGTTGCGGATGCCGGCGACGACGTCCTCGCCCTGGGCGTTGGACAGGTAGTCGCCGTAGACGCCCTGGGTGCCGGTGGAGGGGTCGCGGGTGAAGGCGACGCCGGTGCCGGAGTCCTCGCCGAGGTTGCCGAAGACCATGCTGCAGACGTTGACCGCGGTGCCCAGGTCGTTCGGGATGCGCTCCTGGCGGCGGTACAGCCGGGCGCGGTCGCCGTTCCAGGAGTGGAAGACGGCGTGGATGGCGAGGTCCATCTGCTCGCGCGGGTCCTGCGGGAAGGCCCGGCCCGTCTCGCGCTCGACGATGCCCTTGAACACCTCGACCAGCGTCTTGAGGTCGGCGGCGTCCAGGTCCAGGTCGTTGACGGTGCCCTTGGCGTGCTTGGCCTCGTCCAGGGCCTCCTCGAACAGCTCGCCGTCGACGCCCAGCACGGTCTTGCCGAACATCTGGACCAGGCGGCGGTAGGAGTCCCAGGCGAAGCGCTCATTGCCGGACTGGGCGACGAGGCCGACCACCGAGGCGTCGGAGAGACCGATGTTGAGGACGGTGTCCATCATGCCGGGCATGGAGAACTTCGCGCCGGAGCGGACCGAGACCAGGAGGGGGTTGTCGGCCTGGCCGAGCTTCTTGCCCATCTCCTGCTCGAGGGCGTCCAGGTGGGCGCTGATCTCCTCGTGCAGGGAGGACGGCTCGCTGCCGGTCTCCAGGAAGACCTTGCAGGCCTCGGTGGTGATGGTGAACCCCGGAGGGACGGGGAGGCCCAGGTTGGTCATCTCGGCCAGGTTCGCGCCCTTGCCGCCAAGAAGATCCTTGAGGTCCTTGTTTCCTTCGGTGAAGGAGTAAACAAACTTCTGCTGGGACGGCACGGGTCGGTCTCCTCGTACGCGGTTGCCCTGACGCCGGAGAACATACCCATTTCGAAGGCACTTCTCTGCCCTGAATAGGCCACCCGAGGCTGGTACCCAGCGGTAACCCGCTAGATCGAAAGCACATAAAGGCGTTCACCTCTGTTGGTGAAATCGTCCGCCTGACGCGAGCAAGCATTCAACTCTTGAAGGCATGCACCCGCGAAGATCGTGCGATCCGGACGCACCGTAGCGACCGCGGGTCCATGGCGTTGCCCCGGCTTGATTTCCTGCACCCGGATCGCCCGATCACCGGTCGACCGACTTCGGGAAGCGATTCACAGCCGACCTGTCCATTTCGTCCACTGACCGGCCGTCAGCCCCCACCGCGTGTGGCAAGCGTCACCAGAGCGTCTCACCGGTCGAACGTAGAGCGCCTGCGCCGATCGTCGCACTGCGTCCAGAAACGTGCCCGCTCCGTGATGTTCGGACGCCGAAAAGGAGCCCTCTTGTCCAGGATGGACAAGAGGGCTGGGACCAGGTGGCCATCGACCCGAACGGGTCATTTTCGCCAGGTCGTACAGATCATCCGCCGGAGGTGTCCGATTCGGCGTCAGCACCCGGGCGGGCGCAGTCGTACGGATCGTCCAACCAGCCCTCCGGCAGGACCACCCGGTTGTTGCCGCTGGTCCGCCCGCGCGGGCCGTCCGCACCGTCCGGCCAGCCCTGGGACTGCTCCACCTGGGCGAGGGTTTCGGCCAGTTCGGCCAACGAGGAGGAGCCGGCCAGCCGCACCCGCAGCTCGGAGCCGACCGAGAAGCCCTTGGTGTACCAGGCGACGTGCTTGCGGAAGTCGATCACGCCGCGCGCCTCGTCGCCCAGCCACTCGCCGAGCAGCTGCGCGTGCCGCACCATCGCCGCGGCCACGTAGCCGAAGTCGGGGCGGGCGTAGTCCACGTCGCCCTCGAAGATCGCGACCAGGTCCTTGAACAGCCACGGCCGGCCCAGGCAGCCGCGGCCCACCACCACGCCGTCGCAGCCGGTCTCGCGCATCATCCGCAGCGCGTCGTCGGCCGACCAGATGTCCCCGTTGCCCAGCACCGGGATGTGCGCCGGGACGGACTCGCGCAGCCGGGCGATCGCCGACCAGTCGGCCGTGCCGCCGTAGTGCTGGGCGGCGGTGCGCCCGTGCAGGGCGATCGCGGCCACCCCCTCCTCGGCGCCGATCCGGCCGGCGTCCAGGTAGGTGAGGTGGTCGTCGTCGATGCCCTTGCGCATCTTCATGGTCACCGGCAGGTCGCCCGCGTTGGCGACGGCCTCGCGCAGGATCTCGCGCAGCAGGTTGCGCTTGTACGGCAGCGCCGAGCCGCCGCCCTTGCGGGTGACCTTGGGGACGGGGCAGCCGAAGTTGAGGTCGATGTGGTCGGCCAGGCCCTCCTCGGAGATCATCCGGGCGGCCTTGCCGACGGTCACCGGGTCCACCCCGTACAGCTGGATGGAGCGCGGCTTCTCGCTCGGGTCGAACTTGATCAGCTGCATGGTCTTGGCGTTGCGCTCGACCAGCGCCCGGGTGGTGATCATCTCCGAGACGTACAGCCCCTTGCCGCCGCTCTGCTCGCGGCACAGGGTGCGGAACGGCGCGTTGGTGATACCGGCCATCGGCGCCAGCACGACGGGCGGCCACACCTGGATCGGGCCGATGTCGAGCGGCGCGAACTCGGTGCCGGACGCGGTGGGTGCGGGCGTGACTGTCATGCGCGGCTGACCTCGGGTGGTGGGGACGGGACTCTCCATTGTCCCCCACCCGGGTGAGCGGCCTCCGCCCGCGCCGGGGCTCCCCCGGTACGGGGCGCCTCCACCACCGGCCGCCTCCCCTTACCGGCCGCCTCCGCCACCGGCCACCTCCGCTACCGGCCACCTCCTCGGCCGGACGCCTCCGGAACGGGCCGCCTCCGCTACGGGGCCGACGAGGCCGACGGAGCCGCCGGGGCGGTGGGCGCCGACGAGGCCGGCGCCGGAGCGATGGAGATCGACCCGGAGGTGACCGCGGCGTGCACCCGGTTCGGGCTCGCCGAGTCCGCCAGCCCCGGGTCGATCCGGCCGTTGCCGCTGCCGACCTCGCTGGAGACGGCGTAGCGACTGTCCTTCGGCAGGCTCATCTCCACCGAGCCGGAGGTGGCCGTGGCGTCCACCTCGCGCGGAGCCCTCGCGAAGCTCAGCTGCACCGAGCCCGAGGTGAGCTGCGCCGTCAACCGCGGGGCGCTCAGGTTGGTGCCCTGCACCAGACCGGAGGTGGCGTGCACGGTCACGTTCCCGGAGGTGTCGGACAGCAGCAGCTGGCCGGAGGTCAGCTCCAGCTTCACGTCCCCGCTCAGGCCCTCCACCTGGACGGAGCCGGAGGTCACCGAGCCGGACACCTCGGTCGCGGCCGGCACCTCCAGCTCGATCTCGGCACCGCAGCCGAGGTCCACGAACGGCAGGACCAGCCGGCAGTGCATCCCGACCGTGAGCACGCCCTTGTCGAAGACGGCGGACACCACCGGCTTGCGCACCAGCCAGTCCAGGCTCTGCCGGACCACCACGTGGCCCTCCCGTCCGGCCCGCACCCGGACCGACGCGGGGCCGGTCTCCAGCTGGACCCGGTGGATCTCCTCGTCGTACGGCCGACTGCTGCTGGTGCGCTGCTGCACCGCCATCGACCAGGTCTGCAGTCCGGCACCGATCATGACCAGGACGATCACGAGCGTCCCGGTGGCCCGCCAGCCCTTCACCCCCTTCACCGCTACCCGACCTCCAGGAAGCGCAGCACCGCCATCACCCGGCGGTGGCTGTCCTCGGCCTGCGGCAGTTCGAGCTTGGTGAAGATCGAGTTGATGTGCTTGGCCACCGCGCTGTCGCTGACCACCAGCGAGCCGGCGATCGCCGCGTTGGAGCGGCCCTCCGCCATCAGGGCGAGCACGTCGCGCTCGCGCGGGGTCAGCTTCTCCACCGGGTCCCGGTGCCGGCGGCGCACCAGCAGCTGGGCGACCACCTCCGGGTCCAGCGCGGTGCCGCCCTCGGCGACCCGCTGGAGCGCGTCCACGAAGTCGTCGACGTTGGCGACCCGCTGCTTGAGCAGGTAGCCGACGCCGCTGGTGTTGGTCGCCAGCAGGTCCGCGGCGTAGCGCTCCTCCACGAACTGGGAGAGCAGCAGGACGGCGGTGTCCGGCCACTGCCGGCGGATCACCATCGCCGCCTTCACCCCCTCGTCGTGGAAGCCCGGGGGCATCCGGACGTCGGCCACCACCACCTTCGGGCGGTGCTCCTCGACGGCGGCCAGCAGTTCGGTGGCGTCCCCGACGGCGGCCACGACCTCGAAGCCCACCGCCTCCAGGACCTTGACCAGGCCGACCCTCAGCAGGACCGAGTCCTCGGCGATCACAGCGCGCACGGCAACTCCACGGTGATGGTGGTGGGGCCCCCGAGGGGGCTGAGAACGGACATCGTGCCGTCGACCGAGGCGGCGCGCTTGCGCAGACCGGTGAGCCCGGTGCCGCGCGAGGCGTCCGCGCCGCCCACGCCGTCGTCGCTGATGACCAGGCGCAGCCGGCCGCCGGTCGTCCGCACCGAGAGGTCGACCCGGCGGGCCCTGGCGTGCTTGGCCACGTTGGTGAGCGCCTCGGAGACGGTGAAGTAGGCGACCGCCTCGACGGTCGGGGCGATCTGCTCGGAGAGGTCGACGTCCAGGTGCACCGGCAACGGGGCCCGGGCGGCGATGCCGGACAGCGCCGCGTCCAGGCCGCGGTCCTCCAGGACGGCGGGGTGCAGGCCGCGGACCAGGTCGCGCAGCTCGTCGATGGCCGCCTGGGCCTCCTCGTGCGCGTCGATGATCACCTGCATCACCTCGGGCGGCACGTCCTTGAGGGTGCGCCGGGCCAGGCCCAGGTTCATCGCGAGGGAGGTGAGCCGCTGCTGGGCGCCGTCGTGCAGGTCGCGCTCGATCCGGCGGCGCTCGGCGTCCACCGCGTCGACCAGGCCGGCCCGGCTCTCGGCGATCTCCTCGACCCGCCGCTCCAGCGCCTCCGCCCGGTCCGGGCCGAGCAGCCGCCGGGCCACCCACACCTCCAGCCGGGCCAGCTGGGTGCCCGACAGCGGGAGCACCGCCAGCAGCAGCACCCCGCCGAGGGTGAGCAGGACGTCCTCCCCGGCCAGGCCGGTGCGCAGCGCGGTGCCGGCGGGCAGCAGCCAGATCCAGCCGTACACGGTGGCCAGCACCACGGCGGCCGCCCAGGCGTACAGCACCACCAGGGCGCCCGCCGCCAGCAGCGGGCCGGCCACCAGGTGGTGGAGGACCTGGCGCCAGGTCACCCCGAGCAGCCAGACCCGGCGCCCCGTCGGCGGGCGCAGCGGCGGCACCTCCACCCCGTACAGGGCGCGCAGCCGGCCGCGCTGGACGGCGGTCAGCGGGTGGGTGCAGAGCAGGACGGCGGCGAGCACCGGGAAGAGCAGCTTCGACTCGGTGACGGCCAGCCAGACCGGCAGCGCCACGGGTATCCCGGCGGCGGTGAAGCGGACGTCCCGCCAGACCTCGGGCGACCACGGGGGGCGCCGGAGGCTCCTGACGAACGCTCGGCGCAACGTGGTGGAGGGCATGGCCGACAGCGTAGGGCCCGGTGATCACGAGCCGCCATGAAGGGGGGTTCCCGATGGGGGTGTAGCTAGCTACACCCCCGATTCGGTGTGGAGCACCACCGACAGGAGGGGGGTCCGGGCGGAAGGCTTGAGGGCATGACGAGCACTGCATCGCACTCCGCCACTCCGCCGCACGGGCGGCCCGGCCCCGGGAGTGCCGCCGGAGCGGCGGCGGCCCAGGAGGCGCTGCCGGAGCGGGCGCTGCCGACAGGAGCCCTGCCGGAGGAGACGCTGCAGGAAGGGGAGCTGCCGGAGGGCGCGCTGCCCGCCGGGGCCGGCCCCTGGTCGGTCCGCTGCGTCGCGTCCGGCCGCGGCCGCGCCGCACTGGAGCTGTACCAGTACGGGGAGTTGGCCGACGTCCTGGTCGCCGCCCGGCTCACCCCGCACCTGCTGCGCGGGGCCCGGCACTGCCCCTCCGCCGGGCGGAGCCGGCACGTGCTGGCCTGGGGCCGGCTGGCGGCCGACGGCACGGCGCCCGCGGTGGTGTTCACCGGGCGGCGGCCGTTCCGCCGGGTGTGCTCGACGGCCGAGGCGGTCACGGTGGCCGACCGGTTCTGGGTCGCCTGGGCCGAGGGGCCGTTCGACGCCGTGCGGGTCGAGCACACGGCGGGCGGGGCCGCCGAGCGGCTGCCGCTGGAGCGGGTCCGGGAGCGCGGCCGGGGTGCGGCGTGAGCGGCACCTTCGCCCTTGCCCTCGGCCCCGCCCGTTCGTCCGTCCTGCCCGCGCGCTTCGCCCAGGTCCCGGTCCTGGCCGCGGTCGCGCTGCTGCCCTGGCTGGCGGTCCTCGCCGTCTGCCACGAGACCCCGTGGGTCGTGCTCGACCTCACCGAGTTCGCCGCCCTGCTCTCGCTGGACGCGCTGCTGCGCCGCCGCAGCCCCGCCGCGCTGTGGGCGGGCGCGGCGGTGGCCCTGCTGCTCACCGGGGACGCGCTGGCCGACATCGCCTGCGCCGGGCCGGGCCACGCGGTGCTCGCCGCGCTGGTCATGGCCTCCTGCATAGAACTGCCGCTCGCCGTGGTGTGCCTGCGGCTCGGGCGGGACGCGGCGGTACGGGGCTGAGGCACGTCGACGCCGCCCGGCCGACGCGAGCCCGAGGCACTCCCTAGGCCCCGGTGGGCAGGCGGTCCATCAGCGCGCGGGTCTCGTCGTCCAGCGGGGTGTACGTGATCATCCGTGTCCCCAGCTGCGGGCTGAGCCAGAAGTTGGTGTACTCGCAGCGCAGCAGCCCGACGTCCGGCACCTGGAAGCGCTTGATCCCGTTGCCCGGCCGCATCACGTCGTGCCGCTGCCAGACCTCCGCGAAGTCCGGAGAGGCCTTGAGCAGCCGGGCCAGCAACGCCTTCCAGGCCGGCTCCGAGCTGTGGTCGGCCATCGCCGAACGGAACCGGGCCACCATGCCGAGGCGCTCGGTGCGGTAGTCGATCAGCACCTCGCGGAACTGCGAGGGCGTGAACGCCATCCACATCAGGTTCCGGTCCTCGGGAGCCATCCGGTCGAGGTCGCCGACGACCGCGGTGTACTGGGCGTTGTACGCCAGCACCTGGTAGCGGGAGTTGAGCACCACGGCGGGGTACGGCGCCAGCCGCTCCAGCAGCAGCCGCACACTCGGGGTCACCGAGGGGCACTCCTTCACCGGCGCCGGGTCGTCCGTGCCGGCCAGGGTGAACAGGTGGGCGCGCTCGCTCGGGTCCAGCAGCAGCGCCCGGGCCACCGCGTCCAGCACCTGGGCCGACACCTGGATGTCCCGCGCCTGCTCCAGCCACGTGTACCAGGTCACCCCGACCGCGGCGAGCTGGGCGACCTCCTCCCGGCGCAGCCCCGGTGTCCGGCGGCGGCCGGTCATCGGCAGGCCCACCTGCTCGGGCCCGAGGCGCTCGCGACGGCTGCGCAGGAAAGCGGCCAGCTCGTGCCGACGGGCGTCGCCGGGGGCGCTCCGGCGCTGTGCGGCGCTGTGCGCGGCGTCTTGCGCGGCGGGGGTCATCAGGCTCATGCTCCCCAGCATGCGCCAGCCGTAAGCCTGTTGCCAGGTACTTCTTATACCTGGATAACCACACTCTGGTACCAGGGTACGGCGCGGCGGATCGTAGGACCCGTGACCCAACCACTCACCGTCGCCCCCGCATCGAGCCGCGCCGCCACCACCCCGGGCACCGCGGCCGCCCGTACCTCCGGCACCGGGCCGGCCGGCTCCACCGGTCCTACCGGTCCTGCCGGTCCCGCCATCGGCTCCACCGGTCCCGCCGCCACCCTCGGCACCGCCGGACTGGTCACCGTCCTGCTCGGCGCCTTCCTGCCGATGCTCGACTTCTTCATCGTCAACGTCGCCCTGCCCACCATCGACCACGACCTGGCCGCCGGACCCGCCGTCCTGGAACTGGTCGCCGCCGGCTACGGCATCGCCTTCGCCGTCCTGCTCGTCCTCGGCGGACGCCTCGGCGACAGCTACGGCCGCCGCCGGCTCTTCGTCATCGGCGCCGTCGCCTTCGCCCTCACCTCGCTGGCCTGCGGCCTCGCCCCCGGCGCGTGGTCCCTGGTCGCCGCCCGGGCCGCCCAAGGCGCCTCGGCCGCACTGCTGATCCCGCAGGTGCTCGGCACCATCACCGCCGCCACCGAGGGCGCCCGGCGCGGCCGCGCGCTCAGCGTCTACGGCGCCGTCGGCGGGATCTCGGTGGTGATCGGGCAGGTGCTCGGCGGGATGCTGGTCGCCGCCGACCTGTTCGGCACCGGCTGGCGCTCGGTGTTCCTGCTGAACGTGCCGTTCGCGCTGCTCGCCGTGGTGCTCGCGGTCCGCTACGTCCCGGAGAGCCGGTCCACCACGGCCGCCCGGGTCGACGTCCCCGGCACCGTCCTGCTCACCGCCACGCTGCTCTCCCTGCTCGTCCCGCTGATGGAGGGCCGGGCCGCCGGCTGGCCGCTCTGGTCCTGGGTGCTGCTGGCGCTGTTCCCCGTCTTCGCCGTCGCCTTCGGTGTCGTCGAGCGGCGCGCCGAGCGGCGCGGGGACACCCCGCTGGTGCCGCCGTCCCTGCTGCGCATCCCGGAGATGCGGCGCGGCCTCGGCATCGCGCTCCCCTACTTCGCGGGCTTCGGCGGCTTCATGTTCGTCATCGCGGTCGCCCTCCAGCAGGGCCTCAGGCTCGGCCCGATCGCGGCCGGCTGGGCGCTCGTCCCGATGGCCGTCGGCTACTTCTCCGCCTCGCTCGCCGGCCCGCGGCTGATCGGCCGCTGGGGCAGCCGGGTGCTCAGCGCGGGCGCCGTCGTCCAGGCCGCCGGCCTCGCCACCCTCGCCCTGACCGTCCTGGCCGACTGGTCGCACTTCTCCCCGCTGCGGATGGCCCCGGGCGTCGCCCTCGCCGGCATCGGGCAGGGCCTGATCGGCACCCCGCTGTTCCGGGTCGTCCTCGCCAAGGTGCCCGCCGCCCGGGCCGGCGTCGGCAGCGGCGTCCTCGCCACCGGCCAGCAGTCCAGCCTCGCGCTCGGCGTCGCCACCCTCGGCACCCTCTACCTCTCCCTCTCCCCCGTCCTCGGCATGGACCGCGCGCTCGCCCTCTGCCTGGGCATCCAGCTCCTCGGGTCCTTCACCATCCTGTACCTGACCACCCGCCTGCCCCGCTCCATCGGCTGAGCCGTGGCTCCGGGGGCTCCGGGGGCCGGTTCACGGGTTCCGAGCTCCGGACTCCTGCGGCGGTGGACGGCCTCGCGACCGGTACGACCGGTCGCGAGGCCGTCAGCGTTCCCAGGGCCGTCGGCGTTCCCGGCGCCGTCGACGTTCCCGAGGCCATCGGTGTTCCCGGAGCCGGCCCTCAGCGCGGGAGCGCGTCGAGCCAGCGGCCGACCAGGGCGCGGACGGTGTCGGCGGCCTCGACCTGGGGGTTGTGCCCGACCCCGTCGAGGACGGCGGCGGCCATCCGGGGGTAGTGGTCGAGCAGGGCGAGCTGGTCGCGCCAGCCGACCAGGGCGTCCTGCCGGGTGGTGACCAGCAGGTGGCGGCCGCGGTGCCGCGCGGCCCGGTGCTCGGGCCAGTGCGGCAGCAGGAAGTCGGCTTCGAGCTCGGCGGCGGCCGCCCGGTCGTGCGCCTCCCAGCCGGGCCGGACGTACCGCTGGAACAGCTCCCAACTCGGGCCGGTGTGGCGGGCCATGACGTACCGGAACAGGTCGCGGTCGGCCGCCGGGAGCCGGGCGAGGAGGTCCTCGTCGCGTTCGACCACAGACTCCTCCGGCAGGTCGCGGTCGGCACCCCAGCGCACCACCGGCACCAGCAGCGCCGAGCCCAGCACCTGCTCGCCGAAGCGCGCGGTCACCGCCCGGGCCAGCTGGCCGCCGAAGGACTGCCCGACCACGGCGAAGGGCCGCCCGCCGACCTGGGCCTCGATCCACTCGGAGAGCACCTCGGCCAGGGCGGCCGCCGAGGTCGGGCCCGGCAGCCGGGGGCTGGCGCCGTGGCCGGGGAGGTCGACGTAGAGGCGCCGCCAGCCGGGGCGGTCGGCGAAGGCGGGTTCGAGCGGGAGCAGGACGCGGTGGTCGACGGTGTAGCCGTGGATCAGGACGATCGGGGTGCCGTCGCCGAAGGCGGTGTGGTGGATCGCGGGGGCGGTCGCGGCGGTCGTGTCGGTCGCGGCGGCGTGGTTCAGGTCGGTCGTGTCGGTCATGACGGCAGCGTCCAACCCTGACACCCGTGGCAAGGTCAAGCCGTCGAGTTCGGGTGGTGGATCAGGAGAGGCCCTTGACCACGTCCAGGTACTCCCGGATGGCGTCCCGGTTGCGCGTCAGGCACAGGATCCGGCGGGTCATCCGGTCCGTCTCGGACTCCAGGGTGGCGAGCATCTCCGGTGTGGCGTCGGCGAAGTGGATCGTCCGCGGGGCGTCCAGGGTGTCCAGGCAGGGCAGGATCTGCTTGATGATCCGGGTCGGCAGCCCCGCGTCCAGCAGCCCGCGGATCTGCAGCACCCGGTCCACGAGGTACTCGTCGTACGCGCGGTAGCCGTTCGCCTCACGGCGCGGTGTGATCAGCCCCTGCTGCTCGTAGTAGCGCAGCAGGCGCGGAGTGGTCTCCGCCCGCCGGGCGAGCTCGCCGATGCGCATGTGTGACCACCCTCACCCCGGGCCGGCGCCATCCCGGCTGGACCTTGACACGAATGTCAACGATAGACGATCGGGCCCATGCCCACTCCCGAACTCCGCGCCCCCGCACAGCCGGTGACCCCCGCACCGAGGCTGCCCTGGCCCGCACTGCTGGCCATGAGCACCGCCGGATTCGTCACGATCATGACCGAGGCCCTGCCCGCCGGAGTACTGCCCGCGATGAGCGCCGACCTCGGCGTCGGCCAGTCCGCCGCCGGGCAGTCCGTCACCCTCTACGCCGTCGGCTCCATCGCGGCCGCCATCCCGCTGACCGCCGTCACCGGCCGCCTGCCGCGCAAGCGCCTGCTGCTGGTCGCCGTCGGCGGCTTCGCCGCGGCCAACGCCGTCACCGCCGTCTCACCCGACTACCCGCTCACCATGGCCGCCCGGTTCGCGGCCGGCCTGGTCGCGGGACTGCTCTGGGCACTACTGGCCGGGTACGCCCGGGGCATCATCGCGCCGGAACAGCGCGGACGGGCGATGGCCGTCGCCATGGCCGGCTCGACGGTCGCCCTGTCGGTGGGCGTACCCACCGGCACCCTGCTCGCCGGCCTGGTGGGCTGGCGGGTCACCTTCGGGCTGATGAGCGTGATCGCCGTGGCACTGACCGGCTGGATGCTGCTCGCGCTCCCGCCACTGCCCGGCCGCGCCGACCAGGCCCGCGTCCCCGTCCGACGGGTGCTGCGGACGCCGGGCGTGGCCACCGTCCTGGCCGTCACCGCGACCTTCGTGCTCGCCCACAACGTCCTCTACACGTACGTCGCCGCCCTGCTCGCGCCGCTGGGGCTCGACGGCCGGACGGACACCGTCCTGCTCGTCATCGGACTGTCCTCGCTGGTGAGCATCCTCGGCACCGGCGCCCTGATCGACCGGTACCTGCGCCCCCTGACCATCGCCGCCTCCGTCCTCCTCGCGGCCGCGGCCCTGCTCCTCGCCGCCGCCCTGCTCGGCTCGACCGGCCGGCCCGCCTACGCCGCCGCCGCACTCTGGGGCCTCGGCTTCGGCGGCGCCGCCACCCTCCTCCAGACCGCCGTCGCCGACGCGGCCGGCCCGGCCGGGGACATCGCCCAGTCGCTGCTCGTCACCTGCTGGAACCTCGGCATCGCCGTCGGCGGCCTGGCCGGCGGCCTCCTCCTCGACCACGCCGGGCCGACCGCCCTGCCCTGGTCCGCCCTCGTCCTGCTGGCCGCCGCCCTCGCCACCACCATCGGCGGGCGCCGGCACGGGTTCCCGGGGCATGGCGGCACTCGTTCGTGTGAAATCGACGCACATTCCTCGTGATCGCCGCACGCTTGGCTCTACCGTGAGTCGTATGGCAGCCAGAGTCCCCATCCGACAGCTCCAGCAGCACGCCAGCGAGTTGATCGACCGGGTCGCGGCCGGCGAACGCGTGGAGATCACCCGCAACGGGCGGCTGATCGCCGTCCTCGCGCCGCCCGACCCGGAACAGCGGGTGCTGGAGGACCTCGTTCGAGACGGCACGATCGCCCCCGAGAACGCCGCCACCGCGCGTGGCCTGGCCGACTGGACGTTGCCCGAATCCGGCGCCGGGCTCGCGTCGGCCGCCGACGCCCTGCACGCCATGCGGGAGGAGGAAGGCCATTGATCTACCTCGACTCACGCGCGATCCTCAAACTTCTGGTACCTGAGGACGAATCCACCGCACTGCGCACATTCCTCTCCTCGCACGGCTCCGAGGGCCACGCGACCAGCGCGCTGGCCCAGGTCGAGGTGCCGCGCGCGCTGATCCGGGTCGGCGCACCACAGGAGTTGCTGGACGCATCGGTGGACCTGCTCGACCGGCTTCTCCGCATCCGGCTCTCCGAACCCGTCCTCAGGGCCGCCTGCCAGTCCCCCACCCGACACCTCCGCACCCTCGACGCCATCCACCTCGCCACTGCCGAGCACCTCGAGCACGCGCTCACCGCCTTCGTCACCTACGACAAGCGCCTGGCCGACGCAGCCGAGGAGCGAGACCTGCCAGTGGTCGCGCCCGGGCGGCCGACCGACTCCCGGTAAGCGGGCATCCGGGCGCCCTTGGCCACGTCGGCGCCGGACGGTGGCACCGGCGGACGATGACCGGCTCGCTGCCGCGCTTCCACGAAACCAGGCAGTGATACCTGTCGACGTCGTAGCCGCGGTCGGGAACAACCGCTGCGGATGCGCGGAATCGCGTGCGGCAGCGGCGACAGCCGATCCCCTTGGATCCCGGTATGCGACACGAACAGGCTCCCCTGCGGACAGCCCCGGTCGCCCGGCGGCCGACGGCCGGGCTCCGGAGGTCGTCCGGTAACGACCACGGCCGTCTCTTCCCCCGGGGCTTCCTTCCCTACTCTCCCTTCGTCAGGGAGGCGACGAAGCGGTCCAGGCGGGAGGTGACCTGCCGCAGGACGTCGATCGAGCCCAGGGGGTCGTCCGGCAGCTCCAGACCGTGGTCGGCGGCGGGTACTTCCAGGACCTCGTGTCCGGTCGATTCGGCGGTCCGGCGGTCCCACAGCTTGTCGGCGCCGCCGCCGACGAGGAGGGTCGGGGCTTCGGCGCGGGCGAGGGCGCGGGCGACCAGCTCGGAGGTCAGGACGGGGGTCAGCCAGGCTGCGGCGAGGCCGCGGTCGGCGGCGACGCCGCAGGCGAAGGAGGCCAGGGACTTGCCGACGAGCAGGCGGCAGGCGCCGCGCTCGGCGTCGACGGCCTCGGCGACCTGCCGCTCGACCCAGGCGGTCCGGTCCTCCGGCTCGAACGCCCGGAAATCGTCCGGGAGTTGCCACCACAGCTCCTGGACCGTCCAGCCGTGCCGGAGGAGCACCGAGCGGGCGAAGTGGAGGAGGGGCCTGGCGGGCGTGTACCCGACGCCCGGGACGACGAGCGCGACGCGGTCGGGGGCTCCGTCGAAGCGGGTGGGGACGGCGAGCGGGGAGGGATCCGGCATGGGCGCAGGGTACGTGGCCGACCGCTGTGACGTGATGTCAACCCTGACCATCGTCAGGGGCATTGCTTGACTTTCGGGTCGGGTGCCAAGGGGGTCTCGGCCTCTACCGTCCGGACCATGACGTACACGGGCAGGAATTCGAGGCAGACCGGCGCCGCCAGGCCCAGGGCCAAGCCCAGGGTGAGGCCCAGGCCCGTCCTCGCCGTGGCCCTGCTCTGCGCGGGGGCCGGGGTGGTGGCGTGGCTGGCGCCGGAGCGGGGTGGCGGGGCGGGGCCGGTGCGGGTGTCGGCCGGGTGGTCGGCCGGCGGCTACCGGCGGGTGGCGGAGGCCGTCGGCGAGGCCCCGCACGCGATGGCCTCGCTGCTGGAGCCGGCCACCGAGGTCGGGCTGCTGGTGCTGGGTCTCCTGCTGGCGTTCTGCTGGTGGACGGCCCGGGCCCGGCGGGCCACCGGGGTGGTCGCGGCGGTGGCGCTGGTCGGGCTGGGCACGGTGCTGGCCTACGGGGCGAGCGAGGTGCTGAAGGTGGTCCTCGACGAGGAGCGGCCCTGCCGGGCGCTCACCGGGCTGCCGGGCACGGCGGTCGCCGCGTGTCCGCCGCCGGGCGACTGGTCCTTCCCCAGCAACCACGCCACCCTGGCGGTCGCGCTGGCCACGGGGCTGGTGCTGCTGCGCCCGCACTGGGCGGTGCTGGTCATACCCGTCGGCGGCGCCACGGCAGCGCTGAGGGTGGCGGCCGGGGTGCACTACCCGCATGACGTGATCGCCGGTGCCGCGCTTGGCGGCACGGTCACGGCGGCGGCGGTCCTCGCCCTGCGGCCGGCGGCCACCACTGCCGTGACGGCGCTGGCCGGGGTGCCGGTCCTCGGGCGGCTGCTGTCGGCGCCGCCGATACCGTCGGCCCCGGGCTCGGGCTCGGGCTCCAGCTCAGGCGCGGGTTCCGGCTCCGACTCCGGCACCGCCCCGGGCGCGGCAGCCTCAGTCCCGTGGACCGCCCGCGCAGGTCGCGCCGAGGGTCAGTCCGGCCTCGTGCGCGAGGACGGCGGCGGCCGCCCGGTTGGCCACGCCCAACCGGGCCAGGATGGAGCTCACATGGGCCTTCACGGTGCCTTCCACCACCCCCAGCCGACGGGCGATCTGACCGTTGGACAGCCCGGCGGCGATCAGCGTCAGCACGTCCCGTTCCCGGGCGGTCAGGGCGGCCACCTGCTCCCGGGCGCCGGCACGCCGGTCGGCGGGGCCGCCGGCCCCGGTGGCGGCCAGGTGGGCGACCACCCGGGCGGCCACTTTGGGTGACAGGTAGGCCGCCCCTCCGGCCACCGCGTGCACCCCGGCGAGCAGTTCCTCGGGCTCGCCGGACTTGATCAGGAAGCCGTTCGCGCCGCCGCTGAGCGCGCGCAGGATGTAGTCGTCCTCACCGAAGGTGGTCAGCATGAGTACTCCGGTGGCCAGGCCGTTCCGGCGGATCTCGGCGGCGGCCGTGATGCCGTCCGTCCCGGGCATCCGGATGTCCAGTACGGCGACGTCCGGCCGGTGGCGCCGGACCAGTTCGACGGCCTCCCGGCCGTCCCCGGCCTCGGCGACGATCTCGATGCCCGGGTCGGTGGCGAGCACCGCGCGCAGTCCCGCGCGGATCATGGGCTCGTCGTCGGCGAGCAGCACCCGGATCGGTGCGGTGGTCATCGGCGGCTCCTGTCGGTCGCTCGGTACGGAGGTGGTGGGGAAAGGGAGTTGCGGCGGGAGCGTGGGAGGTGGAAGGCCGGAAGACAGGGCTTCAGGAGACGAGCACGTCCCGCGAGACCAGCCGGGAGTCCTGGAAGCAGAGCCGGTAGGCATCGCCGGCCCGGTCCACGAACAGCTGGGCGGTGATGGCGTAGTACACGCACGAGACCCCTTCCCCCGGCGGCGGCGCGGGCGTCGCCGGCCCGCTCGGCGGGCGGTACGGCAGCCGGTGGCCCGGCAGCAGACGCTCGACGGAGGCCTGGTCCTGCCCCATCTGGAGGGCGGCGTAGACCTCCGGGTCCAGCACCGACAGGCTGACCACGTAGAGCGTCCATACTCGCAGCGCCACGGTCAGCAGTACGGCCGTCCCCAGCGGGACGAGCACCACGGCGGCCAGCGTACGGCCCACCCTGCGCCGCGCCCGTCGCAGCTCGCGCACCGGCGACGACGGGGCGGCGGGCGGCAGCGGGACGGGCCCGGCGGCGCGGCGCGGCAGAGTGGCCTCGACCTCGAACCCGCCGTCCGGGCGGGCGCCGTGGGCGAAGGTGCCGCCCGCGAGCCGGACCCGCTCGGCCAGCCCGACCAGGCCGCGGCCACCGGTGGGCGGCACGGCAGGCGTCGAGGCGGACCTTCCGGCGGGTGCGGCGGACGTCCCGACGAACGCTCCGGTGAACGTTCCGGTGGGCGTTGCGCCGCGCGGGGTTGACGCAGGTGCCGAGCCCGTCGCCCGGGCGACGGTGAGCGCGGGCGCAGGTGCGGGCATGGGCGCGGATGCGGGTACGGGCGCAGGTCCGGGCACGGGCACGGCCGCGGGCACAGGCCCGGGGCCGTTGGCCACCCGGAGGCGGGCGCCGTCGGCCGAGTACGCCACCTCCACGGTGACGGCCGCTCGTGGTGCGTGCTTGGCGGCGTTGGTCAGCGCCTCCTGCACCACCCGGTACGCGGCGTGCTCGGTGGCGCGCGTGAGTCCGTCCGGCTCACCGGTGATCTCCGAGCGGACGTCCAGGCCGGCGGCGGCCGCCTCGGCGACCAGGTGCGGGATGTCCGAGTCGGCCGGTCCGTGGGCCGCGCGGGCGGCGGCGCCGCTCTCGTCCCCGTCGCGCAGGATGCCGATCACCTCGCCGAGCCGGTCGACGGCGGCGGCCGCGCCCGCCCGGATCTCCTGGACGGCCTCCCGGTGGGGCGGGGCCAGGTCGGGGGCGAGCTTGAGGGCCCCGGCGCGCAGGGCGATCAGGCTGAGGTCGTGGCCGAGGGCGTCGTGCATGTCCTGGGCGATCCGGGCCCGTTCGCGCAGTCGGGCCTGCTCGGCGACGAGTTGCTGCTCGCGCTCCAGCCGCTCGGCCCGCTCCCACCCGGCGCGCACGAGTTCCTGCGACTGCCGCCAGAACCGGCCCAGCAGCCAGGGGCCCATCCCGGTGCTCACGGCGAGCGCGACGAACCGCAGCCCCAGGACGATCCAGGAGGGCACCGCCCCGACCACCAGCACCCCGGCCGCGACCAGCACGGCGAACACCACCGCCGCCGGCCGCACCCGTTCCATCCGCAGCCCGGCCAGGAAGGAGAACCCGATCGCCGGCAGCGCCCACCAGAGGCTCGTGACACCGAGCCCGATACACACCGACGCCACCACGGGCAGCGCCGCCCCACTCATCCGCATGCCCACGACCCTACGAGGGCCGCCGCCGCACCGGATCTGTCGAAAGTCATGCCCGAGGCGCTCCGCCCGGCACCCCGAGCCCCATTCCCCGGGCCCGGCCCCGGCCCCGGCCCCGGCCTTGAAAAATAGTAGCCATGGACATAGTAGCTATGTACTGTATCCGCCGTGAGTTCAACAGCTGAGGGCGCCACCGCGGGATTCCTGGTCTGGCGCCTGTCGATGAAGTGGCGGGTGGCGGTCGACCGGGCGGTCGCACCGCTGGGCCTGACGCACGCCCAGTACGCGGTGCTGGCCTCCCTGTACGGCATGTCGCGCTCCGGGCTGCGCCCCAGCCAGCGCCGCCTCGCCGACCACACGGGCCTAGAAGCGCTCTACGTCTCCAAGCTCGCCCGCGCCCTGGAGGCCGCCGGGCTGGTGGCCCGCACCCGGGACCCGGACGACCCGCGCGCCATGCAGCTGTCGCTCACCGAGCAGGGCAGCGACGTCACCCGCCGCGCGATCACGGTGGTCCAGGGCCTCCTGGACCAGCTGCTGGCGCCACTCGGCGGC
Organism: Kitasatospora sp. NPDC001119; assembly: GCF_053598475.1. NCBI lineage: Bacteria > Bacillati > Actinomycetota > Actinomycetes > Kitasatosporales > Streptomycetaceae > Kitasatospora > Kitasatospora sp. NPDC001119. Next base: position 212,582 of record NZ_JBSFKI010000007.1, read on the forward strand.
CAGGACAGCCCCCGCGCCAGGGAGTTCACCCGCGAACTGGCCGTCCTGCTCGACGCACCTCTGGATCCGCCGCACGCCGAGACCGTCGAGAACGCCGAGGAGCCGTCATGACCACCGCCGCCGCGCCCGACACCGCCACCAACACCGCCGCCACGGCCAACGCCGCACCGGCCACGGCCCCCACCGCCGTCAACGGCCGGGTCATCGCTCTGGCCCACTACGCGGCGCGCGCCCTCCTGGAGGACGTGCTGGACCGCCACGGAGCGACCTTCCACCAGAGCGTGACGCTCCGGGTCGTCACGGTCGCGGGCGGCTCCATCGCCCGGGACGCGCTCGTCCGCGACGTCACCGGGTCGCTGAAGGCCGAGGAGTCGGTCGTCCACGGCGTGATCGGGGAACTGACCTCCGCCGGGCTGCTCTCGCAGGACCCGGCGGAGGCGTCCCGGCTGCACCTCACGGCGGCCGGCCGCGAACTCTACGAGCGCACCACCGCCGAGGCCGCCGGGATCACCGCCCGCCTGTACGCCGGCATCCCGGCCGAGGACCTCGCCATCGCGGGCCGCGTCCTGACGCTGGTCACGGAGCGCGCGAACGCCGAACAGGCCCGCCCCTGACGCCCCGTACGGTCGCCGGAACAGTCGGCCGTCGCGACGGTCTGCCGTCCCGACCGCCCGACTGTTCCGGCTGTTCCAGCTGTTCCGACGACTCGGGTGAGACCGCCCTACGCCCGTGAGATAAAGGTTGGACGCATTCGAACGGGGGGAAGGTGACGGCATGGTCTTCGTCACGGTGTTCCTGGTCGCGCTCGTCGGCGCCATCGTCGGTGCCACGGCCTTCCTGGTACTCCGGGAACGCGCGCGGCGGCACCAGTCCGACAACGCCGAGGGAATGCTGATCGAACAGCACCGGACGGCTCACGCCACGCGCATGCGGGCGACGTACTCCAGCGTGTCCGTCCACCACGGGAACGGTGTGATCGGCGACGAGGGGAACCACCACCGCTCCTGACCACTCACGGCCCGGTCACGACCTCAGCGGCACAGGGCGGCGTCGACGACGCCTTCGAGGTGCCGGGTGACGGCGTAGTCGGCCGGGATGGTGGTCATCGCGATGTTCACGGCACGGCCGTCGTCGGTGGCGCCGCCCCGGGTCTCGTAGCCCGGGATGTCGCCGCCGTGCCCCCAGTAGACCCCGCCGCAGGTGAGCGTCCGGCTGAAGATGCCCAGTCCGGCGGCCATGCCGTCGCCGACCGGGACGGTGGTGCGCATCTGGGCGAGTTGGGCCGCGGGCAGCAGGCGGTCCGGGACCAGCAGTTCGGTGAAGAAGCGGTTGAGGTCCGAGTTGGTGGAGATCATCTGCCCGGCCGCCCAGGCCGCCGACGGGTCCAGCTCCGTGAAGTCGGCCAGCGGCGCGTCTGCGGAATCCCTGCGGTAGCCCTTGGGGTGGGCCTCCCGGATCGTCCGGTCGCCCACGGCCGGGAAGTAGGTGTGCCGCAGCCCGACGCGCCGGATGATCCGCCGGTCGATCTCCTCGGCGATCGGCCGGCCGGTCACCCGCTGGACGATCAGGCCGGCCAGCACGTAGTTGGTGCTGCTGTAGCCGAACTTCTCCCCGGGCGCGAAGGCGGGCTTCTGCCCGAGGGCCATGTCCAGCAGCTCCCGGGGCTCGAAGTACCGGGTCCGCAGGGCGGTTTCCTCCAGCAGCCCCTCGTAGTCGGGCAGTCCGCTGGTGTGCTGGAGCAGCTGCCGGACGGTGATGCCGTGCCCGTCGATGCCCTCGCCGCGGACCAGGCCGGGGAGGTACGTGTCGACGGAGGCGTCGAGGTCGACCTTCCCCTCCCCGACCAGCTGGAGCACGACGACGGCGGTGAAGGTCTTGGTGTTGCTGCCGATCCGCACCTGCCCGTCGACGGGGACCTTGGCGCCGGTGGCCAGGTCCCCCACCCCCGCGGTGTAGTCGCGGGTCCGGCCCCGCCCGTCCCGGACGGTCGCGAGCGCGGCGGGTATCCCGTCCGTCCGCACCAGCGCGTTCAGTCCCTGCTGCACGGCGTCCGAGGAGGCCGCGGCCGACGTGGCCGGCGCGGCCGCCGGTGCCGCCATGGCGGACGGTGCCGACGCCCCGACGGCCGCGACGGCCCCGGCGGTCGAGAGCGTGAGGGCGAGTGCCATGTGGCGGATGCGCGAACGACGCACGGGTCAACTCCTGTGGAATCGTGGGGGGTAGGAAACCCCCGGTCACGATCGCCAGTCTGTCCGCGCGACGGCCGGCCGACCTCCCCCGATCGAGGGAGCACCTTTCCCTCCCGACTCCCCTCCGACTCCTCTCCGGCTCTCCTCCGACATCAGGGCCGAGTCCGACGCCCCTCCGACATCAGGGCCGAGCGGGCCCGCGCAGCGGCAGCGTCCGGCTGTAGACGACGCTCGTCGTGGTGCTGCCGAAGCCGGCCAGCTCGTCCACCAGGGTCTCCAGGTGCTCCATGGAGGTCGCCGCCACTTTGAGGGTGTAGCAGTCGTCGCCAGTGGTCCGCAGGCACTCCAGGACCTCCCGCCGCTCGGCGAGCAGTCGCCGCAGCGGCTCGTGCCGGTTGCCCGGGTACTTCAGTCGGACGACGGCGAGCACCGGGTAGCCGACCTTCGCCAGGTCCACCGTCGCGTGGTAGCCGGTGATGACGCCCAGCGACTCCAGGTTCCGCACCCGTTCCGTGGTCGCCGACGGGCTGAGGGACACCCGCCGCCCCAGCTCGCTGAGCGAGATGCGGGCCTCCTGTTGCAGCTGCTCGATGATCGCCCAGTCGGTGTCGTCAAGATTCACGGCCATGGCGCGAATCTACCGGGAAATCCCCGGCGATCCGCAGGTGACAGAGGGAGGATGCCGTTCCGTCCGCCATGATCACGGGGATAGCCTCGATCCATGCAACTTGGCGTCAACGTACCGAACTTCGGCCCCGGGACCGACCCCGGCGTGCTGCGCGAGTGGGCCCGGACCGCGGAGGGCCTCGGCTTCGACCTCCTCATGGTGTCGGACCACGTCGCGGTGACCCCGGACGTGGCCGAGCGGTACCCGGAGCCGTTCTACGAGCCGTTCACCACGCTGTCCTGGCTCGCCGGGACCGCCCCCGGCCTGCGGCTGGGCACGACCGTCCTCGTCCTGCCCTACCGGCACCCGCTGCTGGTGGCGCGGACGGCGAGCACCCTCGACCGGCTCAGCGGCGGCCGGTTCGTCCTGGGCGTGGGGATCGGCTGGGCGCGCCGGGAGTTCGAGGCCCTCGGCGTGCCGTTCGGCGTCCGCGGCAGACTGACCGACGAGTACCTGGCCACGCTGCGCGACACCTGGGCGGGCGAACCGGGCCACCGGCCGGTACCGGTGTGGGTCGGCGGCCACAGCGAGGCGGCGCTGCGCCGGGCGGTCCGGTTCGGCGACGCCTGGCACCCGCTGCGGCTCCCTGTCGCCCGGATGCGGTCGGTCCTGGCCGAGCACCCGGTGCCGGGGTTCGCCCCCCGCATCGCCCTGCGGCTGACCACCGCGCCGGTCGACGACCCCGAACGGCCCGCCGGCATCGGCACCCTCGACCAGGTCCTCGACGACCTGCGCCAGTTGCGCGACCTCGGGGCCGAGACCGTCGTGTTCGACCCCTACCACGGCGATCCGGAGGACACCCGCCGCCCGCGGCAGGCCTGGCGGACCCTCACCACCGTCGCCACCCACTGGAGGACCGCATGATCACCGAAGCCGACGAGGCCCTGCTGCGCCGCGCCATCGCCCTCGCCGCCCACGCGGTCGCCCTCGGCGACGCCCCGTACGGCTCGCTGCTGGCCGGCCCGGACGGCGAGGTCCTCGCCGAGGCCCACAACACCGTCCGGCGCGACGACGACATCACGGCCCACCCCGAACTGAAGCTCGCCCGCTGGGCCGCCCGCGAACTCACCCCGGACACCGCCGCGCGCACCACGATGTACACCAGCTGCCAGCCCTGCGGCATGTGCGAAGGGGGCATCCTCCGCTCCGGCATCGGCCGGGTCGTGTACGCGCTCGCCACCGAGCAACTCGTCGAGCTCAACCCCGACTCGGGCGCCTGGCCGGCGGTGCCGACGGACGGCCCCGCCCTGCCCGAGGAGGCCCGGGCCCCGGTCGCGGCCTACTACCGGCGCACCTGACCACCGGCCCCCGCGCCGGATCCGCTCCCGTCCGCCCGCACTCCGGCGAGGAATGTCAGTGGCACCGGGGACACTCGGTGGCCCGCGCCGTCGAGCAGGAGAGCCCGCACATGCCGATCCACATCGCCGGCCGTCGCCGTACGGCGGCCGCACTGACCGCCGCGTTCCCCGGCGCGGAGATCATCGACGTCACCTCCAGGGCGCCGGACCCGTGGGTGCGGCTGAGCCCGTTCTACCCGCACGGCGGCATCCCGGTCCCCTACGGCGACGGCGCGACCAGCCAGTCCGTGGAGGGGATCTGGCAGGCCCTCAAGGTCTTCCGGGACGCCGATGTCGACCCCGCCAAGCTGCACGTCACCTCGATGAAGGGCCTCAAGCGGACGGTGCGCCGCTTCGGCCCCGTCCAGGGCCACCGGACCGGCCTGCACGGCGACCGGCTCCTGTCCTACGAGACGGCCCGCCGCCGGATCTACCTGCCGGCCTACCGGTGGGTCCTCGAACACCGCGCCGCCGACCTGGTCGAGCGGCTCCGGGAGAAGGGCGAGGTCGTGCTCCTGGACTACACCACCAACGGCGACGTCGCCGACCCCAGCAGCCCGCTCTCCCACGCCGCGCTCGTCCGGCTGTACGCGGAGGGTCGCTGGCCCGCCGAGGACGGCACGGACCCGCACCCCGAGCAACCCCGGGGCGGGCGGTGGAGCACCGAAGCCGTGCCGCCGAAGGGTGGGCTGATGATCATTCACTGAGTAGGGTGAATCACCGGACCGTGGGCAGCCGTTCGCACGCCGCCCTCGCGCGTCCGCAGGTGACCGCCGGCGCCTGCCACGCACGAAGCAGTCCCCGCGGCCGGCCCAGTGCGCCGCAGGGGACCGGAAAGTGAGCAGTAGACAGATGCAACCCACCTTCGTCCTGGTCCACGGGGCTTTCGCGAACTCCTTCTCCTTCGCGCCGCTCCAGGCCGAACTCGGCCTCCTCGGACACCGTTCCGTCGCCGTCGACCTCCCTGGCCACGGCTTCGCCGCGACGTACCCCCGGTCCTACCAGGCGCCGCAGGACCTCGAAGGGCTCGCCGCCGCCCCCGGGGCCATCAAGGGCGTCACGCTCGCCGACAACGTCGCGCACCTCGTCGGGATACTGGAGCGGGCCAAGCGGAACGGGCCCGTCGTCCTCGTCTCCCACAGCCGCGGCGGCCTGACGGCCACGGCCGCGGCCAACCAGCGGCCCGACCTGGTCGACCGCATCGTCTACGTCTCCGCCTGGTGCCCCGTCGACCTCGACGTCAACGCCTACTACGCCGAGCCCGAGATGGCCACGGCCGACGCCGCGGGGCTGATGGCGGCGCTGGTCGGGAACCCGGCCGAACTCGGCCTGCTGCGCATCAACTTCCGCACCGCCGACCCCGGCGTCCTCGCCTCCTTCAAGGCGTCCTTCCTCGCCGACGGCACGGACGACGAGTTCATGCTCTTCCTCAACACCTTCCAGCCCGACGAGAACCTCGACACCGGCACCCCCGACGACCGGGCCCGGCCCGACACCTGGGGGCGGATCCCCAAGTCGTACGTCCGGCTGGCCGAGGACGCCGGCATCCCGCTCGCCATGCAGGACCGCATGATCCGCGAGGGCGACGCGCTGACCCCGGAGAACCCCTTCGACGTCCACACGCTCCCCGGCAGCCACCTGAAGTGGCTGGTCGACCCGGCGCCGGCGGCCCGGCTCCTGGAGGACATCGCCGCGCTGCTGCCCGCCGCGTCCTGACCGGAGCCGGAGGCCGTCCGCCGCGTCGATCCCGGCGTGGGCGGACGGCCTCGCGGCCCCGACCCGCTCCGGCCCCACCCCGAGGAGGACGATGAACCCCGACGGCCCGCGGAACATCCTGGAGGTCGGCTCTCCCACCTCCGCCGCCCACCCGCCGTACGACGGGGTCCGCGCCACCGACCCGGTCCGCCTGGTCCCCTACGGCTGGGTGCGGCAGACCAGGCCCGGCGGCACCGTCTCGGCCGTCCTCGGCACCTGGCAGGAGGGCGCCGGCCGGGTCGAGCTGACCGTGCTCCCCGACGGCACCGCCGAGGGCCGGGTCACCGGCCGGGCCGCCGTCCCGCGCCCGTCCCGCCCGCCGTTCCTGCCCGGCTGGTCCGGCGCCGACGACACCGGGCGTCCGACCGACACCTCCCCCACCCTCCTCAACGACCCGACGCCCGCCTTCCTGGTCCAACTCGCCTTCCCCGAGGCGTGGTTCTGGGTCACGACGGGCGAGGACCTGGAGTCGGTCTACTGCCTCTCCGTCCCCGGCGCCTCCGCCCAGATCCAGGACGACACCTACGGCTGGACGGTCCACCAGGGCGGCCGACCCGCCCTCTGGGACGAGATCGAGCAGCTCCTCGCCGCCTGGCAGGAGGCCGGGCGCCCCGACCTCACCGCCGTCCGGCTCCGCGTCACGGCGGACACCCAGACGGCGTGGGTACCCGGACACCCCGCCCTGCGGTGGGAAAAGCGGTTGGTCTGACCGCGCCACCGGGCTGACAATCGCCGGATGACCGACGACCAGAGTGAGTTCCACCGGCGCCGCGCTGCCCGCATGACCTGCGAGCGCTTCCTCTCCACCGACCGCGTCCTCAGCATCCGCGAACGCCTCGCCCAACTCTCCGCCCTGGACGATCTGGACGTCCTCCCCGACTTCTACGGCAGCGGCGGGCCGGTGCGGCAGCTGGAGGAGCGGACCGCCGCACTGCTCGGACAAGAGGACGCGGTCTTCTTCCCCACCGGGACGATGGCCCAGCAGGTCGCCCTCCGCTACCACGCCGAACGCACCGGCAACCCGGCCGTGGCGCTGCACCCGCTCAGCCACATCGAGCGGCACGAGCGGCACGCCTACACCCAGCTCACCGGCCTGCGCGGCCTCTGGCCCACCACCGAACAGCGCCAGCCGACCCCCGGGGAACTCCACGCGGTCGGCGAGCCCTTCGGCACCCTCGTCGTCGAACTCCCGCTGCGCGACCCCGGCTACCTCCTCCCCACCTGGGACGAGCTGACCGCCCTCGTCGCCGCGGCCCGCGAGACCGGCGCCCGGGTGCACTTCGACGGCGCCCGGCTCTGGAACACCACGGTCCACTTCGACAAGGGGCTCGACGAGATCGCCGCCCTCGCCGACAGCGTCTACGTGTCCTACTACAAGGACCTCGGCGGCATCAGCGGCGCCGCCCTCGCCGGCGACAAGGCCCTCACCGCCTACGCCCGCACCTGGCGCCACCGCTACGGCGGCCAGCTCTCCCAGCAGTGGCCGGCCGCCCTCGCCGCCCTCCACGGCCTGGACACCGCCCTCCCCCGCATCCCCGCCCACATCCACCACGCCGCCACCGCCCTCACCCCGGCCCTGGCCGCCCTCCCCGGCGCCCGCCTGTACCCCGAGGTGCCGCCCACCCACGAGTACCAACTCTGGCTCCCCCACCCGGCCGAGGCCCTCAACGCCGCCCACCTGGCACTGGCCGAGGAGGAGGGCATCTGGTTCGTCTCCCACTGGGAGGACGCCGCCCCCGGCCTCGCCATGGCCGAAGTCAGCCTCGGCGAACCGGCCCTGGGATGGACGGCGGACGAGGTGACGGAGGTCGGCCTGCGCTTCCTGGACATGGCCGCCAAGGCCTGACCGGGGAAGACTCGCCGGGTCACCACCCCGAGGGTGATTCACCGCGAAACGGTTCGCGGCACCCACCCCTTCATGTCAGACTGACGATATGAGCGAGATGCACGTGGGGGACCTGTCCACCGTCCGCAGCCGCGAGGAGTTGGCCGTGGCGATGGCCGACGGGGTGCGGCCGAAGTGGGTGATGTTCTGGGGGCACACCGAGCGCAAGGGCGGCGGGACCCGGCAGGAGTGCCTGAGCCAGTGGTGGCCCGGCGAGTTCACCGTCGACGGGGTCGCGTACGCCTCCGCCGAGCACTGGATGATGGCCGGCAAGGCCCGGATGTTCGGTGACGAGGACATCGTGCGGCAGGTGCTGGCGGCCCGCACGCCCGCCGAGGCGAAGAAGCTGGGGCGGCTGGTCAAGGACTTCGACGAGAAGGCCTGGGTGGACGGCCGGTTCGAGCTGGTGGTGGCGGGCAACGTCGCGAAGTTCGGGCAGGACGAGGCGCTGCGCAGCTACCTGCTGGGCACGGGTGACCGGGTGCTGGTCGAGGCCAGCCCGGTGGACCGGATCTGGGGCATCGGGCTCGCCGCCGACGACATCCGGGCCCAACAGCCCGCCGAGTGGCGCGGGTTGAACCTGCTCGGCTTCGCCCTGATGGAGGCGCGGGCGCGACTGGCCGCATGAGCGGGATCGCTCCGCTGCTGGACGGGACGGTCGTGGTCTCGGCCGCCGCCGCCCTGTTCCTGGCGCCGCGGGTGCTGCGGCGGGAGGCCGGGCCCGCGCGGCGCGGGCGCTCGTACGGGCCGGAGCCGGTACTGGCGGCCGTCGTCGCGCTGATCTACCTCAACCAGGTGCTCGTCGCGGTCTACGTGAACCGCGTCCACCACGGCGACGTCTCCTTCATCACCCGCTACCTCCAGCCCGGCTGGTTCGACGTGCCCCGCCTCGACGCCCTCGCCGCCCGTTTCCCCGCCCCGGAACTCCTCGCCCCGTCCGTCCTGCGGGTCCAGGCGTTCCTCGAACTGCCGCTGGTACTGCTGGCGTTCGTCGCCGTCGTCCGCCGTCTGGACCGCGCGCTGTACGTCCGGCTGGCCCGCTCGCCGCTGGTCCCGCTGGCCGCCGCCTCGTACACGGTGGCGTTCTGCGCGGTGGAGTGGGACCTGCGGAACCCGTACACCGTGGACGACCTCGTCCTGCGTACGCTCGCGGCCTGCCTCACCCCTCCCCTGATCGCCTGGCTGGCCCGACGCGAAACCGGAGCCGAACCCGGAGCCGGAGCCGAGCCCGGCTCCGAGGCCAAGCCCGTACCCGAACCCGAACCCGCCCGCGGCCTGTTCCGCTTCACCCTCGACCTGTGGGCGTACGGCCAGCTGATGCTGGTGCTGTACGACACCGCGCTGCTCTACAACCTCGCCCGGCTCGGCGACCATCTCCCCTCCGCCGCGGCCGCGTTGGCGGTGCTCGTCGCCACCCGCACCGTCCCGCCCCGAGGCCCGCACCCGCGCCCGCAACCCGGCCCGTACACCGCCACCCTCGCGGGGACGATCGGTCGGGCGCTCGCGCTGTTCCTCGTCCCCGCCCTGTCGATCCGCTACGCGGAGTCCTTCGGCACGCCCGAACTCGCCGCCCTGGCAGGGCTCCTGGTGATCGGCGCGGCGGCCCGCCGGGACGCGCCGCGGCTCCTGCTGCCCGCCCTGGCGGGCGCGGTGGTCGGATACGCCGTCGCGGCCCTCGCGCCCGGCCCGTACTACGAGGCGACCCTCCTGCGGAGCGCGACCGGCGCACTTCTCGCAACGACCGCCCTCTGCGCGCTCCTTGACACCACTCGGGCACGACTGGTCGTGCGCTCGTAACTCCCCAGCCACATACTGTCGCCAAGATGTCACGCAGTCAGGGTCCGGATGGACAGGTTGGGGCGATCATGCGCATGCGGCCGACGGAACAACCCGCGGGCGGGCAGCCGGAGGGCGAGCTGCAGGCCGCCGAACTCCGCGCGGAGCTGGACGAATTACTCCGCGCGAGCCGCTACGCGAGCCAACGCGAACGGCGCCTGAACGAGGCGATCCGGGCCACCCCGGGCCGCCAGCGGCCGGACGGGGAGCTGCTGCGCCAGCTCGCCCAGGCCCGGACCCTGCGCGAGGGCCTGGGCGCCCGCTGCCTCCAACTCAGCGACCAGCTGGAGGCGCTGGAGAGCCGGATCCGCCACCAGCACCAGCCGCCACCGCAGCAGCAGCACCCCCAGCAGCAACAGCAACAACAACAGGCCCCGCAACCGCCGCGACAGCACCACCAGCCACCCCGGCACCAGGCCCCGCCGCCGCCCGTCCGCCCCGACCTCGGCGCCCTCACCGAGCGGATCACCGCCCTCCACCGGGCCGGCTCCCTCGCCGAGGCCACCGAGGTGATCGACACGGCCGCCGCCCGCCTCACCTCCGCCGACGCGGCGCTGCTGGTCGGCATGCTGGCCCGGTACGGCCCGACCGGCGGCTCGCTCCACCTCGCCCGCAGCATCGCCCGGACCGCGCCCGACCACTCCGTCGCCGTGCTCGCCGAGCTGCGCGAACTGGGCCTGGCCGAGGAGGCGGCCGAGGTGTTCCACGCCTTCTGGGGCTACCCGGCCGCCTCCGTGCCCGGCCTGCTCTCCGCACTGGACCAGGCCGGACTGGCCGCCGACAGCGCGACCCTGCTCTGGGAGTGGGGGTCGGCGCCGATGCCCGAGCTGACCTCCCTGGCCGCCTGCCTCCAGCAGCACGGCCGCGCCGACGACGTCCGGACGCTGCTGCGCCAGGCCGCCGGCCGCTCCACCGCCGACCTCGCCGCCCTCGCGACCGGACTGCCGCCCGCACTCGCCACCCTCCTGCTGGGCGAACTGGCCGTCCTGCGCCCGCCCGCCGAGGTGGTCGGGCTGGCCACCGCCCTGGACGGCGCGGGCAACTCCGAGCTGTACGCGCAGCTGCTGGCCGCGCTGCTCGCCGACGAGGCCCGCCACCGCACCACCCTCGCCGCCCTGCGCACCGCCGGCCTGCCGACCCGCCCGCCCGCGGCCCCGCGCTCCCGCTGGGGACGCCGGTAGCGGCAGCACCGGCAGGCGGCCCGAGGACAGGGCCGAGGGCAGGCACAGGAGGCGCACCTAGGGCCCCAAAGGCCCCCGGAACAGCAAGGAGCCCCCGCCCGCCCCACCAGGGCGGACGAGGGCTCCCCCGAGCAAAAGCTCGGCCACCCGCTGCTAGCAGCCGATCAGCCGCGCGCCCAGGTACGCCTTGACCTGGTCCAGCGACACGCGCTCCTGCGACATGGTGTCGCGGTCGCGGACGGTCACCGCGTTGTCCTCGAGGGTGTCGAAGTCGACCGTGACGCAGAACGGCGTGCCGATCTCGTCCTGGCGGCGGTAGCGCTTGCCGATGGCGCCGGCGTCGTCGAACTCGACGTTCCACGCGGTGCGCAGGTCGGCGGCGAGGCCGCGGGCCTTCGGGGACAGGTCGGCGTTGCGCGACAGCGGCAGGACGGCGACCTTGACCGGGGCCAGGCGCGGGTCGAGCCGCATGCCGACGCGCTTCTCCATGACGCCCTTGGCGTTCGGCGCCTCGTCCTCGAAGTAGGCGTCGATCAGGAAGGCCAGCATGGCGCGGTTGAGGCCCGCCGCCGGCTCGATGACGTACGGGAAGTACCGCTCGCCGGACTCCTGGTCGAAGTACTTCAGGTCCTGGCCGGAGGCCTCGCTGTGCACCCGGAGGTCGTAGTCGGTGCGGTTGGCGACGCCCTCCAGCTCGGAGAACTCGCTACCGCCGAAGTTGAAGCGGTACTCGATGTCCACCGTGCGCTTGGCGTAGTGGGAGAGCTTCTCCTTCGGGTGCTCGAAGAAGCGCATGTTCTCGGTGCGCAGGCCGAGGCCGACGTACCAGTCCCAGCGCTGCTGGAGCCAGTACTCGTGCCACTGCTCGTCCTCGCCCGGCTTGACGAAGAACTCCATCTCCATCTGCTCGAACTCGCGGGTCCGGAAGATGAAGTTGCCGGGGGTGATCTCGTTGCGGAAGCTCTTGCCGGTCTGGGCGATGCCGAACGGCGGCTTCTTGCGCGAAGTGGTCTGGACGGCCTTGAAGTTGGTGAAGATGCCCTGGGCGGTCTCGGGGCGCAGGAACGCCAGGCCGCTCGCCTCCTCGGTGACGCCGAGGTGGGTCTTCAGCATGCCCGAGAAGTCCTTGGGCTCGGTGAACTGGCCCTTGGTGCCGCAGTCGGGGCAGTTGACGTCCTTGAGGCCGTTCGGCGGCGGGAAGCCGTGCTTGGCCTCGTACTTCTCCTCCAGGTGGTCGGCCCGGTGGCGCTTGTGGCAGGAGAGGCACTCGGTCAGCGGGTCGTTGAAGGTGGCGACGTGGCCGGAGGCCTCCCAGACCTCGCGGGCGAGGATCACCGACGAGTCGAGTCCGACGACGTCCTCGCGGGCCTGCACCATCGCGCGCCACCACTGGCGCTTGATGTTCTCCTTGAGCTCGACGCCCAGCGGCCCGTAGTCCCAGGCGGCACGCGTGCCGCCGTAGATCTCGCTGCAGGGGTAGACGAAGCCACGGCGCTTGCTCAGGCTGACGATCGTGTCGATCTTGTCGGCGGCCACAGTGCTCTCTTCAGTACGTACGGCACGGTCAGGGCACGGCTGGTTGCGCGTACCCGAATACCTCAGGTTACCGGCCATACGGGTACGTGATTCAAATCGGTATCGTCCGGCCGCTCCCACCCTCCGTCACCTCTCGTTCACCCGTCCGAGTGATTTGACAATCATTTCCATGTGAGATGAGAATGATTGTCATGATGATCGGACTGCCTCGACTCGGACTCTCCCGCCGCACCCGCCGCTCCATAGCCCTCGGCACCACCGCGCTCGCCGCCTCCCTCGCCCTCACCGCCTGCGGAGGCAGCAGCAGCGCCGACAGCGGCGGCGGCCGGCTGAAGGTCGTCGCGTCCTTCTACCCGATGGAGTTCCTGGCCCAGCAGATCGGCAAGGAGCACGTCGCGGTCACCGACCTGACCGCCGCCGGCGTCGAGCCGCACGACCTGGAGCTCACCGCCAAGCAGGTCGGCACGGTCCAGAAGGCCGACGCGATCATCTACCTCAAGGGCCTCCAGCCCACCGTCGACCAGGCCGTCGCGCAGTCGTCCAGCAAGCACAAGATCGACGCCACCGCCGCCAGCCCGCTGGTCGACCACCACCTCGACGAGGGCACCGAGGCCGGGGGCGCGGCCGACGGGGCCCACGGGGCCGACGGCCACAAGCACGAGGACACGGCCGGCGACCCGCACATCTGGCTCGACCCGACCCGCTACGCGGCGATCGCCAAGAGCGTCGGCGACGAGTTCGCCAAGGCCGACCCGGCGCACGCCGAGGACTACCGGAAGAACACCGACGAGCTGGTCGGCAAGCTCACCGCGCTCGACCAGCAGTTCCGGGACGGGCTGAAGGACGCCGGGACCCGGACCTTCGTCACCAGCCACGCCGCCTTCGGCTACCTCGCCGACCACTACGGCCTCACCCAGGTCGCCATCAACGGCGTCGACCCGGAGTCCGAGCCCACCCCGGCCCGCCTCGCCGCGGTGCAGAAGGCCGCCAAGGACAACGGCGTCACCACCGTCTTCTTCGAGACCCTGGTCAGCCCCAAGCTCGCCGACACCGTCGCCAAGGACCTCGGCCTCAAGACCGCCGTCCTGGACCCGCTGGAGGGCGTCAAGGACCCCGCCAAGGACGACTACCTGACCGTCATGAAGCAGAACCTGGCCAACCTCCAGGCCGCCCTCGGCGCCCCGGCCGGAACCGCCCCGGCCGCCACCACCCCTGCCCCCACCCCCGCGAACTGACGGGACCGAGCACCATGACCGACCCGATACCCCCGGCCGTCCGCCTCCGTGACGCCGTCGCCTCGCGCGGCGGCCGGCCGGTGCTGCGCGGCGTCGACCTCACCGTCCGCCCCGGCGAGGTCGTCGCCCTGCTGGGCGCCAACGGCTCCGGCAAGTCGACCACCGTCAAGGCCGTGATCGGCTCCGTCCCGCTGGAGCGGGGCACCCTGGAGCTGTTCGGCACCCCGTACGGCTCCTTCCGCGCCTGGCACCGGATCGGGTACGTCCCGCAGCGCACCACCGCCGCCTCCGGCGTCCCCGCCACCGTCCGCGAGGTGGTCTCCACCGGACGGCTGCCGCAGCACCGGCTGCTGCCCTTCCGCCGCCGGGACCGCGAGGCGGTGGACCGCGCGCTGGCCGCCGTCGGCATGCTGGAGCGGGCCGGGGACGGCGTGGCCGACCTGTCCGGCGGCCAGCAGCAGCGGGTGCTGATCGCCCGCGCCCTGGTCGGCACCCCCGACCTGCTGATCATGGACGAGCCGATGGCCGGCGTGGACGCCGCCAGCCAGCAGGTGCTCGCGGACACCCTGCGCGCCGAGGTCGGCCGCGGCGCCTCCGTCCTCCTCGTGCTGCACGAACTCGGGCCGCTGGAGCCGCTGATCGACCGCGCCGTGGTGCTGCGGGACGGCTGCGTCGCCCACGACGGCCCGCCCGTGCCCAACACCGGGCTGCACGCGCTGCCCGGCCACGACCACGTCCACCCGCACGCCGACCTGACCCCGCCGAGGCTGCTGGCATGACCGAGATGCTCTCCTACGACTTCATGCAGCGGGCCCTGCTCGCCGCCGTCCTGGTCGGGATCACCGCCCCGGCCGTCGGCATCTACCTGGTGCAGCGCCGCCAGGCGCTGATGGGCGACGGCATGGGCCACGTCGCGATGACCGGCGTCGGCCTCGGCTTCATCTTCCAGACCAGCCCGGTCTGGATGGCCGTGCTGGTCTGCGTGCTCGGCGCCGTCACCATGGAGCTGGTCCGCTCGCGCGGCAACCAGCGCGGCGACATCGCCCTCGCGATGCTCTTCTACGGCGGCATGGCCTGCGGCAAGCTGCTGGTCTCGATGTCCGCCCAGGCCGGGGCCGGCTCGCTGGAGAGCTACCTGTGGGGCTCGATCCTCACCGTCGCCCCCGCCGACCTGGCCACCATCGCGGTGCTCGGCGCGGTGGTCGTCGCGGTCACCGTGGGCCTGCGCCGCCAGCTCTTCGCGATCTGCCAGGACGAGGACTTCGCCCGGGTCACCGGTGTGCCGGTGCGCACCCTCAACCTGCTGCTCGCGGTGATGGCCGCGGTCACCGTCACGGTCGCCATGCGCGTCGTCGGGCTGCTGCTGGTCAGCGCGCTGATGGTGGTCCCCGTGGTCGCCGCCCAGCAGCTCACCCGGTCCTTCGCCGCCACCCAGGCCGCCTCGATCGCGCTCGGCGTGGTCGTCTCGCTGGCCGGCGTCACCGGCTCCTACCACCTGGACGTGCCCTCCGGCCCGGCCATCGTGCTGCTCGCCATCGCGGTCTTCGCGGTGTTCAGCCTGCTCGCCGCGCCGCTCGCCCGGCGGCGCCACCGCGGCACCGGCGAACACGGGCCGAAGGTGTGCGACGTCGAACTGCCGGAACAGGCCTCCGGCGAACCGTCCGGCACGACCACACCTGAGGGGCGGGCGGGGCTGGCACAATGATGTGCGAGACGCCCACGACCCCAGGAGGACCCACGGTGACCACCGCAGGCCCGTCGCCGCGCGCCCGCTCGACCCGGCAGCGAGCCGCCGTCTCGGCGGCCCTGGACGAGATCGCGGACTTCCGCAGCGCGCAGGAGCTCCACGACCTGCTCAAGCACCGCGGGGACTCCGTCGGTCTGACCACGGTCTACCGCACGCTCCAGTCGCTCGCGGACGCCGGCGAGGTGGACGTGCTGCGCACCGCCGACGGCGAGGCGGTCTACCGCCGCTGCAGCAGCGGGCACCACCACCACCTGGTCTGCCGGCACTGCGGCGCGACCGTCGAGGTGGAGGGTCCCGCGGTGGAGCGCTGGGCCAACTCGGTCGCCGCCGAGCACGGCTTCAGCGACATCGCGCACACCCTGGAGATCTTCGGGACCTGCGCGGAGTGCGCCAAGAAGGTCTGAGGCTCGTCCACACGCGTACGGCGAAGGGGACCCACCGGGCAGATCCCGGTAGGTCCCCTCTGTCGTACGCGCCCGTCAGCGCGGGGACGGCACCGGCGCGCCGACCTCGTTCGGGATCGCCCCGCCGAAGCGCCGGTCGCGCATCGCGTACTGCTCGCAGGCGCGCCACAGGTCGCGGCGGTCGAAGTCCGGCCAGAGCACGTCCTGGAACACGAACTCGGCGTAAGCCGACTGCCAGAGCAGGAAGTTGGAGGTGCGCTGCTCCCCGCTGGGGCGCAGGAACAGGTCCACGTCCGGCATGTCCGGGTGGTACATGTACTTGGCGAGGGTCTTCTCGCTGACCTTCTTCGGGTCGAGCTTCCCGGCCGCGACGTCCAGGGCGAGCGCCTGCGCCGCGTCGGCGAGTTCGGCCCGGCCGCCGTAGTTGACGCACATGTAGAGCGTGACGGCGTCGTTGTCCTTGGTCTGCTCCTCGGCGACCTGGAGCTCCTGGACGACGCTCTTCCACAGCTTGGGCATCCGGCCGGCCCAGCGGATCCGCACGCCCATCGCGTCCATCTCGTCGCGGCGGCGGCGGATGACGTCCCGGTTGAAGTTCATCAGGAACTTCACCTCGTCGGGCGAGCGCTTCCAGTTCTCGGTGGAGAACGCGTACAGCGAGATGTTCCTGACCCCGAGCTCGATCGCGCCCTTGAGGACGTCCAGCACCACGGACTCGCCGACCTTGTGGCCCTCGGTGCGGGGCAGTCCGCGCTCCTTGGCCCAACGGCCGTTGCCGTCCATCACGATGGCGACGTGGTCGGGGACCAGCTCGCCGGGGATCTTCGGGGGCTGTGCGCCGCTGGGGTGGGGGGTCGGGGGGACGTACGTCCTCTGCTTGCCGCCGCCGAAGAGCCGTCGCGCTGCCATGTGCTCACTTCTCCACGTATCTCATCGAGCGGATGCCCCGCTCCAGGTGCCACTGCAGATAGGCCGCGACCAGGCCGCTGCCCTCCCGCCAGTACCGCGGCTCGCAGGCGTCGGCCGTCTGCCAGTCCCCTGACAGCAGCGCCCCGAGCAGTACCAGTGTCTCAGGGGAGGGTACGGCACATCCGGGCACTCGGCAGTCGCCGCAGAGCACCCCGCCCGCGGGGAGGGAGAAGAAACGGTTCGGCCCCTCCAGGCCGCATTTGGCGCAGTCGGTGAAGCTCGCGCCGTACCCGTTCACCGCGAGCGAGCGCAGCAGGAAGGCGTCCAGCACCAGGTGCGACTCGTGCACCCCGGCCGCCAGCGTGCGCAGCCCGCCGACCAGCAGCAGGTACTGCTGGACGGCGGGTTCGCCCTCGTTCTCGGCGAACCGCTCGGCCGTCTCCAGCATCGCGGTGCCGGCCGTGTAGCGGCCGTAGTCGGTGACGATCGAGCCGCCGTACGGGGCGATCGTCTCCACCTGGGTGCAGAGCGGCAATCCCCGGCCGAACAGCTCACTCCCCCGGCTGAAGAACTGCACGTCCACGTGCGAGAACGGCTCCAGCCGGGCGCCGAACTTGGACTTGGTCTTCCGCACCCCGCGCGCGACCGCCCGCACCTTGCCGTGCTGGCGGGTCAGCAGGGTGATGATCCGATCGGCCTCGCCGAGCTTCTGCGCCCGCAGCACGACGCCGTCGTCCCGGAAAAGACTCATGGGGACCATTCTCCCCCACCCGCCCCCGGCTCCGGACGGCCCCGCCCGCCCGCACCGGGCTCCGGACAGCCGTGTTGCCCGCACCGGCGGTCGTGGGGGAGACCACGGCGGTGCGGGTCACGGCGGGCCCGGGGTGGGGAGGCCAGGCCCGTTGTGGGGGATTCCGAGGTGGTCTGAGGTGGTCCGCGGATCTTCGGAGGTGGACGGTACGGAGAGGCGGTCGCTACTGGTACGGCGTCCTGGTCGCCGCCTCCAGCAGCGCCCCGACCCGGGACCGCGGCAGGTCCAGGCAGCGCCCGACCGCGGCCAGCGCCTCGCGCTCCTGCGGCAGGTAGCGGCCGTCCGCCAGCGCGATCGCCGCGCCCTGCAGCAGCAGCCGCTCGCGGCCGGAGTGGGCCAGGTGCGGGGTGAGCGGTTCGACCACGGCGTGCAGTTCGACGGCCAGGCCGCCGGCCTCCGCCAGCCCCCGGCCGGGGGGCGCCTCCAGGTCGTGGGCGTGGTAGAGCTCGCCGCCGAGCCCGGAGAGCGCGGCGAGCGCGGCCAGCACCTGGGCCTCGCCGCAGTCCTCGAACCCGGCCTCGCGGACCGCCGCGCAGGCCGCCTCGCGGGCCGCCCGGTGGGCGGTGCCGCCGGCCGCGAGCATGGCCAGCGCGATGGTGTACTGGGCGTCCCGCAGCATCGCGCCGAGGCGCACGCAGGTGGGCTGCTCCAGGCTCTCGACGCCGTACCGGCCGTGGCAGCTGGTGCACTGCACGCTGCCGAGCACCGGCCCGAGCGGGACCACCGGGGTCCCCAGCAACCGCAGCCACCGCCGGCCGTGCTGCCGGCGGTAGTTGCGGTCCCCGCCGCAGCCCGGGCAGAAGAAGTCACCGAGAACGTCAGTCCGCCACCGCGGGCGAACACCCCACAACCTGGTCACGGCGCCACTCCCCAGACATGGCAGGCGGCCTGCTCGACTATGGGCAGGTCACGCGACCGGACACCGAGGCCGTCCCACCGACCCGGCTTTCCGGTGGATCGATGTTGCCACGGTTACCGGCACGTGTCAGTACCTCGAACGGCTTCCGATTCGAAAAAATGTGGCGCAGGCCACAATCCGGGGCGGGGACGACGAAGGGCCGCCCCGTGGGACGGCCCTTCGCATACCACCCGTTCGAATTAGCCGCGCTGCGAGCGGTTGACGGCGCTGATCATGGCCTTCAGCGAGGCCAGCACGGTGTTGCCGTCGATGCCCACGCCCCACAGCACCTTGCCGTCCACCGCGCACTCCACGTACGCGGCGGCCTGGGCGTCGCCGCCCTCGCTCAGCGCGTGCTCGGCGTAGTCCAGGACGCGCACGTCCACGCCGATCCGGGCCAGCGCGTCGGCGAAGGCCGAGACCGGGCCGTTGCCGGTGCCGGTCAGGGTCACCGGGGCGCCGTCCACCCGGGCCTCGGCGGTCAGGGCGTCCCGGCCGTCCTCGGTGGTCAGGGTGCGCGAACCGCTCAGCGAGATCCGGCCCCACGGGTTGCCGGTGGTCGGCAGGTACTCGTCCTCGAAGACCCGCCAGATCTCGGCCGGGCTGACCTCGCCGCCCTCGGCGTCGGTCTTGGCCTGGATGATCCGGGAGAACTCGATCTGCATCCGGCGCGGCAGGTCCAGCTTGTGGTCGTTCTTCAGCACGTACGCCACGCCGCCCTTGCCGGACTGGCTGTTGACCCGGATGACCGCCTCGTAGGTGCGGCCGACGTCCTTCGGGTCGATCGGCAGGTACGGCACGCCCCAGGTGTGCTCCTCCAGCGGCACCCCGGCCGCCTTCGCGTCCGCCTCCAGGGCGTCGAAGCCCTTCTTGATGGCGTCCTGGTGCGAGCCCGAGAAGGAGGTGTACACCAGGTCGCCGGCGTACGGGTGGCGCGGGTGCACCTCCATCTGGTTGCAGTACTCGGCGGTGCGGCGCACCTCGTCGATGTCGGAGAAGTCGATCTGCGGGTCGATGCCCTGCGAGAACAGGTTCATCCCCAGCGTCACCAGGTCGACGTTGCCGGTCCGCTCGCCCTGCCCGAACAGGCAGCCCTCGATCCGGTCCGCGCCCGCCATGTAGGCCAGCTCGGCGGAGGCGACGGCGGTGCCGCGGTCGTTGTGCGGGTGCACCGACAGGCAGACGAACTCGCGGCGGGACAGGTGGCGCGACATCCACTCGAACTGGTCGGCCTGGACGTTCGGGGTGGCCCGCTCGACGGTGGCGGGCAGGTTCAGGATGATCTCGCGGCCCTCGCCCGGCTGCCAGACGTCCATGACGCCCTCGCAGACCTCCAGCGCGAAGTCCAGCTCGGTGTCGACGAAGATCTCCGGCGAGTACTGGTAGCCGAAGACGGTGTCGTCGCCCAGCAGCTTCTCCGCGTACTCCATCACCAGCCGGGTGCCCTCGGTGGCGATCGCCTTGGTGGCCGCCCGGTCGTTGCGGAACACCACCCGGCGGAACAGCGGCGCGGTCGCGGCGTACAAGTGGACGGTCGCCCGCGGGGCGCCGACCAGCGCCTCCACCGTCTTCTCGATCAGGTCCTCGCGGGCCTGGGTCAGCACCGAGACGGTGACGTCCTCGGGGATCGCCCCCTCCTCGATCAGCGACCGTACGAAGGCGTGGTCGGTGGCCCCGGAGGCGGGGAAGCCGACCTCGATCTCCTTGTAGCCCATGGCCACCAGCAGGTCGAACATCTTGCGCTTGCGGGCCGGCGACATCGGGTCGATCAGCGCCTGGTTGCCGTCCCGCAGATCGGTGGACAGCCAGCGCGGCGCCTTGGTGATCACCTTCTCCGGCCAGGTGCGGTCCGGCAGGTCGACGGTGCCGAACGGCAGGTAGCGCCCGTGCCGCATGCCCGAGGGCTGCTGGCGCACCGAGGCGGCGGTGATCGGGGTGGGGCGGTCGACGAAGGGGCGGCCGGCGGGGGCGGACGCGGCGGAGTTCTGCTCGGTCATGGAGGTGACTCGGCTTCCTGTGATGCGTGGTGCGGGCGGGTCGGGGGTGGTCAACACCTGGTCAACACCGACTGGCCGGCCTCTGCTGCCGCTCGCGATACACCCTTGGATCGCCGATTGCGCGCACAGCACGTTCCCCGCGGCGAGGGTGCCGGCCCCAGTGGACTACAGGCCCTCGACGCGGCAGCTAAGAAGAAGCAGCCCGTTGCGCATGATGGGCCCAGCGTAACCCAGCACCGCGCGCCCCCGAAGTGATCCGGGCCACCGTTCCACCCCTTGAGACGCAGACCGGTCGTGCCGGAGGTGGTGACAATCGGTCATCGAAGCCTCACCCTGGGCAACATGACCGCAGCAGCACCGTTCTGCACGATCGTCCCGCCGTTCGTCCTGGACCGCCTCGCCGAGGCCGGCCACGAACCCGCCGTCCACTCCCTGGCCCTCGACGCGGCGCACCGCGCGGCCCGCCTCTCCCCGCCCCCGCCCGTCGCCGCCCCCGGTCTCAACCGGGTCGTCTACGACGCCGGCCACGGCCAGCGGCTGCCCGGCCGCTCCGTGCGCACCGAGGGCCGCGCGGCCTCCTCCGACAGCTCCGTCAACCACGCCTACGACGGCCTCGGCGCCACCTTCGCGCTCTACGCCGACGTCTTCGGCCGGCACTCGATCGACGACCGCGACCTGCGGCTGGACGCCAGCGTCCACTACGGCCGCGACTACGACAACGCCTTCTGGAACGGCCACCAGATGGTGTTCGGCGACGGCGACAACGTGGTGTTCGGCGACTTCACCGCCTGCGTCGACGTCATCGGCCACGAACTCACCCACGGCGTCACCCAGTTCACCGCCGGACTGGACTACCAGGACCAGCCCGGCGCGCTCAACGAGTCGGTCTCCGACGTCTTCGGCTCGCTGGTCAAGCAGTACGCGCTGCGCCAGGCCGCCGCCGACGCCGACTGGCTGATCGGCGCCGGCCTGCTCGCCCCGGGCGTCCAGGGCGTGGCGCTGCGCTCGATGAAGGCGCCCGGCACCGCCTACGACGACCCGCGGCTCGGCAAGGACCCGCAGCCCGCGCACATGCGGGACTACGTGGACACCTCCCAGGACAACGGCGGGGTGCACATCAACTCCGGCATCCCCAACCACGCGTTCTACCTGCTGGCCACCGCGCTCGGCGGCTCGGCCTGGGAGCGCGCGGGGCGGATCTGGTACGACGCGCTGACCGGGCGCACGCTGCCCGCCGACGCCGACTTCACCGCCTTCGCCCGGGCCACCGTGGCCGCCGCCAGGGCCCGCTACCCCGACGACCGGTCGGTCGTGGACACCGTCACGGCCTCCTGGGCGCAGGTCGGGGTCAGCCCGGGGTGAGCGGGGCCGCGGACGGCCCCGGGAGTACGCCTGAAGGGTGGTTGAGACCGGGTTGAGGCGGGCTTAAGGTCACGGTCCGGGAAAAGCCCGGCAAACCCCCTCCCCGGGTAGCACCATGGACACCATGCGTATCCAGGTGACCCGGACCGGCGGCTTCGCGGGGATCGTCCGCCAGGCGGAGATCGACACCGCCGACCGCACGGACGCCCCGCACGTGCACGCACTCGCCCGCGAGGCCGTCGCGGGCGGGCTGCGCGCGCCCTCGTACGGGGTGCCGGACGGCTTCCACTACGAGATCACCGTCGACGGCCGGTCGGTGTACTGCGCCGACCCGAAGCTCACCGACTCGCAGCGCGAGCTGGTCTCCCTGGTGCTGCGCGAGGGCGCGTAGCACCAGGGAGCCCGCGGTCGGGGCCTTATGGGGCCTGTCGGGCGGCGGCCCCCGGGGTCAGAGCCAGCCGTCGAGCGCCGCCAGGAAGCCGGCCGGGTCGTCCCGGTGGACGGTGTGGCCCGTGCCGGGGACGGTGCGCACCTCGAAGCCCCGGGCAGTGAGCTCCTCGGCGCTCGCCGCGTCCACCAGCATGCTGCCGTCGGCCAGGACCACCAGCGAGGGCACCGCCGGCCGGGCCGGCAGGTCCGAGCGCTGGTCGGCCAGGGCCAGCGCCGAGTCCTCGTCCCAGGCGGCCGCGGCGGCGATCTCGTCGTCCACGTCGGCCGGTTCCCAGGTCGGGCTGAGCGCCACGACCTGCTCCCGGGTGAGGTGCCGCAGCTGCGCCATCACCCGCGGGTCCATCCCGGTCTGGACGAACCGCCAGGCCGGGTCGACGTACACCGCGCGGGCCGGCTTCAAACGCTCGACCGCGTCCGCCAGGACGATCCCGCCCAGCGAGTGGCCGATCGCGAGCTCGACACCGGCCGGCAGGCTCTCCAGCAGGTCCTCGGCGTACGCCGCCAAGGGGTAGCGCTCCAGCGCGGTGGCGCCGGTGCCGCGCGGGCTGGCGCCGTGCCCGCGCAGGTCCACGGCGAGCACCCGGTAGCCCCTCCCCGCCAGGGCCGGGCCGACCAGCCGCCAGGTGCGGTGGTCGGACATGATGCCGTGCACCAGCACGGCCAGCCGGTCCCCGCTGCCCCACTCCCGGGTGTGCAACTCCATCGCGGTGTAACCCTTCTGACGTCGCGTACGGCCGGACCACGGCGAAGGCCCGCCCGGACGCACAACGTCCGAACGGGCCCCAGGCCTCCCGGCGGCCCGAACTCCCTCGTCGGGAGCCCGGGTTCAGAAGCCGAGCTTGCGCAGCTGCTTGGGGTCGCGCTGCCAGTCCTTGGCGACCTTGACGTGCAGGTCCAGGTAGACCGGCGTGCCGAGCAGCGCCTCGATGTGCTTGCGGGCGGTGGTGCCGACGTGCTTGAGCCGCGCGCCCTTGGCGCCGATCACGATCGCCTTCTGGCTCTGCCGCTCGATGTAGACGTTGGCGTGGATGTCCAGCAGCGGGCGGTCCGCCGGGCGGCCCTCGCGCGGGAGCATCTCCTCGACCACCACGGCCAGCGAGTGCGGCAGTTCGTCGCGCACGCCCTCCAGCGCGGCCTCGCGGATCAGTTCGGCGACCATGATCTGCTCGGGCTCGTCGGTGAGGTCGCCCGCCGGGTAGAGCTGGTCGCCCTCCGGCAGCAGCTTGGTGAGCAGGTCGGCGACCAGTTCGACCTGCTTGTCGCCGACGGCGGAGACCGGGATGATCTCGGCCCACTCGAAGCCCAGCTCGATGCCGAGCTGGTGGATGGCGATGAGCTGCTCGGCCAGGCGCTTGGAGTCGACCAGGTCGGTCTTGGTGACGATGGCGACCTTCGGGGTCTTCTTGATCCCGGCGATCTCCTTGGCGATGAACTTGTCGCCGGGGCCGATCTTCTGGTCGGCGGGCAGGCAGAAGCCGATCACGTCGACCTCGGCCCAGGTGGTGCGGACCAGGTCGTTGAGGCGCTCGCCGAGCAGGGTGCGCGGCTTGTGCAGACCGGGGGTGTCGACCAGCACGAGCTGGGCGTCCGGGCGGTGCACGATGCCGCGCACGGTGTGCCGGGTGGTCTGCGGGCGATCGGAGGTGATCGCGACCTTCGTCCCCACCAGGGCGTTGGTCAGGGTCGACTTGCCCGCGTTGGGCCGGCCGACGAAGCACGCGAACCCGGAGCGGTACGAGGAGGAAGGGGCATTCATGGGCTCCATTCTCCCTGATCACCGGAGCCCCGCCGTCCGGGCCCACCCCGCGGGGGTGTCCGGGGCGCGCTCAGCCCTTCTTCCCGGCCTTCCCGCCCTTGCCGGAGGTGGGGATCAGCGAGACCACCACCAGCACCAGCAGGAAGCCCAGCGAGCCGTACAGCCAGAGCTCGGACCCGGTCTCCTGCCATTTGCCCAGCCCCATCACGAACAGCACCAGCCCGGCGAAGAACGCCACCGCCCCCATGCCCCAGTCCCCTCACCGAGTCCGCTCCCCCGGTGAGATTATCTGCAAGGCCTGGGCTCCAGGACCATGCCGTCCGACAGCGCCGTACGGGGCACGCGGCGGGGCCGCCGAAGGCCCGCCAACGGCCCCCGGCGGCCCCGTACGGGCCCCTCGACGGGCCTCAGCGCGCCTCGGCGGACACCCGCAGCGTCCCGTCCGGCCCGGCCAGCAGCACGGGCGTCCCGGCCCCGCCCAGGTCCCGTACGGCCGCCAGGTCCGTCTCGGCCGGCTGCTCCGCCTCGCTCACCACGGCCGCCGCCTCCAGCGACCGGGCGCCGCTGGCCACCGCCATCGCCACCGCCGTCTGCAGGGCGCTCAGCCGCAGCGACTCCAGCGCGACCGTCCCGGCCACGTAGGTGCGCCCGGTCTCGTCACGCACCGCGGCCCCCTCGGCCACGCCGTTGCGGGCGCGGACCGAGCGGGCCAGGGTGATGATCTTCTTGTCTTCGGGGTCGAGCTCGACGATGTCACTCATGCCGCCGAGCATAGGCACCCCGCGCCGTTCAGTGGCCGACCGGGTGGGTGGGCCCCGGGTTCGGCTTGAGGACCTTGACGAAGGTCTTCGCGGCGCCGCTCGGCCGAGCCTCCTCGCGCTCGATCCGCTGCCGCCAGTACGGGTTGTCGTGCGGCAGGTGGCCGCTCACCCGGCCGTACATGCCGAAGGTCGTCAGGACGATGCCGAAGATGAACGCGAACAGCACGTTCGACATCCGGAAGTTGAGGATGTTGGCGTCCGGCCGCCCGAGCACCGTCAGGCCGTAGAAGCCCGACAGGACGAACAGCACGCCCACCGCCATGTTGAGGTTGGACGCGAAGTTCCCGCCGACCACCGCCCCCAGCACCAGGACCGCGCCCGCCACGATGGACAGGATGCTCAGCGCCCCGTTGGTCGACAGCCCGGCGATCCGGTCGCCGTGGGTGGCCAGGAATCCGGGCTCGCCAGCCAGCCCCAGACACCCGAACACGATCAGGAAGACCCCCCCGAGCCCCGCCCCGACCCGCCACACCATGGCGAGCCGACGGTCGACGGTGGGCAGTTCGTCTTGCAGCTTCATGGCGACCTCCAGAGCTCGGCCATGGTCCAGCCGGGTGCCTAGCTGTAGGGGTGGCTCCCCTGCATGTGCGGCACCTCGTGCATGTAGAGCGAGCCGCACTGCTGGCAGCAGCGCAACCCGGTGCCCCACTCCTCCTCGGGCCGCGTCTCGGCGTCGTCGGACATGGTCCGGCCGCAGAGCGCCACCGACAGGTCCTCGTCCCGCACCACGTGCCAGGACTTGACTCCGCCGGCCGCCCCCTGCGGGCCGTACTCCGCGCGAAGTTTGTGCGTCATGCCCTCCATGGTCGCTCGGCGACCGCCCACCCGCTACTCGCCCGCCGGCTCCTCGGCGTCCTCGGTGCGGCGGACGGGGGCGGCGACCATCGAGCCGATCCGGTTGCGGCGGCCCGCCGAGGACTCGGCGGTCAGCAGGATGCCGGACAGGCCGCCCTCCACCGGGTCGGGCAGCGGGATCTCGCAGGAGGAGCCGGGGATCGGCACCCGGCCCAGGTGCTTGGCCAGCAGGCCGCCGACGGTCTCGACGTCCTCGTCCTCCAGCTCGATGCCGAACAGCTCGCCCAGGTCCTCCACCAGCAGCCGG
Organism: Kitasatospora sp. NPDC001119; assembly: GCF_053598475.1. Lineage (NCBI taxonomy): Bacteria > Bacillati > Actinomycetota > Actinomycetes > Kitasatosporales > Streptomycetaceae > Kitasatospora > Kitasatospora sp. NPDC001119. Next base: position 238,460 of record NZ_JBSFKI010000007.1, read on the forward strand.
GCGGTGATCCGGTACGAGCCGTCCCCGAGGTCCTCCACCGGGGCGATCTCCCGGTCGTACTCGTCGGTGATCTCGCCGACGATCTCCTCCAGGACGTCCTCGATGGTGACCAGGCCGGCCGTGCCGCCGTACTCGTCGATCACGATCGCCACGTGCGAACGGCGCTGCTGCATCTCGCGCAGCAGGTCGCCGGCCGGCTTGGAGTCCGGGACGAAGACGGCCGGCCGTATCACCGCGCCGACCTCCTCGGACTCCGCCTCCCGGTTGATGTGGGTGCGCCGCACCAGGTCCTTGAGGTAGACGATGCCGACCACGTCGTCCTCGTTGTCGCCGACCACCGGGATCCGCGAGAAGCCCGAGCGCAGCGCCAGGGTCAGCGCCTGCCGGACGGTCTTGTGCCGCTCGATCATCACCAGGTCGGTGCGCGGCACCATCACCTCGCGCACGATGGTGTCGCCCAGCTCGAAGACCGAGTGCACCATCCGGCGCTCCTCGTCCTCGATCAGGTCGTCCTTCTCGGCGAGGTCCACCAGGGCCCGCAGCTCCGCCTCCGAGGCGAACGGACCCTCCCGGTAGCCCTTGCCCGGGGTCAGCGCGTTGCCGAGCAGGATCAGCAGCCGCGGGATCGGGCCCAGCACCGCGGCCAGCGGCAGCAGCACGAAGGAGGCCGCCGTCGCGGTGGTGAGCGGGTGCTGGCGCCCGATCGTGCGCGGCGAGACCCCCACCGCGACGAAGGACACCAGCACCATCACGCCGAACGCCAGCAGGACGGCCTGCCAGGTGGGCGTCACGTTGCGCACGCACACCACGGTGACCAGGACGGCCGCCGCCATCTCGCTGGCCACCCGGATCAGGGTGGCCAGGTTGAGGTAGCGGATCGGGTCGGAGGCGACGGTCAGCAGCCGCGCGGAGCCGCGCCGACCGCTGCGCACCGCCTCCTCCGCCCGGAACCGGGAGACCCGGGAGATGCCCGCCTCGGCGCACGCGGCCAGCCAGCCGAGCACGACCAGCAGCACGGCACCGAGGATGAAGCTCGTACTCTCACCACTCACAGGGGTTCGGGCTCCGCGCTCAGTGGGTGGTGGGGGCCGGGGAGATGCCGCCGAGGCCCCGGCCCGTCCGCCAGTCGTCCAGGATGCGCTTCTGGAGAGCGAACATCTCCTCCTCTTCCTCCGGCTCCTCGTGGTCGTAGCCGAGGACGTGCAGCACGCCGTGCACGGTGAGCAGTTGCAGCTCCTCGTCCATCGAGTGCTTGGAGGGGGCCGCCAGGCCCTGCTGCTCGGCGACCTCGGGGCAGAGCACGATGTCGCCGAGCAGGCCCTGCGGCAGCTCGTCGCCCTCCTTGCCGGGACGCAGCTCGTCCATCGGGAACGACATCACGTCGGTCGGGCCGGGCAGGTCCATCCACTGGATGTGCAGCTCCTCCATCGCCGCACTGTCCACCAGGATCACGGACAGTTCGGACTGCGGGTGGATCCGCATCTTGTCCAGTGCGAAGCGGGCGACGTCGAGGATGGCTTCCTCGTCGGCCTCCCAACCGGACTCATTGGCGATGTCGATCGACATGACGGGCTGTGTGCTCAGCTTTCGGTGCGATGGGACTGGCGGGGTGCGCGGGGTGCGCGGGGCGCCGTGGCCTTGCCGGGGCGCCGCTGGGCGGGCTTGCGGGCCGCCGGGGCGGCCTCCTCCGCCTCCTGGCGGGCGTCCCAGCGCTCGTAGGCGTCCACGATCCGGCCGACCAGCTTGTGGCGGACCACGTCGGTGCTGGTGAGGACGGAGAAGTGGATGTCGGGCACGTCGGCCAGGATGTCCTGGACGACCTTGAGACCGCTGCGGGTGCCGCCCGGGAGGTCGATCTGGCTGGTGTCGCCGGTGACCACCACCCGGGAGTTGAACCCGAGGCGGGTGAGGAACATCTTCATCTGCTCGGGCGAGGTGTTCTGGGCCTCGTCGAGGATGATGAAGGCGTCGTTGAGGGTGCGGCCGCGCATGTACGCGAGCGGGGCGACCTCGATGGTGCCGGCCGCCATCAGGCGCGGGATGGAGTCCGGGTCCATCATGTCGTGCAGCGCGTCGTACAGCGGGCGCAGGTACGGGTCGATCTTCTCGTAGAGGGTGCCGGGCAGGAAGCCCAGCCGCTCCCCCGCCTCGACCGCCGGGCGGGTCAGGATGATCCGGTTGACCTCCTTGGCCTGGAGGGCCTGGACGGCCTTGGCCATCGCCAGGTAGGTCTTGCCGGTGCCCGCCGGGCCGAGGCCGAAGACGATCGTGTGCTTGTCGATCGCGTCGACGTAGCGCTGCTGGTTGAGGGTCTTCGGGCGGATCGTCCGGCCCCGGTTGGACAGGATGTTCGCGGTGAACACCTGCGACGGCGCCGGGCTGTCCGGGTCCTGGCTGCGGATCATGGCGATGGAGCGCTCCACGGAGTCCTCCGTCAGCGGCTGGCCGGTGCGCAGCACCAGCATCATCTCGGTGAAGAGCCGTTGCACGAGGGCGACCTCGGCCCGGTCCCCGGTGGCGGTCACCTCGTTGCCGCGGACGTGGATGTCCGCGGCGGGGAAGCCCTGCTCGATCACGCGCAGCAGCGAGTCCGCGGTGCCGAGCAGGGTGACCATCGGGTGCTTCTCGGGGATCACGATCCGGGCGCTCACACGGCCGTCGTCGGTCGTTTCGGGGCGCGACTGTCCGTTGGTACGGGTCTGCGATGTGTCACTCATAGGTCGGCGCTGGGGCCTGCCTCATCCCATCCGTGGTCTCGGGTGCCGCTGGGTGTCTCCGGGGCACCAGGGTACGCCGCGAGCGTGATCGCCGTGGCGGGCGGCGGGGCCGCACCCGACGATGCTCCGGCAGATCGCAGGCCGACGCGAGCCCATTTTTTTCACCGGGGACACTGCCGGGACTCTCCCGTGCCGCTCCGGTTCCCCGGGCCGGTCACGACGGGCGGCGGGCCGGCACCGGCACCCGGTCGAGGTCGGCGGCCAGCACCAGCTCCCCGTCGAAGTGCTTGCGGGCGTCGGCCAGGTGCTGGCCGAGGTCCGGGTAGCGCTGGGAGAAGTGGGTCAGCACCAGGGTGCGCACCCCGGCCTCGGCGGCGGCCTTGGCGGCCTGCCCGGCGGTGAGGTGGCCGTGTTCCTCGGCGAGCCGGGCGTCGGCGTCGGTGAAGGTCGCCTCGACGACCAGCAGGTCGGCGCCCTCGGCCAGCGCGTACACGCCGTCGCACAGCCGGGTGTCCATCACGAAGGCGAACTTCTGGCCCGGCCGCGGCTCGCTGACCTCGGCCAGGGTGACGGTGCGGCCGTCCGCCTCGATCGCGCCCTCGTGCTGGAGCCGGCCCACCGCCGGGCCGCGCACGCCGAGGGCGGCCAGCCGCTCCGGCACCAGCCGCCGGCCGTCCGGCTCGGACAGCCGGTAGCCGAAGGACTCCACCGGGTGGTCCAGCCGGACGGCGTCCAGCGCGAAGCGGGCGCCGGGCGCCGGCAGCGGCCCGGGCTCGTCGATCGGCCGGGGCCGCAGCACGGCCGTCTCGTGGTAGGCGGTGGAGTGCCGCAGCCGCTCGAAGTAGACCTCGCCGGAGGCCGGGAAGTAGACGTCGACCGGGTGCGGGACCCGGTCGAGGTTGATCCGCTGGATCACCCCGGCGAGGCCCAGGCAGTGGTCCCCGTGGAAGTGGGTGACCGCGATCCTGGTGATCTGGGTGGCCGTCACCCCGGCGTGCAGCATCTGGCGCTGGGTGCCCTCGCCGGGGTCGAACAGCAGGCCCTCGCCGTCCCAGCGCAGCAGGTAGCCGTTGTGGTTGCGGTGCCGGGTGGGCACCTGGCTGGCGGTGCCGAGGACGACGAGTTCGCGCTGGGACACCTGCGGTCAGACCATGCGCTCGGTCATCGACATGCCGCCGAGCACGTGGACGTGCGCGTGGAAGACGGTCTGCCCCGCGCCGGCACCGGTGTTGAAGATCAGCCGGTAGTCCTCGATGCCCTCGTCCGCGGCCACCGCGCCCGCCTCGGCGAGCAGTTCGCCGGCGGTCTCCGGCTCGGCGGCGGCCAGCGCGGCCGCGTTCGGGTAGTGCGCGTGCGGGATCACCAGCACGTGCACGGGAGCCTTGGGGGCGATGTCGCGGAAGGCGAGGGTGCGCTCGGTCTTGCGCACCACGGTCGCCGGGATCTCGCCCGCCACGATCTTGCAGAACAGGCAGTCGGGCTGCGGCTCGCCGGCCATGGCTCTCTCCTCGGGATCGGTGTGTCGGGTGGTGGGGCCGTACGGGCGCAGCCTAGCCGAGCCGGGCGACGGCCTGCTGGCGCTTCCGGCGCCCCGGGGCCGCACCCGCGGGGCGGGACGCCGGACCGGCCGGCGTCCCGCCCCGGCGCCGCTACGCCCAGGGCAGCGGCGGCGCGGTGCGCGCCGGGGCCCCGGCGAGCTTCGCCAGGGCGAGCCGGACGCCCTCGGACAGCTGCGGGTCCTCGCCGGCCGCCCAGTGGTGCGGGGCGAACGGCACCTCGATGTCCGGGTCGACGCCGTGGTTCTCCAGGCCCCAGCCGTACTTCTCCAGCCACAGCGCGTACTTGGGCTGGGTGACGAGGGTCCCGTCGACCAGCCGGTAGCGGCTGTCGATGCCGATCACCCCGCCCCAGGTGCGGGTGCCGACCACCGGGCCGATGCCGAGCACCTGGATGGCGGCGCTGACCACGTCGCCGTCCGAGCCGGTGAACTCGTCGGCGAGCGCGACCACCGGGCCGCGCGGGGCGTCCGCCGGGTAGGGCACCGGGTGGTCGGTGTCCCGGATGACGTCCCAGCCGATGATCCGGCGGGCCAGCTTCTCGATCACCAGCTGCGAGGTGTGGCCGCCCCGGTTCCCCCGGACGTCGACGACCAGGCCCTCCCGGGCCATCTCGGTGCTCAGGTCGCGGTGCAGCTGGGCCCAGCCGGCCGTCTGCATGTCGGGGATGTGCAGGTAGCCCAGCCGCCCGCCGGACAGCTCGCGCACCGCGGCCCGCCGCCCGGCCACCCAGTCGTGGTAGCGCAGCGCCTCCTCGTCGGCGAGCGGGACGACCACCGGGTGGCGCCGGTCGGTGCCGTCCTTCCCGGCCACCGTCAGCTCGACCGGCTGCCCGGCGGTGCCGGCCAGCAGCGGGGCCGGGCCGGTGACCGGGTCCACCGGGCGGCCGTTGACGGCGAGCACCGCGTCGCCCGGGCGGATCGCCGCGCCGGGCGCGGCCAGCGGCGAGCGGGCCCTGGGGTCGGAGGACTCCCCGGGCAGGATCCGGCCGATCCGCCAGTGCCCGCCGTCCCGGACGAGGTCGGCGCCGAGCAGGCCCTGGCGCCGGGCGGGCTCGGTGTACCGGCCGTACGGCATCACGTAGGCGTGCGAGGTGCCGAGTTCGCCGTGCACCTCCCAGAGCAGGTCGACCAGTTCGTCGTGCGAGCCGACCCGCTCGACCAGCGGCCGGTAGCGCTCCAGCACCCCGTCCCAGTCGACGCCGGAGAGGTCGGGGCGCCAGAAGTTGTCCCGCATCAGCCGGCCGTTCTCGGCGTACATCTGCCGCCACTCGGCGGCCGGGTCGACGGTGATCCGCAGCCGGGCGAGGTCGACGGCGGCCTCCTCGTCGTCGCCGCCCTTGTGGTCCGCCGGGACGACCCTCAGCTCGCCCTGGTCCAGCACGGCGACCCGGGTGCCGTCCGCGCTGACCGAGAAGTCGTCCACGCCGTGCACCAGCTGCTCGACCCGGCGCTTGCGCAGGTCGAAGCGCTCCAGCACCGGACGGGGCCGGTCGTCGTCCAACGAGGCGGCCTCGTCGCCGAGTTCGCCCGTCAGCGGGGCCCTGGTCCAGAGCACGCCGTCCTTGGCGGCGGCCAGCTCCTCGAAGCGGCCGCCCTCGACCGGGAAGGGGATGATCCGGTCGGCGATGCCGTCCAGGTCCACCCTGGTCACCGGCGCGGCGTCGGCGGCCGCCGCCTCGCCGTCCGCCTTCCGGGCCTTCGGCTCGTCCTCCTCCCCGCCGAGCGGGCGCCCGGCCCGCTGCGGCCCGAACGGGGAGGGCGTGTCGGCGGCCAGCGTGACCAGGTAGGGGCGGCAGCCGTTCGGGAAGGACAGGTCGAAGACGTGCGCGTCGTAGACCGGGTCGAAGTTGCGCACCGACAGGAAGGCCAGGTAGCGGCCGTCCGCGGTGAACGAGGGCGAGGTGTCCACGAAGCGCGGCTGGGTGACCTCGCCGACCGTCCGGGTCGCCAGGTCGGCCAGCACGATCTGGCGCAGCGAGTGCGGGCCCATCCCGCGCACCGGGCGCGACCAGGCCAGCCAGGCCGAATCCGGGCTGAAGGCCGGGGTGCCGGGCTCGCCGTCGGCGCTGCGGTCCAGCTCGTGCACGGCGCCGTCGGCGAGCGTCACCAGCAGCACCCGGCCGTCGTGCGCGCCGAGCGCGGCCTGCTTGCCGTCCGGGGAGACCGTCAGCGCGTTGACCCGGCCGAGCCGCCCCGCGGCCAGCCGGCGGCGCTCGGCGCCGTGCAGGTCGGGGGCGAACTCCAGGGCGTCCCCGCCCTCGGCGTCGGACACCCAGAGCACCCCCTGGGCGCCGTCCTCGCCGGGCACCACCCGGGCCAGCCGCCCGCGCACGCCCGGGGTCTCGTCCAGCACCCGGGCCGGGCCCTCGCGGTGGGTCAGCCAGTGCACGCCGCCGCGCACCACCACGGCGCTGCCCCGGCCGGTGCGGTCGGGGGCGACGGAGTCCAGCCAGTGCGCGGCGGGCACCGGGCGGGGGCGGCGCCCGGCCCGCGGGCCGGCCAGCCGGACGTCCAGCCGGCGCGGCTCGGCACCCGCCAGGTCGTCCAGCAGCCAGAGGTCGCCGGCCCGGTGGAAGACCACCCGGGTGCCGTCGGTACCGGCGCCCCGGGCGTAGAAGCCGTCCGGGTCGGCGGTGTGGCGGCGCAGGTCGGTGCCGTCCGGGCGGCTGGACCACAGCTCGCCGACGCCCTCGTGGTCGGACAGGAAGGCGATCCGGTCCCCGACCCACAGCGGGGAGTCCAGCTGCCCGTCCAGCTCCGCGTGGACCCGGGCGAACTCCTCCCGGCCGAGCCACAGCTTTCCGGCCCGCCCGCCCCGGTACCGCTTCCACCAGGCCGGATCGCGGCCGTTGACGCTGCTCAGCAGCACCCGGTCACCACCCGGCTCGAAGGCGAGCCCGCCGACCGGCCCGTACGGCAGCCGCTGCGGCTCGCCGCCGTCCAGCGGCACGGCGTGCGCCCAGGTGCGGCGCAAGCTGGCCTCACCGGCCCCGGTGGCGGCGATCGGACGGCCGTCGGCGGTCCAGCCCAGCACCCGGGTCTGGTGGCTGCCCCAGTGGGTGAGCCGGCGCGAGGGGCCGCCGTCCACCGGCACCACGTGCACCTCGGGGGCGCCGTCCCGGGTGGAGGTGAAGGCGAGGTGCCGCCCGTCCGGGGAGAACCTCGGGTGGTGGACCGGCAGGTGGTCCGCCGTCAGCCGCCAGGCCCGGCCGCCGTCCAGCGGGGCGAGCCAGAGGTCGTCCTCGGCGACGAAGGCGAGCAGGTCGCCGTGCAGGTGGGGATGGCGAAGGTAGGCGCCCGCCGAGGAGTTCGGGGAGGTGCTCTGGGAGTCCGTCACCCGGCCAGCCTAGGCAGGTACACGGACCGTCCGCGCCGTTTTTCCCAGACTCCCGGCACCGTCCGCGGGCGGCCGTGCCGCGGTCGCGGCCGGGGTGTACGGGGGCGCGCCGAGGGGCGCGCCGACGGCCTGCCGGGGGTGCGCCCGGGGTGCTACGACCAGCGGCCGGTGCGCCCGAGCAGCAGCGCGCCGGCGGCCACCCCGGCGGTGGAGGTGCGCAGCACCGAGGGGCCCAGCCGGTACGGCCCGGCGCCCGCCCCGGCGAAGGCCGCCAGCTCCTCCGGGGAGACCCCGCCCTCCGGGCCGACCACCAGGACGATGTCCCCGCCCTCCGGCAGCACGGCGTGCGCCAGCGGTTCGGCGCCCTCCTCGTGCAGCACGGCGGCGAACGCGGCCCCCGCCAGGACGGGCGCCAGCTGCCGGGTGGTCATCGGCTCGCGGACCTCGGGGAAGCGCAGCCGGCGGGACTGCTTGCCCGCCTCCCGCGCGGTGGCCCGCCACTTGGCGAGCGCCTTGGCGCCGCGCTCGCCCTTCCACTGGGTGATGCAGCGCGAGGCGGCCCACGGGATCACCACGTCCACGCCGACCTCGGTCATGGTCTCCACGGCCAGCTCGCCGCGGTCGCCCTTGGGCAGCGCCTGGACCACGACGATCCGCGGCGCGGGCTCCGGCTCGCGGCGCACGGCGGCGACCCGCACGTCGATCGCGTCCTTGCCGAGCACCTCGGCGACCGTGCCGTCCACGCCGAGCCCCAGCCCGTCGGCCAGGGTCACCGCCTCGCCCGGCTCCAGCCGCTTCACCGCGGCCGCGTGCCGCCCCTCCGGGCCGTCCAGGCGCACCACGGCCCCGGGCGCGGCGGCGGCGATCCGCTCGGTCTCGACGACGAAGACGGGCGCGGTCATGACGGGGAACCTCTTTCGTGCGGAAGTGGGACGGACACGCGAAAGGGGTGCCGGGGTCGTTGGCCCCCGGCACCCCTCCGCGGACGGCTACCGGCCGTTGAAGGCGTCCTTCAGCCGGGAGAAGAGGCCCTGCTGGCCCGGCGCGAACTGGCCGGACGGCCGCTCCTCGCCGCGCAGCACCGCGAGGCGGCGCAGCAGCTCCTCCTGCTCGGGGTCGAGCTTGCTGGGCGTCTTCACCTCGACGTGCACTATCAGGTCGCCCCGGCCGCCGCCGCGCAGGTGGGTGATGCCCCGGCCGTGCAGCGGGATCGACTGGCCGGACTGGGTGCCGGGCCGGATGTCGACCTCCTCTAGGCCGTCCAGGGTCTGCAGCGGCACCTGGGTGCCGAGCGCGGCCGCCGTCATCGGGATGGTGACGGTGCAGTGCAGGTCGTCCCCGCGCCGCTGGAAGATCGTGTGGGTGGTCTCGGCGATCTCGACGTACAGGTCGCCGGCCGGGCCGCCGCCGGGGCCGACCTCGCCCTCGCCGGCCAGCTGGATCCGGGTGCCGTTGTCGACACCGGCCGGGATCTTGACGGTCAGCGTGCGGCGGGCGCGCACCCGGCCGTCGCCGGCGCACTCCGGGCACGGGGTCGGCACGACGGTGCCGAAGCCCTGGCACTGCGGGCAGGGGCGGGAGGTCATGACCTGGCCCAGGAAGGACCGGGTGACCTGGGAGACCTCGCCCTTGCCGCGGCACATGTCACAGGTCTGCGCCGAGGTGCCGGGGGCCGCGCCCTCGCCGCTGCACGTGGTGCAGGTGACGGCGGTGTCGACCTGGAGCTCCTTGGTGGTGCCGAAAGCGGCCTCCTCCAGGGTGATCTCCAGCCGGATCATGGCGTCCTGGCCCCGGCGGGTGCGCGAGCGCGGGCCGCGCTGGCCGGCCGCGGCGCCGAAGAAGGCGTCCATGATGTCGGAGAAGCCGAAGCCCGCCGCGCCGGCGCCGAAGCCGCCCGCGCCGCCGCCCGGGGACAGCGGGTCCCCGCCGAGGTCGTAGACCTGGCGCTTCTGCGGATCGGAGAGCACCTCGTAAGCGGCGTTGATCTCCTTGAACCGCTCCTGCGTCTTCGGGTCCGGGTTGACGTCCGGGTGCAGTTCGCGCGCCAGGCGCCGGAACGCCTTCTTGATCTCGTCCTGCCCCGCATCCCGTCGGACGCCGAGTACCGCGTAGTAGTCCGTGGCCACCAAATGCTCCGCTTGTTCCGCCTGTAGTAGTGCTGCGACTGGTCACCGCCGCCGGATTTCCGACGGCGGCCTCTGCTAGGACTCGGCCAGGATCTGGCCCACGTACCGCGCCACCGCTCGCACCGCCCCCATTGTGCCCGGGTAGTCCATCCGGGTCGGACCGATCACACCCAGTTTCGCCACGCTCTCGTCGCCCGAACCGTAGCCGACCGAGACGATGGACGTGGAAGTCAGCCCCTCGTAGGTGTTCTCCCGCCCGATCCGGACCGTCATCGCGGCGTCCGCGGTCTCACCCAGGAGGCGGAGCAGGACGACCTGCTCCTCCAGGGCCTCCAGCACCGGCTGGATGCTGAGCGGGAAGTCGTGTCCGAAGCGGGTCAGGTTGGCCGTGCCGGCCAGCATGATCCGCTCCTCGTTCTGCTCGGCGAGCGTCTCGAACAGGGTCGCCAGGACCGTGCTGACGGTCGGCCGCTCGGCCGGTTCGAACTGCGCCGGCAGCTCCTCCAGCAGCCCCGGGACCTCCGGGAGGCGCCGGCCGGCGGCCCTCGCGTTGATCCGGGCCCGCAGGTCCGCCAGCACCGTCTCGCCGACCGGGCCCGGGCAGTCGACCATCCGCTGCTCGACCCGGCCGGTGTTGGTGATCAGCACCAGCATCACCTTGGCCGGGGCCAGCGCCACCAGCTCGATGTGCCGGACGGTGGAGCGCGTCAGCGAGGGGTACTGCACCACCGCGACCTGCCGGGTCAGCTGGGCGAGCAGCCGCACGGTGCGCGCGACCACGTCGTCCAGGTCGACCGCGCCGTCCAGGAAGTGCCGGATGGCCCGGCGCTCGGGGGCACTCATCGGCTTGATCTCGGCGAGCTTGTCGACGAAGAGGCGGTACCCCTTGTCGGTCGGGATGCGGCCGGCGCTGGTGTGCGGCTGGTGGATGTAGCCCTCCTCCTCCAGCGCCGCCATGTCGTTGCGGACGGTCGCCGGCGAGACCCCGAGGTTGTGCCGTTCCACCAGGGCCTTGGAGCCGACCGGCTCCTCGGTGCCCACGTAGTCCTGCACGATCGCGCGGAGCACGGCGAGCTTGCGTTCGTCCAGCTGGCGGACCTCACCGGCCATGGGGCACGCACCTCCGTCTTCGCACGTTGTCCGACTGTGTCCCTTGCTGCTGCGGGCCGCTCCGAAGACCCTTGCCCTGGCACTCTGAACACGCGAGTGCCAAAACCGTACCTGCCAGTGTAAGGCCCGGGTCCTACGGCAGGAACGGCCGGACCGGGGTGATCCTCCCCGCAGTTCCGCTCACGGCCCGCGGGGCCCCGGCGGTTCGATCCTCCCGGCGCCGGGGTGGTGCCGGGAGGCCGTCCGGGTGGCAGCATCGAAAGCGACGGCGAATGGAGGAGCAAGCGATGTCGAGCTCGGGCCAGCACACCCGTTTCGCGCCGGACCGCGGCCTGACCGGCCGCATGGTCGCGACGATGTTCGTGATCGGGCTGCTGTACGTCGGTTTCACCGGCCTGCTGATCGCGCTGCTGCGCGGCGCCTGGCCACTGATCGTCCTGATCTCCGGCGGGCTGTTCGTGGCCCAGTTCTGGTTCAGCGACAAGATCACCGAACGGGCGATGGGCGCCCGCCAGGTGTCCCCGGAACAGTTCCCCCAGCTGCACGGCACCATCGACCGGCTCTGCGCCCTGGCCGACATGCCCAAACCCCGCGTGGCGGTCGCCGACAACGACATGCCGAACGCCTTCGCCACCGGCCGCAACCCGCAGAACGCGGTGGTCTGCGTGACCACCGGGCTGCTGCGCCGGCTGGAGCCCGAGGAACTGGAGGGCGTCCTCGCCCACGAGCTGTCGCACGTCGCCCACCGGGACGTCGCGGTGATGACGATCGCCGGCTTCCTCGGCGTCCTCGCCGGGGCGATGACCCGGATCGCGATGTACGGCGGGTTCATGGGCGGCGGGCGCAACAACAACGACCAGAACGCGGCCGTGCTGGCGCTGATCATCCCGCTGGTGTCGGTCGTCGTCTACGCGATCAGCTTCCTGCTCACCCGGCTGCTGTCCCGCTACCGCGAACTCGCCGCCGACCGGGCCGCCGCCCAGCTCACCGGACACCCCAGCGCCCTCGCCTCGGCGCTCACCAAGGTGACCGGGCAGATCGCGGCCATCCCCAGCAAGGACCTGCGCCAGGCCCAGCCGTACAACGCCTTCTACTTCGCCCCCGCGCTGAGCGCCCGGGAGGCCGCCTCGCAGCTGTTCTCCACCCACCCGAGCCTGGAGAAGCGGCTGGAGCAGCTGGCGAAGATCTCCGAGCAGCTCGGCCGCTGAGCCTCAGTTTTCGACCCGAGAGGACCGCCGTGGGAATCCTGGACGCCCTGTTCGGCCGCACCAAGCCCGTCAAGCCCGACCTCGACCAGCTGTTCGGCGTGCCGTCCGCCGCGCTCACCCTGGAGGCCGGGGCCGGGTTCACCCCCACCGGGCTCGGCTCGGTCTGCTTCGCGGCCGTCGAGGGCGCGGCCTTCGTCCAGGTCCAGCAGCAGGTCCGGGCGCTGCTGGACGCCGACACCGAGCGCGGCGGCGTCCCCGTGGAGGCCTCCAAGGACGGCTACGGCTACTCCTGGCTGCTCGCCCGGCACCGCCCCGAGGAACTGCCCGAACTGGTCAACGACCTGCACGCGGTCAACAGCGAGCTGGAGGCGAACGGCTTCGGGCCGCAGCTGCTCTGCTCGCTGGTCGGCTTCCGCGACCCGGACGGGCGGTCGCTGGCCCTCGTCTACCTCTACAAGCGGGGGACGTTCTACCCCTTCGCCCCGATGCCCGGCGGCGGGGAGCGGCGCGACAGTCCGCTGGAACTGCAGGTCAACGCGATGCTGGGGAACGACCTGCGGCTGGAGAAGGACCTGAGCCGCTGGTTCCCGGTCTGGGGCGCGCCGGGCCTCTGACGCGCCGTCCGCCCTCCCTATGATCACCCGTATGCGCAGCCGCCAGTACGGACCCGACCTGACCCCGCCGTGGAAGAAGCAGGCCCCCGCCCCGGAGGTGCCCGCCGAGCGGGACCTGGTGGTCGAGGAGGCGGCGACCGGCTACTGCGGGGCCGTGGTGCGCTGCGAGAAGACCGCCGAAGGCTTCACCGTCACCCTGGAGGACCGGTTCGGCAAGCACCGGGTGTTCCCCCTGGTGCCGCGCGGCTTCCTGCTGGAGGGCCGGGTCGTCACCCTGGTCCGCCCGGCCGGCCCGGCCCCCGCCCGCACCCCGGGCCGCACCGCCTCCGGCTCCGTCGCCGTCCCCGGCGCCCGCGCCCGGGTCGCCCGCGAGTCCCGCATCTACGTCGAGGGCCGGCACGACGCGGAGCTGGTCGAACGGGTCTGGGGCGACGACCTGCGGATCGAGGGCGTGGTCGTCGAGTACCTGCGCGGCATCGACGACCTGCCCGCGATCGTCGCCGACTTCGCCCCCGGCCCCGGCCGCCGCCTCGGCGTCCTGGTCGACCACCTGCTCCCGGGCACGAAGGAGCACCGCATCGCCGCCCGGGTCACCGGCGACTCGGTACTGGTCGTCGGCCACCCCTACATCGACATCTGGCAGGCCGTGAAGCCCTCCTCCGTCGGCATCCCCGCCTGGCCCGCCGTCCCTCGGGGCGAGGACTGGAAGGAGGGCACCTGCCGCCGCCTCGGCTGGCCGGTGGACACCCCCGCGGCCTGGAAGCACATCCTCTCGAAGGTCGACTCCTACAAGGACCTGGAGCCCGAACTCCTGGGCCGGGTCGAGGAACTGATCGACTTCACGGCCCTGCCGGAGTGACGGCGGGGAAAGTCGGCAGTCACCAGACTCACACCCATCGGATCCACAGGAACGGCCTCGCCGAAGAGGCTGGTCCGCTCGGAGAGGTAGTCGGGCACTCCGGTGAGGGTCGCCCGACTCGGCTCGGTCATCAGCACGCAGACGGCTCGGACCGGATCGACGACCAGGTAGGCCGGAATCCCAGCGCCGGCGTATAGCCCCCGCTTCGTGTGGTGGTCCCTGAACAAGCTGATCCCTGAGACCACTTCGACCACGATCGTCGGCGAACCGGCTTCGGAGAGCGCCCTCTCGAACACCACGAGGTCCGGCTGGAGCCTGCTGTCGTCTCCCCAGCAGGAGACGTCTCGCCTGGTCCAGCAGTCCCATGCCTCGCGTGGGATCTGGTCGATGAGGGACGCGACGATGAGGTTGGTCGTCAGGTCGGAGCTCAGAGTCAGCACGACCTCCCCGAGGATGATCTCGGCACGCACGCCCTCAGGGAGTTCGAGATCCTCCAGGACCCTCCGCATTCGCGCACTACGCGTAGTCATGCGCACACGGTAAGCCCTCGGTCAGTCCACCAGGTCACGTACGACGGCGTCGGCCAGGAGGCGGCCCTGGAGGGTGAGGGTGGCGCGGCCCCGGGCGTAGGGGCCGGGGGCGAGGAGGCCGTCGGCGAGGTGGCGGTCGGCGGCCTCGCGGCCGGTGTCGGTGAGGAGGTCGAGGGGGATGCCGTCGACCAGGCGGAGCTCCAGCAGGATGCGTTCGACGCGGCGGTCCTCGTCGGCCAGCACCTCGCGGGCCAGGGCCGGGGTGCGGTGCTCGGCGAGGGCCCGGGCGTAGGCGGCGGGGTGCTTGGCGTTCCACCAGCGGACGCCGCCGACGTGGCTGTGGGCGCCGGGGCCGGCGCCCCACCAGTCGCCGCCGGTCCAGTAGAGCTCGTTGTGGCGGCAGCGGCCCTCGGGAGTGGTGGCCCAGTTGGAGACCTCGTACCAGGAGTAGCCGGCGGCGGCGAGCGCCTCCTCGGCGATCAGGTAGCGGTCGGCGTGCACGTCGTCGTCGATCATCGGCAGTTCGCCGCGCTTGACGCGGGCGGCGAGCCGGGTGCCCTCCTCGACGATCAGCGAGTACGCGGAGACGTGGTCGGGCCCGGCGCCGATGGCGGCGTCCAGGGAGGCCCGCCAGTCGTCGTCGGACTCGCCCGGGGTGCCGTAGATGAGGTCGAGGTTGACGTGTTCGAAGCCGGCCGCGCGGGCCTCGGCCACGCAGGCCTCGGGGCGGCCCGGGGTGTGGTGGCGGTCGAGCAGCTTCAGGACGTGCGGGCGGGCGCTCTGCATGCCGAAGGAGAGCCGGTTGTAGCCGCCCTCGCGCAGTTCGGCCAGGTACGCCGGGTCGACGGACTCCGGGTTGGCCTCGGTGGTGACCTCGGCGCCGTCGGCGAGCCCGAACTCCTCGCGGATCGCGGCGAGCATCTTGACCAGGTCGCGGGCGGGCAGCAGGGTCGGGGTGCCGCCGCCGAGGAAGACGGTGTGCACCGGCAGGTCGGCGGAGCCCAGCACCTTCCGGGCGTGGCGGATCTCGGCGACCACGTTGTCCGCGTAGGTCTCCTGGGAGGCGACGGCCCCGGAGGAGCGCAGCTCGGTGGCGGTGTAGGTGTTGAAGTCGCAGTAGCCGCAGCGGCTGGCGCAGTACGGCACGTGCAGGTAGAAGCCGAACGGCCGGTCGCCCAGCCCGTCGAGGGCGTGTGCGGGCAGGGAACCGTCGGACGGCACCGGATCGCCGTCGGGGAGTGCGGAGGGCATGAGCCCATTGTCCCGTACGGCCCGACCGAACCCGGCGGGCCGTACGGGGGCGGGGCCGGTCAGGCCTCGTTGGCGCCCGCGTACATGGCGGTGACCGCGTCGGCGTAGGTCCGCTCGACCACCGGGCGCTTGATCTTCAGGCTCGGGGTGAGCTCGCCGTGCTCGATGTCGAGGTCGCGCGGCAGCAGGTGGAACTTCTTGATCGTCTGCCAGCGCTGGAGGTCGCCGTTGACCCGCTTGACGAAGCCCTCGATCAGCTCGTGGACGGCCGGCTCGACGGCCAGCTCGGCGTAGGACTTCCCGGCCAGGCCGTGCTCGGCGGCCCACGGCAGCAGGACGGCCTCGTCCAGGCCGATCAGCGCGGTGCAGTAGTTGCGGCCGTTGCCGATCACCAGGATGTTGCTGACGAACGGGCAGACCGCCTTGAACTTGCCCTCGACCTCGCTGGGCGCCACGTACTTGCCGCCGGAGGTCTTGAACAGGTCCTTCTTGCGGTCGGTGATCCGCAGGAAGCCGTCCGGGCTGAGCTCGCCGATGTCCTCGGTGTGGAACCAGCCGTCCGGCTCCAGCACCTCGGCGGTCTTCTCCGGCAGGTTGTGGTAGCCGCGCATGACGCCGGGGCCGCGCAGCAGGATCTCGCCGTCCTCGGCGATCCGCACCTCGGTGCCGGGCAGCGGGCGGCCCACGGTGCCGATCCGCACGTCCTCGGCCCGGTTGACGCAGGAGCCGGCGCTGGTCTCGCTCAGGCCGTAGCCCTCCAGGATCGGCACCCCGGCGCCGATGAAGAAGTAGCCGATCTCCGGGGCGAGCGCGGCGCTGCCGGAGACCGCGCCGCGCAGCCGGCCGCCGAAGGCCGCCCGGATCTTCGCGTACACCAGCTTGTCGGCCAGCGCGTGCTGCACCCGCAGGCCCAGCGGGGCGCTCTCGGTGCCGGTGGCGATGCGGCTCTGCTGGACCGCCCGGGCGTGCTCGCGGGCGACCTTGGCCGCCCACAGGAAGATCTTGTACTTGGCGCCGCCCTCGGCCCGGGCCCGGCCCGCGATGCCGTTGTAGACCTTCTCGAAGATGCGCGGCGCGGAGGCCATGATGGTCGGCCGGATCGCGGGCAGGTTGTGGATGATCCGGTCCACCCGGCCGTCCACCGCCATCACGTGCCCGGTGGCGATCTGCCCGGAGATCAGCGTCTTGCCGAACACGTGGGACAGCGGCAGCCACATGAACTGCACGTCGTCGGGGCCCAGCAGGCCGCTGGCCTCCTGCGCCCGGCCCTCGTACGCCCAGCAGTCGTGCACCAGGCGCACGCCCTTGGGGCGGCCGGTGGTGCCGGAGGTGTAGATGAGGGTGGCCAGCTGCTCCTTGCCGAGCCCGTCGACGGCCTTCTCCACGGCGTCCGGGTGCTCCGCCAGGTACCGGGTACCGCGCTCCTCCAGCTCGGCGAGGGTGAGCAGGTCCAGGCCGCCGGTCTCGGGGGCCTCGGCGGGCGCGTCGAAGAGGATCACGGTGCGCAGTTCGGGCAGCTGGTCGAGCTGCCCGACGGCCTTGGCCAGTTGGGCCTCGTTCTCGGCGAACAGCGCCCGGGAGCCGGAGTCGGAGAGGATGAACGCGGTCTCGTCCGCGTTGGTGCTGGGGTAGACGGTGGTGATCGCGGCGCCCGCGCACATGGCGCCGAGGTCGGCGACGATCCACTCCAGGCGGGTCGAGGAGGCCAGGGCCACGCGGTCCTCGGGCCGGATGCCGAGCGCCATCAGGCCGGCGGCCACCGCCTTGACCCGGACCGCGGTCTGCGCCCAGGTGAGCGAGCGCCACTGCTCGGCGCCGGGCGCGCCGTCGGCGGCCTGCTCGTCCACCGGCGAGGGGTAGCGGTAGGCCTCGGCGTTCGGGGTCAGGGCGACCCGCTCCAGGAACAGGTGGGCGACGGAGGCGGGGCGCCCGGCGACGAGGTCGGGCCTGCCGGAGTCGATCAGGGACTGCGCGGAACTCAACGAGGACCTCCGGTGGCGGGTGGCCGTCTGAGGGATTGTCGCGGCGTCCGTGGGGGCGGTCGCCGGGCCCCCGGTTCACCTGAGCGGTACCGGTCAGTAACAAAGGGGCAATCAGCAGCCTAGGGGGAAACCGGTCATTCCGTAAGGGGGCGGCGCCCGACGGCACGACCCCGCGCGACCGGTGCCGCACCCCGCCGTTCGGCAAAGGCCCGGCAAACCTCCGGCTCCCGGACGCCGAATGACCTGTACGACGCTACAGAACACCGAGAATTGGGGTGCGAACCCGACCGGCGACGACAAGAGTGTGCTAGTGCTGATCAGACTGCTGAGGGCGTACCTGCGCCCGTACTCCCGACCGATCACCCTGCTGGTGCTGCTCCAGCTGGTGTCCACCCTCGCGGCGCTCTACCTGCCGACGCTCAACGCCGACATCATCGACGACGGCGTGGTCAAGGGCGACACCGGCTACATCCTGCGCGTCGGCGGGGTGATGATCGCGGTCACCGTCCTCCAGGCCCTCTGCTCCATCGGCGCGGTCTACTACGGCGCCCGCACCGCGATGGCCTTCGGCCGGGACGTCCGCGCCGCCGTCTTCGACCGGGTGCAGAGCTTCTCCGCCCGCGAGGTCGGCCAGTTCGGCGCCCCCTCGCTGATCACCCGCACCACCAACGACGTCCAGCAGGTCCAGATGCTCGCCCTGATGAGCTTCACGCTCATGGTCGCCGCGCCGATCATGTGCGTCGGCGGCATCATCATGGCGCTCAACCAGGACGTCCCGCTGTCCGGCCTGCTGCTCGCCGTCATCCCCGTGCTCGGCGTCGTCGTGGTCCTGCTGGTCCGCGCGCTGCGCCCCAGGTTCCGCAGCATGCAGGTACGGATCGACACCGTGAACCGGGTCCTGCGCGAGCAGATCACCGGCATCCGGGTCATCCGCGCCTTCGTCAAGGACGACCGGGAGCAGGCCCGCTTCGCCGACGCCAACGAGGACCTCACCCAGGTCTCCCGCCAGGTCGGCCGGCTGATGTCCATCATGTTCCCCGCCGTCATGCTGGTGGTGAACGTCTCCAGCGTCGCCGTGCTCTGGTTCGGCGCCCATCGCATCGACAGCGGCGCCATGCAGATCGGCGCGCTCACCGCGTTCCTCTCCTACCTGATGCAGATCCTGATGAGCGTCATGATGGCCACCTTCATGTTCATGATGGTGCCGCGCGCCGAGGTCTGCGCCGAGCGCATCCAGGAGGTCCTCGGCACCGACAGCAGCGTCGTCCCGCCCGCCGCCCCCGTCACCGAGGTCCCGCACCGCGGCACCCTGGAACTGCGCGGCGTCGACTTCCGCTACCCCGGCGCCGAGGCCTCGGTGCTGCGCGGCATCGACCTCACCGCCGGCCCCGGCCAGACCACCGCCATCATCGGCTCCACCGGCAGCGGCAAGTCCACCCTGCTCGGCCTCGTCCCCCGGCTCTTCGACGTCACCTCCGGCCGGGTCCTGCTCGACGGCGTGGACGTCCGCGAACTCGCCCCCGCCGCGATCGCCGAGAGCGTCGGCATCGTCCCGCAGAAGCCCTACCTCTTCTCCGGGACCGTCGCCAGCAACCTCCGCTACGGCCGGCCCGACGCCACCGACGAGGAGCTCTGGCACGCCCTGGAGATCGCCCAGGCCAAGGAGTTCGTCGAGAAGCTGCCCGAAGGCCTGGACGCCCCCATCGCCCAGGGCGGCGGCAACGTCTCCGGCGGCCAGCGCCAACGCCTGGCCATCGCCCGGACCCTGGTGCGCCGGCCCTCCGTCTACCTCTTCGACGACTCCTTCTCCGCGCTCGACTACGCCACCGACGCCCGGCTCCGCAAGGCCCTCGCCCGCGAGACCTCCGACGCCACCGTCCTGATCGTCGCCCAGCGGGTGTCCACCATCCGCGACGCCGACCGGATCATCGTCCTCGACGAGGGCGCCGTCGTCGGCAGTGGGACCCACCACGAGCTGATGGCCGACAACCCGACGTACCGGGAGATCGTGCTCTCCCAGCTCACCGAGCAGGAGGCGGCGTGACCACGCCCGGCAACAAGCCCGACCTGACCAAGGGGCCCGCCCCGAGAGGCGCCGCTCCCGAGGACGCCCCGGTGGACGGCGCCCCGGCGAACGGCGCCCCGAAGGACGCCGCCAAGGACGCCGAACTGCCCAGCGACTCCCAGGCCGCCGCCGCCCGCCGCGGCCCGGCCGGCCCCGGCCGCTTCATGGGCGGCCAGGGCACCGAGAAGTCCATGGACTTCAAGGGCTCCGGCAAGCGCGTCCTCGGCCTGCTGCGCCCCGAACGCAACACCCTGATCGGCGTCCTGGTCCTCGGCGTGCTCGGCATCGGCTGCGCCGTCATCGGCCCCAAGATCCTCGGCGACGCCACCGACCTGATCTTCGCCGGTGTCGTCGGCGCCCGCTTCCAGACCGGCATGTCCAAGGACCAGGTCATCGACGGGCTGCGCGCCCACGGCGAGGGCGGCGTCGCCGACCTGCTCTCCGCCGTCCACTTCACCCCCGGCCAGGGCATGGACTTCGGCGCCATCGGCACCGTCCTGCTCTGGGTGCTCGGCATCTACCTCGCCTCCGCCGTCTTCGGCATCTTCCAGGGCCGGCTCGCCACCCGGGCCATCCAGGCCGCGAGCTACCGGCTGCGCCAGGACGTCGAGGCCAAGCTCGCCCGGCTGCCGCTCAGCTACTTCGACAAGCAGCCGCGCGGCGAAGTGCTCAGCCGGGTCACCAACGACATCGACAACATCGGCCAGTCCATGCAGCAGACCATGGGACAGGTCGTCAACTCGCTGCTCACCGTGGTCGGCGTGCTCGCGATGATGTTCTGGATCTCCCCGCTGCTCGCCGTGATCGCCCTGGTCTCGGTGCCCGTCTCGGTCGTCGTCGCCACCAGGGTCGGCAAGCGGGCCCAGCCGCAGTTCGTCCAGCAGTGGAAGTCCACCGGCCAACTGAACGCCCACATCGAGGAGATGTACACCGGCCACACCCTGGTCAAGGTGTTCGGGCGCCAGCACGAGTCCGCGGAGACCTTCCGCGAGCACAACGAGGCGCTCTACCACGCCAGCTTCAAGGCCCAGTTCATCTCCGGCATCATCCAGCCCGCGATGATGCTGATCGGCAACCTCCAGTACGTGCTGGTCGCCGTCGTCGGCGGTCTGCGGGTCGCCAGCGGCGCGCTGTCCATCGGTGACGTCCAGGCGTTCATCCAGTACTCGCGGCAGTTCAGCCAGCCGCTCACCCAGGTCGCCAGCATGGCCAACCTGGTGCAGTCCGGCGTCGCCTCCGCCGAGCGCGTCTTCGAACTGCTGGACGCCCCCGAGCAGAGCGCCGAACCGGCCATGCCGGAACGGCCCGACGTGGTGCGCGGCCGGGTCGCCTTCCAGGACGTGTCCTTCCGCTACGACCCCGAGAAGCCGCTCATCGACGACCTCTCGCTCAAGGTCGAGCCCGGCCAGACCGTCGCCATCGTCGGCCCCACCGGCGCCGGCAAGACCACCCTGGTCAACCTGCTGATGCGGTTCTACGAGGTCAGCTCCGGACGGATCACCCTCGACGGCGTGGACATCGCCGCGATGTCCCGCGAGGAACTGCGCTCCGGCATCGGCATGGTGCTCCAGGACACCTGGCTGTTCGGCGGCAGCATCGCCGACAACATCGCCTACGGCGCCGAGTCGGCCACCCGCGACCAGGTCGTCGAGGCCGCCAGGGCCGCCCACGTCGACCGCTTCGTGCGCACCCTGCCGGACGGCTACGACACCGTCATCGACGACGAGGGCACCAACGTCAGCGCCGGCGAGAAGCAGCTGATCACCATCGCCCGGGCGTTCCTCGCCCAGCCGTCCATCCTGGTCCTGGACGAGGCGACCAGCTCCGTCGACACCCGCACCGAGGTGCTGATCCAGCGGGCCATGGCCCGGCTGCGCACCGGCCGCACCAGCTTCGTCATCGCCCACCGGCTCTCCACCATCCGGGACGCCGACGTGATCCTGGTGATGGAGAACGGCTCGATCGTCGAACAGGGCTCGCACGACCACCTGATCGCCGCCGACGGCGCCTACGCCCGGCTCTACCAGGCGCAGTTCGCCGAGGCCGTGGCCGAGGTGGACTGACGCTCCCCCGAAGACCGTCGGAGAACGCGGGAAGGGCCCGGGCTGATGCCCGGGCCCTTCCCGCGTCTCCGAACGCCTGCCGCCGTTACTTCTTCTCCTTCGGCGCCTCGGCGTCGGTGGACAGCGCGGCGATGAAGGCCTCCTGCGGGACCTCCACGCGGCCGACCATCTTCATCCGCTTCTTGCCTTCCTTCTGCTTCTCCAGCAGCTTCCGCTTACGGGAGATGTCACCGCCGTAGCACTTGGCGAGGACGTCCTTGCGGATCGCGCGGACCGTCTCGCGGGCGATCACCCGGGAGCCGATGGCCGCCTGGATCGGCACCTCGAACTGCTGGCGGGGGATGAGCTTCTGGAGCTTGCCCGCCATCATCACGCCGTAGCCGTAGGCCTTGTCCTTGTGGACGATCGCGGAGAAGGCGTCCACCGCGTCGCCGTGCAGCAGGATGTCGACCTTCACCAGCTGGGCGGACTGCTCGCCGATGGGCTCGTAGTCCAGCGAGGCGTAGCCGCGGGTCTTGGACTTCAGCTGGTCGAAGAAGTCGAAGACGATCTCCGCGAGCGGCAGGGTGTAGCGCAGCTCGACCCGGTCCTCGGACAGGTAGTCCATGCCCTGGAGGTTGCCGCGGCGGGACTGGCAGAGCTCCATGATCGCGCCGACGAACTCGTTGGGCGCGAGGATGGTGCCGCGCACCACCGGCTCGAACACCTCGGCGATCTTGCCGGTGGGGAACTCGCTCGGGTTGGTGACGGTGTGCTCGGTGCCGTCCTCCATGACCACCCGGTAGACCACGTTCGGGGCGGTGGAGATCAGGTCGAGGTTGAACTCGCGCTCCAGGCGCTCCCGGATGATCTCCAGGTGCAGCAGGCCGAGGAAGCCGCAGCGGTAGCCGAAGCCGAGCGCGACCGAGGTCTCCGGCTCGTACACCAGCGCGGCGTCGTTGAGCCGCAGCTTGTCGAGGGCGTCGCGCAGCAGCGGGTAGTCCGAGCCGTCCAGCGGGTAGAGGCCGGAGAACACCATCGGGCGCGGGTCCTTGTAGCCGCCCAGCGCCTCGGTGGCGCCCTTGTGCATCGAGGTGATCGTGTCACCGACCTTGGACTGCCGGACGTCCTTCACACCGGTGATGATGTAGCCCACCTCGCCGACGCCGAGGCCGTCGGCGACCTTCGGCTCGGGCGAGATGACGCCGATCTCCAGCAGCTCGTGGGTCGCGCCGGTGGACATCATCGAGATCCGCTCGCGCTTGGTGAGCTGCCCGTCCACCACACGGACGTAGGTGACCACGCCGCGGTAGGAGTCGTACACCGAGTCGAAGATCATCGCGCGGGCCGGGGCGTCCTTGACGCCGACCGGGGCCGGGACGGTGTTGACGATGTGGTCCAGCAGGTCCTCGACGCCCAGGCCGGTCTTGGCGCTGACCTGGAGCACGTCGGAGGGGTCGCAGCCGATGATGTGGGCGATCTCGGCCGCGTACTTCTCCGGCTGGGCGGCCGGCAGGTCGATCTTGTTGAGGACCGGGACGATCGTGAGGTCGTTCTCCAGCGCCAGGTACAGGTTGGCGAGGGTCTGCGCCTCGATGCCCTGGGCCGCGTCGACCACCAGGATGGTGCCCTCGCACGCGGCGAGGGAGCGGGACACCTCGTACGTGAAGTCCACGTGGCCGGGGGTGTCGATCATGTTGAGGATGTGCGTCGTCCCGGCGTTCGGACCGGTCTTCGGCGCCCACGGAAGGCGGACCGCCTGCGACTTGATGGTGATGCCGCGCTCACGCTCGATGTCCATGCGGTCGAGGTACTGGGCACGCATCTGCCGGGGGTCGACGACGCCGGTGATCTGCAGCATCCGGTCTGCGAGCGTCGACTTGCCGTGGTCGATGTGGGCGATGATGCAGAAGTTGCGGATCAGCGCCGGGTCGGTACGGCTGGGCTCTGGCACATTGCTGGGGGTCGCGGGCACCTTGGTCCGATTCTCCGTTGGTCCGGGGCCGGGGGTGTCCGGGTCATCGCTGACCGGTTTCCCGGGGACCGGACGGGCTCGTCCGATCGAAATAGTCCCTGCCATCTTCCCACGACCGCGGGGCGGGCCGCCGTTCGGGCACCCAGGGCCGTCCGGGGCCGCCCTCGCGAGCGGTCGGGGCGGCCCTCGCGGGCGCCCGGGTTTGGGGCGGGCAGCGGGCCCCTGGTAGCGTGGGCTGCTGCACCCGGCCTCGGCATGCCCTCTCAGCTGGTCCGACGGCCACCGGGTGCGAACCCGTTCAAATCCTTAGACAAGACTGAGGCTCCTTCGTGGCGAACATCAAGTCCCAGATCAAGCGCAACAAGACCAACGAGAAGGCGCGCCTGCGCAACAAGGCCGTCAAGTCCTCGCTGAAGACCGCTCTGCGCAAGGCCCGTGAGGCCGCTGCCGCCGGCGAGACCGAGAAGGCCACCGAGCTGGCCCGCGCCGCCTCCAAGGCGCTGGACAAGGCCGTGAGCAAGGGCGTCATCCACGCCAACCAGGCCGCCAACAAGAAGTCGGCCATCACCAAGCGCGTCAACACCGCCGTCCAGGCCTGACGCCCCGGGGTCTTCGACCCCCACCGCTTCGGAGCGACCCGGCCCTCTACCCGGCCCCCCGAGGCGCGCAAGACTCGCACCGCACGCGGCCTGCGTTCGCCACGCGGGTGCGGTGCACATAGCTTGACCAGAAGTGCCAGCTCATAGGCCTTCTTCTACTGCCCGTCCGGTACACACCGGGCGGGCAGTACGCATTTTGTACACATGGCTCCGGCCGCCCTCCTACGCGGCGAGCGCAGTCCTGGCCGCCAGTGCGGATGCGCGGCCCGCGTCGAGGGCGTTCGCCACCTCGTCGAGGCGGTCCGGGAACAGGTGCCCGTACACGTCGAGGGTCATCGCCGCCGACTTGTGGCCAAGCATCTGCTGCACTACCTTCACGTCCGCGCCAGCCGCGATAGCGAGCGAGGCCGCGGTGTGCCGGAGCTTGTGCGGGGTGAGGCCGAGGCCCTCAAGGCCGGCCGCCTTCACCGCCGGGTCGAAGACGGTCGACCGGAACTCCCAGTAGCCCATCGCCTCACCACCCCGGCCGGTGAACAGAAGCGCTTCACGCCCCTTGCCCTTGAGCGCGTCCCGCAGGTCCGCGACCAGCGAGCCGAGCAGGGGCACGGACCGCTTCTCGTGGTTCTTCACGTCCTTGAGCAGCAGTCCGCCGCCGCGCTTGCGCGTGTAGGCCTGTACGATCCGCAGCCGCCGCGTGGATGCCTGCACCCGGCCGGCCTTGAGCGCCGAGACCTCGCCCCACCGGATTCCGCAGTAGGCCAGCACCAGCAGCAGCAGCGCGTACTCCCCCGCGGCGGCGGCCAGCGCCTCGACCTGGTCGTGCGTGAGGTAGACGTGATCGTCGTCGTCCTCGTCCTGCGGCAACTCGTGGTCGACGGCCGGACTGACCGCTATCTTCCCCGTCTTCACGGCGTACTTGAGCACCATGCCGAAGACCAGGTGGATCTTCGCGATCCGGGCCGGTGACAGCGGCTTGCCGCGCTTGCCGGGCGTATTGCACAGCTCGGTCAGCCACTCGGAGACGTTCTCCCACTGGATCGACGCGACCGGCCACGTCCCCCACTTCGGCAGGACGTACAGGTCGAGCAGCTCGCGGTAGTCATCCTTGGTCCGCTCGCCGGGCCGGCGGAGCGCCCCGAACCACGCGGTGGTCACATCGCAGAACAGGGTCTTGCCCTGCTTCGGGTCGCGGTAGGTGCCCTTGTCGAGCCGCCCCAGGGTGTCCTGCTGGTGCTTCTCCGCGGCCGGGAGCGTGCCGAACGTCTTCGCCTTCGGGTCGCCGTTCGGGTCGTACCACCGGACCCGCCACCGTCCGGGCGCGGCCCGTTTGCTGCCGGCCTTCTTCGCCACCCGCCACCGCTCCACCGCGGTGATGTAGTCCTTCTGGCTACTGCGGTCCTCGATCCAGACCCTAGCCATTGCCCTCCCTCTCACGCGCCACACGGCGCTCCTTGTGAGCCTTCTCCAGTTCGGCGTGGCGGGCCTCGATCCGATTGAACTCGTTGGTGAGCCGGGCCACGGTCTCTCGCGCCAGCTCCAGGCGGCGCGCAAACTCATCGTCGATGCCGACCGTGTCTGACGCGACGTTGGCCAGCTCCAGCAGGCGGTACACGTCTTCCCGAAGGGCATCGACCGTGCGCCCGGCCGGAGCCTGCCGCAGGTGCCGCTGCACGGCTGGCACGCTCAGTCGCTCATAGTCCTCCTGCCGCTGCGGGTCTCGCGGCTCCCACAGCTCGGGAAGGGTTGCCTCCCCGGACGCCCACTTCCAAGCGTCATCCGCTTTGGCCGCCACCTCATCCGTCAGGTGCACCGTGGTCCTGCTATCGCTCTCCGCGGGCATGAGCAGGGCCACCGGACCGACATTGAGAGCGAGGGCAAGGGCCACTAGGTCATCGGCATCAACGCGCCGCACATGCTTCTCAATCTTGGTGATGCCACTTGGAGGAATCGGCCGGGCTTGAGCAGCCAGCGCCTCGGAGAGCTGGCCAGTGGACATCCCACGCTCGGCCCTCAGCCGGGCAAGGTTGGCTGCTACCCGCTCCCCAGTGGGCCCCAACGCCTGAGCCCTGCTCTGCGCCCTGCCCGCCTTCGCTTCACCCTCTGCCATATTCGCAGTTTTACATGCCTACTTGGCAGCGTCAAGAAAGCCAAGTACAGTCCGAGTCATCGCAGAGAGCGCTGCGAAGATCGGAGAGATCAATGCCGACTAGGCAGAAATGTGCGCCGGATCCCGATGAGTGGCTCACGCCCCGCGAGGCCGGGGCGCTGGCGAAGTTGACCCCACAGACCATGTCCAACCTGCGCTGGCGGGGTGAGGGGCCGACTTACACCAAGCTGTCGCCCGGCCGCGGCGGCCGGATCCGCTACCGCCGCCGGGACGTCGAGCAGTGGCTCGCGGGCAAGACCGCCACCGCCGCCTGAAACGCGAGTGGCCCCACCTGGATTGCCGTCCAGATAGGGCCCGAAGCGCCCAACCATCCATCCCTGAACAGCCAAACGGCGGCGCGGGCCGTGAACCCGTTGCGCCGCCGCTGAGGAGCTTCCCATGCACCGTACCGCCCGCCGCGGCGTGATCGCCACCAGCACCACCCGCCAGAGTGACGACCTGATGGCGCTCGTAGACGCCACCAGCCGCCGCCCGCAGATGGCCGCCACCACCCGCCCCGAGCCCCCGGCCACCACCGAGCTGGCACCGATCACCAAGCTCATCCCCACCCTCCGGGACGGCCTGGCCCCCATCGACCTCGGCGAGCCCGTCAACGGTGTCCGCGAGGTCCACTTCGACCCGCGCCACTTCGACTACGACACGGTCAACTCCATGCTCAGGGCGACCGGCATCACCCCCGCGCCGGCCATCGACCGCGTGCACCAGGCCGCCGCTGACCGGGCCCGCGCCATCATCACCGCCGAACTCGCCGCGCACCCGCAGTGCCCCACCGTGGATGTCGCGGTCTGGGGAAACATGACCCTGACCGTCCCCGAGCCGGCATGGTGCACCCGCGGACACGAGACGGATGGCCGCGGCGAACACCCCGAGGACATCACCCACTCCAGCACCGAGACCGACGTCACGGTCACGCGCCCCGACGGCGCGGCCGAGACCCTGCTGTCCGGCTGGATCGCCAGCAACCCGTACGCGTCCGTCGACTCCGAGCCGCGCGCGGCCATCTCCTTCTCCACCGGGGACTGCGCGGACTACGACGTGCCCGGCCTCGCCAAGCTGGCCGCCGAACTGCGGGCCGCCGCCGAGTGGGTCAACGGCCTGAGCGCCCAGCTGGCCGCCGCGCAGAGCGAGGTCTGCTGATGCGCCGATCCCACGTCGCACGCCCGACCGAGAACGCCGCCGTGGCGCGCACCTGCACCCCGCAGCCGAGCGCCCCGACGGTAGTCCTCGCCGGCCGTCTCGCCGCAGCCGGGTACACCCACGACCGGCACGGACATGCCCTGCTGACCTGTCTGATCAAGCGGTGTGGCCAGTGACCCTCAGCACCAAGTCCGAGGCCCCCGCCATCGCGGCGGGGGCCCTCGGGCCGTCCCTTTACGGACTCACCAACATCGAGCAGGACGCCGAGATCACCCGTCTCGTTGAACAGGGCTGGCAGCGCTGGGAGATCCGTCGACGCTTCCCCAATCTCAGCATCACCGGGGAGGGCGAATGACCGACACCATGGATTCCCGAACCGGCCTCGAACTGGCCGTCGTCGGCACCGCCATGCTCTCCCCCGACCAGTACAAGCCGCTCGCCGAGATCGTCAACGCCGACGCGTTCGCGCACTTCCCCGCGCGGGCCGTGTGGGAACTCCTCGCGAAGCGCATCCCCGAAGGCCTGCCCGTCGACTACGCCTCCCTTGACGCCGCCCTCGGCCCCACCGAGACGACGCGCATCGGCGGGCCCGGCGTGTTCGCCCGGATCGGCGAGCACAGCCTCCCCGTTGCGGACTGGCAGGCCGAGAAGCTCCGCGAAATGGCCCTCCGGGAGCACGCCCGCGTCGAGCTGGTGCGGGCCCTCGAACGCCTCAACAACGACGAAGACGTGCACGCCGCGATCGAGGCCGCCAACCAGCGGACCGTCCGGCTCATGGAGCGTGCCGCAGCGTCCGGCGTAGTGCCGCCGCAGTCCCGCCGGATCGTCCTCACCCCAGCCTCGGCACTGCGGGCCCGGCCCGTCCACTGGCTGTGGGACACCACCCCCGAGGGAGCGCCCCCGACCAGCCACGGCCGCATCCCCCTGTACAGCCTCGCACTGGCCGCCGGCGGGCCCGGCCTCGGCAAGTCCCAGTGGGCCGTGTGGATGGCCGCCAGGATCACGACCGGCACTCTTCCCGGCCAGCTGTACGGCCGCCCCCGGGCCGTCATCTACGCAGCCACGGAAGACTCTTGGACGCGCACGATCCTGCCGCGGCTCATCGCCGCCGAGGCGGACCTCGACCTCATCTTTCGCATCGACGTGCAGGACGACGGACGGGCATCAGCACGGCTGACCCTGCCCGTGGACACCGGGCGTCTCGGCGAAGCCGCCGAGGCTCACGGCGTGGCCCTGCTCGTTGCTGACCCCCTCCTGTCGATGATCGACAGCAGCGTCAACGACTACCGGGCCGCCGAGGTCCGCGAAGCCCTCGAACCACTCGTCGCCGCAGCCGAACGCCACGGCTTCACCATCATCGGCCTCGCCCACTTCACCAAGGCCGGCGGTTCCGACGTGCTGTCCCGCGTGGCCGGCTCCGGCGCGTTCGGACAGCTCATCCGCTCCCTGATCGCGTTCGCACAGCAGGACGGCGACCAGGGCGACACCGAGTTCATCATGTCGCTGGAGAAGAACAACCTCGGCCGGCTCGGCCTTCCGTCGCACAACTACGTCATCCAGCCGTTCACCGTGGCCACGGACGAGGGCCCGTCGTACGTCTCACGGTTCGTCCTCGGCGGCGAGTCCACCACCAGCGTGCGGGACGCCCTCCGTGCCGCCGACAGCCCGACCGGCACAGACCGTGTCGAACTCTCCGAGGCCGCCGCGTGGCTGCGGGACTACCTCGAAGACCCCCAGCGCGGCGGCGAAGCCCCGCCCAAGGAGATCGAGCAGGCAGCCCGCGCCGCCGGGGTGAGTCAGAACGCCCTCAGATCCGCGAAGAACAGGCTGAAGATCCGAAGCGTGAAGCCCGGTGGGGTTTTCAACGCTCAGTGGGTGTGGCGTCTGCCTCAGGCCAGCACCGAACCGTAGCCCCTCTCCCTATACGCACCCCGCGCCTTCCACATCTTCTTTCTGACCTGCATGAATAACCCCTCATCTTCTCCCTCATCTTCGCCTCACCTTCCACATCTTCGACAGGCGAAGGTGGGGAAGGCGGGGGAGAAGGCGCGGAGAAGATGAGCCCCCATAACCGCAGGTCAGGCAGAAGATGTTGAAGATGCGGGTGTACGTAGCACGTACAGGCCCGGCAACTCCGGGCCCCGTCTTCAGGAGCCTCCGTGTCCGCCTCCGACGACCGCGTTGCCGCTCTCATCGCCCAAGCCGCCCAACGACGAGCCGCGGCCGCAGCCCGCCGCGTCCGCTACCAACGGGCCCGCGAACACGGCCTCGCAGCCCGCCACCACCTCAAGCTCGCCCGACTCAACCAGCAGCCCACCAAGCCCCCGGCAGACACCACCGAACCGGAACCCCCCGCCGCCGCCTGACCACCCAGCCGTTGCCGCCCAAGCAACAACCCGAACCGCCGCGCGCGGGCCCAGTCCAAGCCTTACGCGCGAGAGGAGATCAACCCATGCCCGCCCCACTCCCCGACCAGCAGCGCGAAACCGTCCTCGACCTCGCACGCGCCGGCCACTCCCGTAACGAAGTCGCACGCCTCTCCGGCGTCTCCCCCGCCTCCGTCACACGGATCTGCTCGACGGCCGGCGTCAGCTTCGACCGCACCGCCACCGCCGCCGCGGTCGAGGCCCGCGTCATCGACATGAAGCAAGCCCGCGGCCTGCTCGCCTCCGGACTGCTCGATGACGTCGCCGCGGCCCGTCACCGACTCCACCGCGCCGGCGAAGCAAGGGAGTTCCTCGACCTCGCCCGCGCCGTTGCCGCCCTCACCAACGCCCACGTCCGCATCATCAGCGTGGACGGCACCGACCAGAACACCGAGGAAGCCCGCTCCATGCTCGGCAACCTCATGGCCGGCCTCGCGCAGGTCTGGAACGACCAGCAGGACGTCCAGCAGCAGCCCGACGAAGGGACACCCCAGTGACCGCCCGAACCTGCGTCGAGCGGCGCGTGTGGGCCCTGCTCGCCACCGTCGCCGACGACCGCACCGACGACATCGACAGCCTGCTCGACGACCTCACCCCAACCCAACTCGGGGACGTCGTAACCGCTCTGGCCAGCCTCGCCCTCGGTGCTCTCATGCCACCCGGTGCCGACCACCAGCACCCCGGCAACCGCGCCCACATCGCCAACGCCCTGCGCGCCGACCTGCTCCAGTGGACGGCCGAGCGGCCCGCCGATGGCCAGTGACGAACTGCTCCTGCCGGACGGCACGGTGCTGATCCCGCCGGACGTAGCGCGGGAGTTGCTGCGACCCCTGGTGGTCGGCCTCGCGGCCCGCTGCCGTGCCGACGGCACCAACCTCAGCCCGCGCACTGTCCGCCTGCTGCACGCGCTCCACAACTCCGCCGAACACCAACCCAGTTCCGCCCCCGGAACCCCCGAGGACCGGCCTGCCAGTGTGGAACTGACCGCACCGGAGGCCGCGGAACTCCTGGCCTGTAGCCCCGAGTACGTGCGGCGCCTGGCCAGGGCCGGCCGGATCGTTGGCCGCCGCGCCGGCCCTGCCTGGCTCATCGACTCCGCGTCCCTCGACGCCTACCGCCACGGAGTAGTCACATGACCGACCCCCTCAGCCGCGCGGACCGGCTCGCCGCCCGCACCCGCGACGTCGAACGCGCCGCGGCTGGCCTCGACGACCCCGAGGCCACCCCCGACACCCTGCGCGAGGCCGCCAGGCTCCGCGCCGAAGCACGTGAGACGGCCCGCGCCGAAGCCCGCGCCACCAGCGAGCGGAACGAGGCTGCCGTCCACGCCCTCATCCAGTCCCGCCGAGAAGCACGGAGCACCCAATGACCGACCAGACCCCCGACCAGATCACCGCCGCCGCCGACCAGGAAGTCACGGAGGCTGAGCAGCTGCTGGCCGCCCTCGAAGACCAGGTGCGGGACGGCGACGACACCGTGACCCCCTCGCAGGTCGAGGAAGCCCGCGGCCTGCACCGGTTCGCCCAGCTCCGCCGAGAGGCAGCCCAGCGCAAGGCCGAGGCCGCTCGCAAGGCCGAGACCAACACGGAGGCCGCGCGGCGCCGGGACGCCTTCCTCGCCTCTGTTGCCGACTGCACCCCCGAGGCGATCGAGACCGCGGCCAAGCACGCCGAGGACGCCCTGTTCGAGCTGCTGACGCTGGTCGGCCGGCGCAACGCAGCTATCCAGGCGGCCGTGCCCCAGCTCGCGGCTCGCCTCTGCCACGACTCCGATCTCAACGTCAGCGCGAGCTACGAGTACTTGACCATCACCATCGACGGAACGGTGTACCACCCGCTCGGCGGGAAGAACATCGCCGACCAGGCACAGAACAGGGCCGCCAACCGGCACATGCACGCCGAGCAGGAAGGCCAGAGCCGTGCCTGATCTGCCGCTCGACTTCCTCGACGAGTTCCGCCAGCTCAAGGACCAGGTACGCCAACTCGCGGGCCGCGCGCAGATGCGGCCCGCAATGGATCAGGTGCTCTCGGGGTCCGTGGTCGTCGGCGAGGGCGGCACGTTCAAGGTCAACAGCCCTGCCGGACCTCAGTTCTACGTCGGGGGCATCAGTCCGCTGAACCCCGACGGCAGCCCCCAGCGCGGTCTACTCGCGTACCGGCAGAACGGCACCATCGCGATCGAGATCGCCAATCAGACCGCGAACGCTGCCGATCCTCAGTGCGTGGTGGTCCGGGACGCCCGCGGCGGCACTCTCTTCGCCGAGGACGTCGTCTCGGGCGGCCTGGCCGTGCCGTACCTGCCCGTCGGCTTCTCGCGGGCCCGCTACACCGACTGGCCGACAAGCGTCGCCGGATCGTTCGAGGACGTGCACCGGTCCACGATCGTCAAGCAGCAGCCCTACATGTACGTCAGCATCGGGCACACCAGCGACGACCCCGCGACGACGGGCGAGGTGCGGGTGACCGTGAACGGGACGGCCATCGGATCGCCGGTCTCCGTCGGCTTCGTTATCCAGGGCACGACCGTCGGCCCGTTCCCGGTCCCGGGTGCCATCCGCTCACAGGTCGAGGTCCGGGTACAGGCCCGGCGGACGGCCGGCACCGGCAACATTCGCTGCGAAGTGCTCGCGGCGTCCGGCATCGGGTCCTGAGGAGAAGACCATGACCATGACCACGCCCACCCCGGCCGTGCCTCCGGGCTCGGCCGACATCGTGCTCCCCCTGCCGCTGTCCGAACAGCACACGGAACCCACCGAGCCGCCGGACGACACCACCCCGACCGCCAGCTGATGCCCCGCGGCCCAAGCGCCCGACCGCCACACCAGCGGCCGGGCGCTTCGCTGTTAGGTCAGCCGACCTTCGTCCACATCTGGCAACCCTGCGACTTGAATACGGCATCGGACTTCTTGATCGTCACAACACCCTGTCCGGTCAGCGCCTCGTTGGCAATGATCGAACCCACGTCCCCACTGCTCCCGTTGCTGCGCTCCCAGTAGCAGATGCCGATACTGCCGCTCGGTCCGGCCGTCTTGTACGTGCCGGGCTGGACATCAGCGCCCACCAGGTAGGTGCCGCTGCCGGCTATCGTCCCGTTGGCCCCCGCCGCAGGCGCACTGGTCGGATCCACCGTAGCGGTCACAGTCACGGTGACAGTCGGAGCGGGGAGTGCGGGCGCCGTGACCGTCGCGACTACGGTCCTGGTGACGGTCGGCTGCACGGATGGCGAGGCCGTTGAAGCGATCGTGCTTGAACCAGTGCTGCACGCTGTTGCGGTCCCGAGCAGGACGGCGAAGGCGAGAGCGAGGCGTATGCGCATGTGAGTCCCCGGTGAGAAGCATGTGAAAGCGGGACCATATCGCTCGTGGGCGCGGGGCCGGTGGCCTGTGGCCGAGCCGTGATGTGCCATCGTCACCGGTTGCCACCCACCCACCAACCAGCCCTGGCCAACAGACAGTTCTACCAGCCGAGGCCTGGTGCGAGGGGTGGAGAAGGGCGGTTATGAAATCACGCTCGATTTCACACCTGCATGGTGCCGAGGACCACGCAGATCCGGCGAAACTGCCCGGACTGGTCCAACACGCTGAGGTCATGGCCGACTCCAGCAAGTTTGAGCAAGTCTGTTGTGCCACGACTCTCCATCAAGAAAGCATGGGCACATCGCTAGTCCGGCATCCCGCAGGAGGTCATCATGGCACTGCACAAGCTCGGCAAGGACCCGGAGTCGCCCAATGGCGGCAGTCCGACGATCTACTACGACGACGTGGCGGATTCCTATCTCGTGCAGGGCTTGCGGGTGGAAGACGCCGACCGCCTGAGCCAGATGGACATTCCCGCACACGAAACGGTCACCGAGATTCCCAAGCGCATGGTCCAGTTCTTCCCGGAGGTTCGCGGTGCCGACGTTTGAGCAGCTGTTCGCGGCTGCCCAGCACTCCGCCGTGCACCTAGAGATGCGCGATGGCTACATGCGGGATGACCCCGTGTTCACTGCGTGGCAGGCCGGCCGTGTCGAACTCGATGGCGACGCCGAGGCCGGCTGGCGGGCGCTCGTTGCGCAGGCCGTCGCGCGTGGTGTCACGGTACGCCGGGCTCGGGTGGTTTCCGAACCGCTGAGCGACTACGTCCGCTTCGAACACGACATCACCGCACAGCACAACGCTGCGGCTGGCGAACAAGTCCGTTGGCTTCCAAGGAGGCAGGCAACGGCGCTGGCGCTGCCCGGCAACGACTTCTGGCTGTTCGACGGACACCGGCTGCTGGTCAACCACTTTTCAGGGGACGGCGATTGGACCGATTCGGAGGCCGTCACCGATCCCAGTGTCGTCGAGCTGTGCCTCGCCGCCTTCGAAGCCGTTTGGAGTCGGGCTGTGCCCCACGCGGAGTACCGACCGACCTGACTGATCAATGACTTCGTCTCCCCATTCCAGCACACAGGAAGCGCGCCAAGCGCTCGGCCGACGCCTGCGCGACGTCCGCAAGGACGCCGGGCTGACGGCGCGCGCGTTGGCTGCGTTGGCAGGGTGGCACGAGTCGAAGGTCAGCAAGATCGAGCATGGGCGCCAACCGCCGTCCGATGCAGACGTACGGGCGTGGACGCTCCACTGTGACGCCGCCGACCAGGCCGCCGATCTCATTGCCGTCGCGCGCGGCATCGAGGGGGCCTACGTCGAGTGGCGTCGCAT
The DNA here is from genome assembly GCF_053598475.1 of Kitasatospora sp. NPDC001119. Taxonomy (NCBI): domain Bacteria; kingdom Bacillati; phylum Actinomycetota; class Actinomycetes; order Kitasatosporales; family Streptomycetaceae; genus Kitasatospora; species Kitasatospora sp. NPDC001119. Next base: position 272,844 of record NZ_JBSFKI010000007.1, read on the forward strand.
GGAGCGTTCCGGCCTGCGGCACGCCCAGGAATCCGTCCTGCCGTTGTGGGAACGCACCCGCCGCTTCCGGATCTACTCACCATCGCTGGTCCCCGGGCCGGTCCAGACCGGCGGCTACATCCGAGCGGTGCTTACCGCGATCCGCGACCGCCGCGGCCTGATCGACGACCTCGAAGGCGCCGTCCAAGTCCGACTCGACAAACAGGAACGGGCACTACACGGCCTCGGGGACCGGCGTTTCGCCGTACTCCTGGAGGAAAGCACTCTGCGGTACCGGATCGGCGACATAGCGACGATGGCCGGCCAACTCGGCCATCTGCTCGCAGTGGCCTCGCTCCCGTCGGTCAGCCTCGGGATCATCCCGGAGCACACGGACCGCAGTCCCCTTTGGCCCGTCGAAGGATTCTTCCTGTTCGACGACGATGTGGTGAACGTCGAGCTGATCTCCGCGCACCTGACGATCACGCAACCACACGAGATCGGCATGTACGCCGAGGTCTTCGCCGACCTCGCCGATCTCGCGGTGTATGGGGCGCACGCGCGTTCGCTGATCACAGCAGCCATTGCTGCTCTCGGGTGACTGCGAGCAAGTTCTCGCACACTCGTTGAGGCCTGTTCTGTCGTCTCTCTACCGTGCTGGTCATGGCTGACCACCTGGTCGCCTTGCTGCCGGGTGGGTATCCCTCGGCGGCCGGGCTCACTGACGACCAACTGCATGGGGTCACCTGCCGCTGCTGCGACAGGCCCGCGACCGCCGGCGCACCCCTCACCAGGGCAGGCCATGTCTGTACGTCCACCGGTCCGGGGCGGGCGCCCCTCGGCTGGCCCGTTGTGGCGCACCCGGACTGCCAGCCCGAGGAGACCTGATGGACCCCGACACCGACGCCGGCATCCCGGTGTACGAGACGATCGACCCGGAGCGGCTGGCGGCCATCGAGGCGTCGTTCGCCGAGCTCGGCGCTCACGCCCACGGCCGGCCGCTCCATCCCCGAGATGAGCCAGGCCGCCTGAATCGTGCTGCGGGTGTCGTACGGAGCGCGTCGTGAGCGACCGTATTCCGCCGGCCGCGCAGGGTCGGTGGCACGAACAGCGCAGCCGCGGCACGCGGCGCCCGCGTCGGGCACCGTGGTGTCCCGTGGTGCGGCCGCCTCGACCACCGAGCTGGCTGCCGATGCCGGGCTACCTCGACCAGAGGCAGGACCCGCCGCAGCAGTGACTGCCTGGCCGGCCGGACGGCGGTCCGGCTGGCCAGGCCCACAAGACCGAACGCAAGGACCGTAGTGGGCCACGGCAGGGGTCTCCACACTGTGGACCCCCTTCCGGTGACCTCGACACGATCGAGGGCGTCCACGGCGGTGGACGCCCTTCCCGCCCGGCAGACGGTTGGCCGGTGGGGTCGGCGTGACCGACCCCACCCGAGGGATACGCGATCAGCGCGTCCCCCTCCTGGTCGCTTTGCGGCTCCCCACAAAGCGACCGCTCAGGGTTCCATCGGGAGCCGTGACGGAACCAGTGATCACTTTCGCGGCGCCGCGAAGATCACCAGTGCCAAGGGTGTGCCGACAGCGCACCCCCTTCTTCGCGGCGCCACGAAGAAGGTCAGCTTCGACCGTTAGGTCCCCGAGGGCCCCAACGGACACGGGCCCTTCCGGGACCTCTGTAAGGGACAGCCTGTCCCTCACAATCGTGAGAGGGACAGGCTGTCCCCCTGTGTCTCGGCAACCATTTCCGTCTGAGCAACGGTCGAGATCTTCCCGAACCTGGGGAAAGGCGGGTCAGGCCGCCTTAACCGGTGCGACCTGCGTTGCGTTCCTGGCAACACAGGCCGGACCGGTCTAAGCAGCAGGTGACCGGAATGGAGTTCCGCTCACCAGAGCAGCGGAGCCGAGGACGACCGGCCGGCATCGAAACGCCGGTAGTACCGGGAAGCGGTCGACTGACTCACCCCGCACCGGGCTGCCGCCGACCGCGTGCTCAGCCCCCGCTCCCACGCCCTGCGGAGCGCACCCAGCGTGCCCCGACGGACCGCCCGTTGAGCCTGACTCGGCCCTGACTCGACCAGCTCCGGCCCGCCCTGCGGCGGCATCTCGGTCCGCCACGTGAAGGGGCCGGCCAGCGCGGCGCCGATGAGGTCCGCCACGCTGACCCCACCCCCAGGACCGCGGTTCACAGGATGCCCTCGGTACTCCGGAGTTCAGCCGCGAGGTCACGGAGCCGTCCAGCGTGGACGACCAGCTGAGCGGCAAGCATCCGGAGCCCGTCAGGGTCGAGGCGGTGCCAACCGGTGCCGAGCAGGACCGCCACCTTCACCCCGCGGTCGTCGGGGTCGCTGCTGTACGGGTACTGGCACAGGCCGGCGTCGAGCAGCTGCACCGGTCCGAGCGGCACGTCCGCGGTGAGCGCAGTCTCGGGGCCTTCGTGGGCGAGGTCGACCAGGTCGAGGCCGTCCTGGTGGGCGCCGAGGCACCAGGGCGGGCAGGGCACCGTTACCGGCCCCTGGTCGGAGGTGTGCACGGTGACCGTGCGGAAGTGAGTAGGGTCATACGTCAAGGTCGGACTCCCTGCCTGTAGGGGTCCGGCTCAGGCGCCGCCCGGTGGTCGCACACCAGGCGGCGCCGCCTCGGTCGCAGTACACATCCAGTACACATGAGGCCGAGATGAGCCGGGATAACGCGGGACAACGCGGTATTGCGTTTCCCCAGGTCAACCGGCCTATGAGACTGTTTCCGCTGGTCAGCAAAATGCCTCGAACACACGCGGCCTGCGTTCGCCACGCGGGTGCGGTGCACAGAAGCAGTGCGACAGGCGTCGCAGCCGGCCTCTCCCCGAGGCCGCTGCGGCGCCTGTCGCGTTCCGCGGCCCGGCGGCTATCGTCGGTCGGGTCCGACCGGGGTGCGGGGAGCACCTCGGCGCCAGGTCCAGGGGGGAACTTCCATGACGACGCCACCGCCGCCGCAGCCACCGAACGGGCCGGGATACGGCTTCCCGCAGTCACCGAACGGACCGGGGTACGGCTTCCAGCAGCAGCCGGGCGGGGGCGCGCAGCCCGTACCGGGCGCTCCCGGCCCCGCGGGCGCCGGCGGCTTCGGACCGCCGCCGGGGCTGCCCGCCGCCCCCGGCCTGCCCGCCGCCCCCGCCCCCGCCCCAGGGCGGAGCGGGAACCTGCGGCGCAACGCCGTCTGGGCGTTCGTCGGCGCGGTGACCGTCTCGATCGGCTGGGCCGCCGCCGTGACGGCCGTCCCCGGCCTGGTCAGCAGCGACTCCTCGCCGCGCGACCTGCGCGGCTACCACCTCTCCGACGACTTCTGCGCCACCGGGAAGCCCACGAAGCTCCTGCAGACCTACTCCGTCTCGGACACCTCCAAGCCGACCCACCACACCGACCGGCACCCGGCGCTGGACAGCATGAACTGCTCGATGTCGCTCAAGCGCACCGGCGGCACCAGCGACAGCGAGTCCGCCACCCTCTACATGCGCGTCGACCTGCACAAGGCGGTCAACCCGGCGCCCGAGCTGGAGGCCAACAAGGAGCTCTACCGGGCCCGCGGCTACCAGGTCACCGACATCGCGGGGCTCGGCGAGGAGGCGTACTTCCTGTACAAGGACGACGGCTCGGACCAGTACCACAGCGTCTACGCCGAACTGGACATCCGCGACGGCGGGATGACGTACTACGTCACCTACTCGGCCGGCTACACCGAGGGCAAGGGCAAGCCGCCGACCAAGGAGGAGCTGCGCACCGCCCTCCAGTCCGACGGGCAGGACACCGTGCGGGCCATGAAGAAGTAGCGCCGGGGCCCGCGGCGCCGGGCCGTCAGTAGGCGGGCCGGGAACCGGCCCGGGAGGCCCGGGCGACGGCGACCACCGCGCGCTCCAGGGCGTACGCCGGGTCGTCCGAGCCGCCCTTGACGGCGGCGTCGGCCTGGGCGATCGCGGTCAGCGCGGTGGCCACCCCGTCGCCCGTCCAGCCGCGCATCTGCTGGCGGACCCGGTCGACCTTCCACGGCGGCATGCCCAGCTCGCGGGCCAGGTCGCCCGGGCGCATGTTCCGCCCGGCGCTCGCCAGCCGGCCGATGCTGCGCACGCCGGAGGCCAGCGCGTAGGTGATGCCGGTCGGCGGCTGGCCGACGGCCAGCGCCCAGCGCAGCCGCTCCAGCGCCTCCGCGGCCCGGCCGGTGACCGCCAGGTCGGCGACCTCGAAGCCGGTCGCCTCGGCCCGGCCGCTGTAGTAGCGGGCCACCACCGTCTCGTCGATCGTGCCCTCGACGTCCGAGGTCAGCTGGTTGCAGGCGGCCGCCAGCTCGCGCAGGTCGCTGCCGAGCGCGTCCAGCAGCGCCTGGCAGGCCTCCGGGGTCGCGGAGCGGCCCAGGGTGCGGAACTCGCCCTTGACGAAGGCCAGCCGCTCGCTCGCCTTGGCCAGCTTGGGGCAGGCCACCTCGCGCCCGCCGGCCTTGCGCCCGGCGTCCAGCAGGCCCTTGCCCTTGGCGCCGCCGGCGTGCACCAGCACCACGATCACTTCTTCGGCCGGGGCCTCGATGTACGCCTTGACCTCCTTCACGGAGTCGGCGGAGAGGTCCTGCGCGGCCCGGACCACGATCACCTTGCGCTCGGCGAACAGCGACGGCGTGGTCAGCTCGGCCAGGCTGCCGGGCTGCAGGCCGCCGGGCGGCAGGTCCCGTACGTCGGTGTCCGGGTCCGCCGCCTTCGCCGCCGCCACCACCTGGGCGACCGCGCGGTCCAGCAGCAGCTCCTCCTGGCCGACCGCGAGGGTCAGCGGGGCGAGCAGGTCGTCGGGTGCACTCTTCCTGGCCATCGCCTACCAGCATCCCACGGGCCGCGGACACTCCCGCCCGACGGAGCGGGCGGCCCGACCTGGACAATGTCCGGGTGAGCGAGAACCACACCACCGACCTCCCGGCCATCGACGACCCGTACGCCCGGCAGCTGCTCGTCCTGCCCGACCGCGACACCGCCGAGGAGGCCGCCGAGGAGCTCGGCGCCGCCCAGCCCGACCTCGGCGAGCTCGAAGTCGTCCGCGACGCGCTCGCGGGCGAGGACGACGCCGAGGACGCCCAGTGGCTGGTCGTGGCCGAGGCCCCGGAGAGCGGCTGGACCCCGGCGCTGCTGCACGCCCTCGACCGCCTCGCGGCCGGCTACGAGGGCTGGCGCGAGGAGGCGTGACGGCCTGAGGGCCCCTGATCAGAGGTGCGGGGACTCGGGCGCGCCCCCGAGCCGCAGCTCGCCGACACCGTCCAGGACCTTCTCCGCCGAGGCGACGTGGCGGCCCGCCGTGACGACGTCGCGCAGGCAGCGGTCGAGCGGGGTGCGCTCGGTGTAGACCGCGGCCGATCCCACGGCGTCGTACAGGAGTTGGACCGCCTCCCGGCAGGCCCGGTGGGCGAACCGGCGGGCCAGCGCCGCCGTGCCGCGCTCCGGCGCCAGGCCCTCCGCCTGGGCCGCCCAGGCCTGCTCCAGCGTGCGGTACACGTAGGCGTCCGCCGCGCCGATCAGCGACTCGGCGTGCGCGAGGTCGGCCCGGACCCCCGGGTAGGGCAGCGCGGAGCGCCGGGCGGACAGCAGCTCCCGGGCGCCGGCCAGCGCGGCCCGGCCGATCCCCAGCGGCACGCCCGCCATCTTGAGGGCGAGGTTGTCGGCGCGCAGGTGGAGCGGCTCCGCCCGGGTGCCGGACGGCGCCAGGGCGAAGGTGTGCCGCTCCGGGACGAACAGGTCGGCGACCTCGATGTCGTGCGAGCCGGTGCCGCGCAGCCCGGTGGTGTGCCAGGTGTCGAGCACCCGGACCTGCGCGGCGTCCAGCACGGCGACCCTCGGGGTGCCCTCCGGGGTCAGGAACCCGGCCAGCACCCGGTCGGCGTGGGTGATCCCGCTGGCGTGGGTCCAGCGGCCGGTCAGCAGGTGGCCGCCGCCGTGCCGGACCGACCGCCCGACCGGCGGCAGCACCGTCGCGGTGATCAGGTCCGGGTCCGGGAACAGCTCGGCGAAGACGTCCTCGGGCAGCGAGACCACGGCCAGCGAGGCGTTCAGCGCGACGGACGCGCACCAGGCGACCGAGGCGTCGCCCTCGGCCAGCAGGTCGATCGCCCGGGTGGTCTCCGGCACGGTCAGCTCGACCCCGCCCAGCCGCGGCGGCAGGGCGGCCCGCAGCAGCCCGGTGGCCTTCAGGCCCGCCAGGACGTCACCGGGGATCCGGCCCAGCCGTTCGGTCTCCGGCGCGGTGGCCGGCAGGCCGGCGGCGTAGCTCCGTACCCGGTCCAGGACCGAGGCGGCGGTGCGGGCCGTCCCGGTGCGGGGCGTACCGGTCCGGGGCGGCAGTTCGAGGGTGGTCATCCGGTCCTCCTGGTTCGGCGGGTGCGGTGGGGTTCTCCGGGGCGGCGGGTCACAGGTCGTTCAACGCCTTGTCGAGCTCGGCCGCCAGGGTCGGGAGGTACGGGGCGCGCATGACGCTGTAGTGGTCGCCGGGCACGTCGACGCTCTCCGCCCGGTCGCCGAGCAGCTCCAGCCACTGCCGGGTGGTGGCCGTGCTGGCCCCGTCCATCGCCCGCAGCAGCCGGACCCGGCCCCGGTACGGGACGGGCCGGTGCTCGGCCAGCGCCCGGCTGAGGCGCAGGAACCGGCCCGCGAGCCGCTCCAGGGTGGCGCCGTCGATCTCCTCCGGCAGGACGCCGGCCCGCCGGGCCCGGGTCAGCAGCTCCTCGACCGGGGAGCCGCCGTCGACCGGCTCGAACTCCTCCGGCCCGGGGTTCCAGTCGTGGCCGGCCAGCCCGGCCAGGTCACGGGCGAACCGGGCCAGCAGCGCCGGCTCGGCGGCGGGCTCGGTGCGGCCGGGCGGTTCGAGCAGGTCCACGGCCGCGACCAGCTCGACCGCCGCGCCCCGGTCGGTGAGCAGCCGGGCGGTCTCCAGGGCGATCACCCCGCCCATCGACCAGCCGCCGAGCCGGTACGGGCCGTCCGGGAACCGCGCGGTGATCGCGTCGGCGTAGTACGCGGCCAGCTCGGCCACGGTCCGCGGGGCGGTCCGCACCCCGGGGGCCGCCCCGGGGTCCGCTTCGGCGTCCGCTTCGGGGTACTGGAGGGCGTGGACCGGCTGGTCCTCGTCCAGCAGGGCGGCGAGCCCGGCGTAGCAGAGCACGTCGCCGCCGACCGGGTGGACCAGGAACAGCGGCGGCCGGGCCCCGGTGCCCCGGACGGTGACCAGGGCCGCCCGGCCCTCGTCCTCGGCCCGCTCGCGCAGCACCCCGGCGAGCGCCTCGACGGTCGGCCGGGCGAGCAGCGTGGCCACCGGCAGCGAGCGGCCGGTGCACTGCCTGATCCGGGCCATCATCCGCACCGCGAGCATGGAGTCGCCGCCGAGGTCGAAGAAGTTCGCCGTGACGTCGAAACCGGAAGGGTCCGGGGCGGCGACGGCGGGGTCCGGGGCGGTGTCGGCGGCCGCCGCGGGAGTGCCGAAGAACTCGGCCCAGATCCCGGCGAGCAGCCGCTCGGCCGCGTCGCGCGGGGCGACCGCCCCGCCGGGGCGCGGGGCCGCGAGCCCGGGCGAGGGAAGCCGCCGGCGGTCCACCTTGCCGTTGTCGGTCAGCGGCAGCTCCGGCAGCAGGACGATCCGGGCGGGCACCAGGTACCCCGGCAGTTCCCGGCCGAGCGCCGCGCGCAGCTCCTCCTCGGAGGCGTCCGCCACCGCGTAGCCGACGAGCCGCCGCGGGCCGCCGCGCTCGCCCTCGGCCACCACGGCCGCCGCCCGGACGTCCGGCCGGCGCAGCAGCGCCGCCTCGACCTCGCCGAGCTCGATCCGGTGGCCCTGGATCTTCACCTGGAAGTCCGCGCGCCCGAGGAACTCGATGTCGCCGTCCGGCAGGTAGCGGCCGAGGTCGCCGGTCCGGTAGAGCCGCTCCCCCGTCACCGGGTGGCGCGGGAAGGCCGCGCGGGTCTTCTCCTCGTCGCCGAGGTAGCCGCGGGCCAGGCCGGTGCCCGCGATGTACAGGTCGCCGGGGACCCAGGCCGGGCGCGGCCGCAGCGCCTCGTCCAACACGTGGAAGCGCTGGTTCCGCATCGGCCGGCCGTACGGGATGCTCGTCCGCTCCGGGTCCACCTCGGTGATCGGGTGCAGGATCGACCAGATCGAGGCCTCGGTCGCGCCGCCCAGGCCGACGACCCGCGCGTCCGGCAGGACCGCGGCGACGGCGCCGGGGAGGGTGACGGGGATCCAGTCGCCGCTCATCATCACCAGCCGCAGCGGGAACGGGCCGCCGAGCGCCCGCACGTGCTCGACGAACATCTCCATCAGCGCGGGGACGCTGTTCCAGACCGTCACCCGGTGCCGGGTCACCAGGTCCAGCCAGGCGGCCGGCTCGCGCTGCGCCGGGACGTCGGGCAGGACCACGGCGCCGCCGACCGCGAGCAGGCCGAACACGTCGTAGACCGAGAGGTCGAAGTTGAACGCCGACAGCGCCAGCACCCGGTCGTCCCCGGTCACGCCGAACCGGTCGTTGACGTCCCGGATCGTGTTGACCGCGCCGGTGTGCTCGATCATCACGCCCTTCGGCACCCCGGTGGAGCCCGAGGTGAAGATGACGTACGCGAGGTCCTCGGGCCGGGCCGGGGAGGGCGGCAGCGGGCCGTCCGCGCCGGTGTCCTCCGGCTCGGTGTCGACGTGCAGCGCGCGGGTGCCGTCCGGCAGGTCGAGCCCGGCCGCGACCGCCGAGCGGGTCAGCACCAGGCCGATCCCGGCGGCCTCCACGATCATCCGCAGGCGGGGGCCGGGCACGGCGGCGTCGACCGGCACGTAGGCGGCCCCGGTCTTGAGGACGGCCAGCGCCGCGACGACCTGCTCCCAGCCCTTGTCCAGCACGATGCCGACCAGCGCGCCCGGGCCGGCGCCGTCCTCGATCAGCCGACGGGCGATCCGGTCGGACCGGCGGTCCACCTCGCGGTAGCTGAGGGTCCGGGCGGCGGTGATGACGGCGGGCGCGTCCGGCCGGGCCGCGGCCTGCCGCAGGAACGCGTCGTGCAGCAGCTCGGCGGGGACGGGGCCGTCGGTGGCGTTGACGGCCCGGCGGACCGCCAGGTCGGCCTCCGGCACGAGCACGGCCGGCGGGCGGCGCCACGCGCCCTCCTCGCACAGGCCGCGCACCAGGTCCCGGTAGGCCTCCCACATCCCGTCGACGACGCCCTCGGGGAACACCTCCTCCACCACGTCCCAGTTCAGGACCAGCTCCCCGGCCTCCTCCAGGGCCTGGTGGTCGAGCCACACCTGCGGGGTGCGCACCGAGCTGGAGGCCAGCTCGCCGGCGGTGCCGAGCGCGGTCAGCGCGGTCAGCGCCCCGCGCTGCTCCGGGCCGCCGTCGGCGGTGTTGTCGGTGTTGTCGCCGTCGGCGGTGTTATCGGCGCCGTCGCTCCGGGCGGAGAAGCCGATCGTGCTGGTGAAGACCACCGGCATGCCCGCCAGGCCCGTCCCGCCGCGGGTGCGGTTGAGTTCGCGCAGCACCTCGACGCCGCTGACGTGGCCGTGTTCGAGGTCGGCCAGCAGCTGGTCCTGGAGGCGCGCGGCGCCCGCGGCGAAGGCCTCGCCGGGGGCGGCGTCGACCTCCAGCAGGGTGGTGGCGCTGAGGTTGCCGACCACCCGGCCGGCGTCCTCGTGCAGCGGCCGCCGGTGGAACGCCAGCAGGTTGAGCGTGAAGCGCGGCGAGGCGCTCCAGGCGCCCAGCACCTGCGCGTACGCGGCGCACAACGCGGCCGAGGGCGAGAGGCCCGCCGCCGCGGCGTGCTCCTTGAAGCGCCGCCACGCCCCGGCCCCGACCCGGGCCGTGCGGTGGACGAACTCCGGCCGCCGGGGCGCCGGGCCCGGGCGCAGCGGCAGGGCGGGCGCGGGCGGCAGCGAGTCGACGCGGGCCCGCCAGTAGGCGAGCGACCGCTCGCGCCCCTCGGCGTCCGCCCCGGCGGCGGCGAGCACGTAGTCGCGGTAGGTGACGGCCGGGGCGGGGGTCGCGGGCGCCCCGTGGCGGTAGGCCTGCGCCCACTCCCGGAACAGCAGCCCGGAGCTGCGGCCGTCGATGATCAGCGCGTCGAAGTTGAGGTGCAGCCGGGTGGTGCGGGCGTCGAGCAGGGTGGCCCGGACGTCGAACAGCGGCCAGGCCTCGGTGTCGAAGACCTGGTCCCGCATCTCCCGGTGGATCGCGGCCAGCCGGCGCTCCCGTTCGACCGGGTCGCAGGCCCGCAGGTCGACGGTGGCGATCCGGTACTCGGGGACCTCGGCGAGCACCCGCTGGTGCCCGTCCCGGGAGACGACCGCGCGGAGCATGTCGTGCCGGTCGACGAGCTGCCGGAAGGAGGCGGCCAGCCGGTCCGGGTCGGTGTCCGTCAGGTCCACCTCGACCAGGAAGGAGGTGGAGACGTTGCCGAGCTCGAAGGCGTCGGTCCGGCCGACCAGGTAGGCCTGCTGGAGGTCGGTGAGCGGGAACGGCTCGTGGCGGGCCGCCGGGTCGGCGACCAGCGCCGTCCCGGGTCGTCGGGCGTCATCGCCGCTGCCGTCGCCGCCGCCGTTGTCGCCGCGTGCGGCCCGGACGGCGTCGGCGATCGCGGTGACGCCGCGGCCGTCCAGCAGGTCGCGCAGCGGCAGGTCCACGCCGAGCCGCCGGGCGAGGGTCTGCCGGATGTCCATCGCGATCAGCGAGTCGACGGCCAGGCGCCGCAGCGGCAGCTCCCGGTCGTCGCCGGTGACGGCCGCGCCGCGCGCCCGGCCGACGATGCCGGCCACCAGCTCGACGACGTCCTCGACGGGTCCCTGCGTCGCGGGCGTCTCCGTCGCGGGCGCGGTGGGCGGCAGGGCGTCCGGCACCGCCTCCAGGCGTACGCCGTCGGCGAGCGCCACCGGCGTACCGTCGGGGCCGACCAGCCGTACCTGCGCGACCAGCGACCCCTCCGGTGCCGGCGCCCCGGCGCGGCGCGGGGCGCCGGTCCAGAGCCAGTAGCGCTCGCGCTGGAACGGGTACCCGGGCAGACGCACCGGCGGCCCGGCGGGCTCGCCGTGCACGCGCGCCCAGTCGATCCGCGCGCCCCGGGTGTAGAGCGCGCCGAGGCTGTCGAGGAGGGTGCGCCGGGCGTCCTCCCCCGGGCGCAGCGACGGCAGGACCACGGTGTGCCCGGCCGCCCGGACCTCGTCGAGCAGCGGCGAGGCGGGTCCGAGCTCGACGAAGGTGCGGTGGCCGTCCCGCAGCAGCGCGGCGAGGCCGGCGGCGAACCGCTCCGACCCGGCGGCGTCCGGCCCGGCCGTCTCCGGCCCGCCCGCGTTCCGGACCGTACGGGCCGCCACCAGCGCGTCCTCCGGGCTCATCGTGCCCGTCACGCACGCGGCCACCAGCTCGCCGGTGCCGTGGCCGAGGACGGCGGCGGGCCGCACGCCCCACGAGCGCCACAGCTCGGCGAGCGCGTAGCCGACGGCGAACGGCGAGAGCCGGCCGCCGGGCGCCTCGGCGCACTGGTCCAGGGCGCGGCGGAAGACCGGCTCGGCCTCGGCCAGGACGGCGACCGCCTCGGCGTCCGGCCCGGCCAGGGGGCCGGTGGCGCCGGTGAGGAGGAACACCGGGCCCCGGCCGCCCTCCGGGGTCCGGGTGCCGACCCGGACGCCGGCCGGCGGCTCCTCCTCCCGGCGGGTCCGCAGGAGGAGGTCCCGCAGCTCGGCGGCCGAGGAGGCGACGGCCGTCAGCCGGTGCGGGAAGTGCGCCCGGCCGAGGCCGGTGGCCCGGCAGACCGCCGCCAAGCCGGACCCGCCGACCGCACCCGGCCCGTCGCCCGCGCCCGGCCCGCCGTCCGCGAGCAACTCGGTGTAGCGGTCGGTGAGTTCGGCGAGCGCGGCCGGCGACTTGGCGGACAGGGTCAGCAGCCGCGGCCCGCCCGGACCGGCCTCCCCGTCCCCGGTCTCCCCCGCCTCCAAGGCGGCCGGGGCCTCCTCGATGATCACGTGGGCGTTGGTGCCGCTGATGCCCTGCGAGGACACCCCGGCCCGCCTGGGCCCGGCCGTCCCCGGCCAGGCGGCCCGCTCGGCGACCAGCTCGACCGCGCCCGCCGACCAGTCGACGTGCGGGGTGGGCTCGTCCGCGTACAGGGTGGCGGGGAGCGTGCCGTGACGCATCGACAGCACCGTCTTGATCACCCCGGCGACGCCCGCCGCCGCCTGGGAGTGCCCGATGTTGGGCTTCAACGAGCCCAGCCGCAGCGGCCGGTCCCGGTCCTGCCCGTAGGCGGCCAGCAGGGCGCGCGCCTCGATCGGGTCGCCGAGCTCCGTGCCGGTGCTGCTCGCCTCCACCACCTGGACGTCGCCGGGCGACAGCCGGGCGTCCGCCAGCGCCTGCCGGATGACCCGCTGCTGCGCCGACCCGCTCGGCGCGGTGAAGCCGTTGCTGGCGCCGTCCTGGTTCACCGCGCTGCCGCGCACCACGGCCAGCACCGGGTGGCCGCGCCGCCGCGCGTCCGACAGCCGTTCCAGCAGCAGCACGCCCACGCCCTCGGAGAGCCCGCTGCCGCCGGCCCCGGCCGAGAACGGGCGGCACCGGCCGTCCGGCGCCACGCCCTGCATCCTGGTGAACTCGGTGAACAGCTGCGGGGTGGACATGACCGTCGCCCCGCCCGCCAGCGCCATCGCGCACTCGCCGCCGCGCAGCGACCGGACCGCCAGGTGCAGCGCGACCAGCGAGGACGAACAGGCCGTCTCCACGGTGATCGCCGGACCGCGCAGGCCGAGCGTGTACGAGATCCGGCCGGACGCCGCGCCGCCCACCGCCCCGGTGGTCAGGAAGCCCTCGGCCTCCTCGGGCACCTCGCCGCGCCCCAGCCCGTAGTCGAGGTTCGACAGGCCCGCGAACACCCCGGTCTCGGTGTCGCGCACCGACTCCGGGTCGATCCCGGCGTCCTCGAAGGCCCGCCAGGCGGTCTCCAGCAGCAGCCGCTGCTGCGGGTCCATGGCCAGCGCCTCACGCGGGCTGATCCCGAAGAAGCCGGCGTCGAACTCGGCCGCGTCGTACAGGAATCCGCCGGAACCGGTCAGGCTCCGGCCGCCGCCCTCGGGGTCGAACAGCCCCTCCTCCCAGCCCCGGTCACGGGGGAACGCGCCGACGCTCTCCCCGCCCTCGGCCAGCAGCCGCCACAGCGCGTCGGGCGAGTCGACCCCGCCCGGGTACCGGCACGCCATGCCGACGATCGCGATCGGCTCCCGCTCCCCCTCCTCCAGCTCGCGCAGGCGCCCGCGCGCCTCGTGCAGGTCGAGGGTGAGGCGCTTGAGGTATCCGAGCAGCTTCTCGTCCGATGCTGATGCCATGACGGATCGGTCCTCCGTGGGGATCTGGTGGGCTCGTGGTCGTAGGGGGTGGGGGATGGGGCGGCGGACCGGGGTCAGATGAGCTCGCGGTCGATGAAGTCGAGGAGCTCCTCGGCGGTCGCGGCCTCGACGAGGGCCGCCACGTCCTCGTCGAGGGCCGTCGCGTCCTGGTCGCACTCCCCGGCGGCCGGCTCGGGCCCGGTTCCCTCAGCCGGCCCGGTCTCGTGGACGGGCGGGGCGATCCCGGCGTCCAGGACGGCGACCAGCTCGGGCAGCGTCGGCGCCTCGAACAGCAGGGTGAGCGGGAGCTTCAGCCCCGTCGCCGTGCCGAGGCGGTTGCGGAACTCGACCGAGGTGAGCGAGTCGAAGCCGAGCTCGCCGAACGGCCGGTCGTCCGGGATCGCCTCGGGCCGGGAGCCGAGGACGGCGGCCATGTGGGTCCGGACCAGGTCGGCCAGGGCGTCGGCGCGTTCACCGGCGGTCAGGCCGCCCAGCTCCTCGCGCAGCGGGCGGTGCCGCCGTGGCGTCGGGCCGTTCCCGCCCCGCCCCGCCCCGGCGGCCGCCACGACCTCGCGCAGCACCGGCGGGAGGTCCGGTCCGAGGTCGCGCAGGACCTCGCGGTCGAGCCGGGCGGGCACCAGGACGGCGTGCGGTGACGGCAGCGCCGCGTCCAGCAGGGCCAGGCCGTGCCCGGGGTCGATCTCCACCAGCCCGGCCCGGGCGAAGCGGGCGCGGTCGGCGTCGCCGAGGGCGCCCAGCATGCCGTCCGGGTCGCCCCACAGGCCCCAGGCCAGCGCGAGGGCGGGCAGGCCCTGGGCGCGGCGGTGCCGGGCGAGCCCGTCGAGGAAGGCGTTGGCGGCGGTGTAGCCGCCCTGGCCGGCGCCGCCGAGCGTCCCCATCACCGAGGAGACCAGGACGAAGGCGGTGAGCGGGTGGCCGGCGGTCAGCTCGTGCAGGTGCCAGGCGCCGTCGGCCTTGACCCGCATCACCCGGTCGATCCGCGCGGGGGTGAGCGAGGCGACGGGCGCGTCGTCCACCACGCCGGCGGCGTGGATCACGGCGGTCAGCGGGTGCCGGGCGGGGACCGCCGCGATCATCGCGGCGACGGCGGCCCGGTCGGCGACGTCCACGGCCGCGAACGCCACCTCGGCGCCGAGCCCGGTCAGTTCGGCCGCCAGCTCGGCGGCTCCCGGCGCATCGCCTCCCCGGCGGCCGGCCAGCAGCAGCCGCCGGGCGCCGTGCCCGGTGACCAGGTGCCGCGCCACGGCCCGGCCGATGGCGCCCGTCCCGCCGGTGATCAGGACGGTTCCGTCCGGGTCGAGGACCGGCGGGACGGTGAGCACGACCTTGCCGACGTGGGTGCCCTGGCGCAGCAGCCCGAAGGCCTCGGGCGCCCGCCGGACGTCCAGGTCGGTGACGGCGGGCCAGCCGAACGCGCCCCGGGCGAACAGCTCGACCGTCCGCTCCAGCAGGCGGGCGAGGTGCTCGGGCGGCAGCTGGAGCAGGTTGAACGCCCGGTAGCGCACGCCGGGGTGCGCGGCGGCCACCTCGGCGGGGTCGCGCTGTTCGGTCCGGCCGAGCTCGACCAGGAGCCCGCCGGGACGCAGCAGCCGCAGCGACTCGTCGACGAGCTCGCCGGTCAGCGAGTTCAGGACGAGCGCCATCCGCCGGTCGCCCGCGTCGGGGCCCGCGCCCGGGCCCGCACCCGGGCCGGCACTCGGGCCGGCACCGAAGCGGGCGCCGAAGCCGGGCTCGCGGGAGGAGGCGAGGTGGTCGTCGTCGAGGCCGAGGGCGCGCAGCGCGGGCCACTTGGCGGGGCTCGCGGTCGCGAAGACCTCCGCGCCCAGGTGCCGGGCCAGCTGGACGGCGGCCAGGCCGACGCCGCCCGCCCCGGCGTGGACCAGCACCCGGTCCCCCTCACCCACGCCGCCCAGTTCGACCAGGGCGTGCAGGGCGGTCAGGTGGGCGACCGGCACGGCGGCGGCCCGGGTGAAGGACCAGTCGTCCGGGATCCCGACCAGGGTGCGGTGGTCGGCCTGGGCCACCGTGCCGAACGCGGCCGGGAACAGGCCCGTCACCCGGTCGCCGACGGCCAGGCCGGTGACCCCGGGCCCGGTCGCGGTGACCACGCCCGCGCCCTCCAGGCCGAGCGGGCCCGGATCGCCGGGGTGCATGTCGAGCGCGCCCAGGACGTCGTGGAAGTTCAGCCCGGCGGCGCGGACCGCGACCCGGACCCGGCCGGGGCCGGGCTCGGCGGCGGCCTCGGGGCAGGGGCGCAGCTCCAGGCCGGTGAGGGTGCCGCGCTCGGGGATGTCCAGGTGCCAGGCCGCCGCGTCCTCGGGGGGCCGCAGCGCGGGATCGCCCACGGCGGACACCAGCCGGGGCACCAGGACGGCGCCGTCGCGGACGGCCAGCTGGTTCTCCTCCGGGGTCAGTACGGCGGCCGGGACCTCGGGGGCGCCTTCGGTCGTGGGAGTGCCTTCGGGCACGGTGGTGCCGGGGGCCAGGTCGACCAGGGTGAACCGGCCCGGGTGCTCGACCTGGGCGGTGCGCACCAGGCCCCAGACCGCCGCCTGGGCGAGGTCCCGGACGGTCTCGCCGGGCCGTACGGCGACCGCGCCCCGGGTGACCAGCACCAGGCGGGACCCGGCGAGCCGGTCCTCGGCGAGCCACCGGGCGAGCAGGTCCCGGGTGCGGTGGACGGCGGTCCTGGCCGCCGTCGCCGGGTCGGTGGCGGCCTGCGGTCCGTACGGTCCGTGCGGTCCGTGCGGTCCGTGTGCTCCGGTCGGGCAGCTCACCACGGTGGGCGTGTCCGGGTCGGCCGCCGCGAGCAGCGCGTCCGGGTCGAGGGCGTCCCACGGGACGACCGGCACCGGGCCGGCCGGCGACGACACCGGCTCCGACTCCCGCAGCGGTTCCCAGCCGAGGGCGAACAGCGAGTCGCGCGCGGCGGCGGCCGGGTCGGCGGGGTATCCCGCCGCGACCGGGCGCAGCTCCACCGCCTCGACCAGCCCCACCGGCTCCCCCGAGGCGTCGAGCAGGGCCAGCGGGAGGCCGCCGTCCGAGGCGGGCCCGGCCTGCACCCGCAGGGATGTCCGGCCGCCGGCCGGAGCGGCCGTCAGGGACACTCCGCGCCAGCGCACCGGCTGTACGGGCCGCCCCTCGTGGCCCGGGGCGGCGGCGATCAGACCGTGCAGGGAGGCGTCGAGCAGGGCGGGGTGCAGCCGGTAGGACCCGGCGTCGGCCTCCGCCGGCTCCGGCAGGACGGCCTCGGCGTACTGCCCGCCGTCGGCGCCCCGCCAAGCGGCCCGCAGGCCCTGGAAGGCCGGCCCGGGCTGGTGGCCGCGCAGGGCGAGGTCCTCGTACATCCGGGTCGACGGCACCGGCGTCGCGCCGGTCGGCGGCCAATCGGTGGCGGCCCGGTTCCGGAGCGGGGCCGGGGCCTGGGCAGGGATGTGGTCGGCGCTCAGGGTGCCGGTGGCGTGCTCGATCCACTCGCCCCCGCCCGTCGCCCGGCCCGAGATCCGGCAGGTCCGCAGCCCGTCGCCGTCCGCGCCGGACACCCGTACGCGCAGGTCGACGGCGCCGTCCGCGGGCAGCTCCATCGGAGTGGCGACGGTCAGTTCCTCGATCCGCGCCGTCCCGGCCTTCGCTCCCGCGTGCAGGGCCAGCTCCAGGAACGCGGTGCCCGGCACGACGACCGTCCCGGCCAGGACGTGGTCGGCCAGCCAGGGGTGGCTGCGGGCCGACAGCCGTCCGGTGAACACCGTCTCGCCGTCGCCGAGTTCGACGGCCGCGCCGAGCAGGGGGTGCTCGGCCGGCGCCTGGCCGAGGTCGGCCGTGCCGGTCGGCCCGGCCGCTCCGGTGAGCCAGTAGCGGCGGCCCTGGAAGGGGTAGGTGGGCAGGTCGACGTGGCCGGCCGCCGCACCGGTGAGGCGCTCCCAGGCGACGGGCAGACCGCGGACGTGGGCCTCGGCGGCGGAGGTGAGGAAGCGGCGCAGGCCGCCGTCGTCGCGGCGCAGCGAGCCGGTGACGATCCCGTCGACACCGGCCTCCTCCAGGATCTGGCCGATGCTGCCGCCCAGCACCGGGTGCGGGCCGACCTCGACGAAGGTGGTGTGGCCGGAGGCGACGAGCGCCTCGACGGCCTCCTGGAAGCGCACGGTGTGCCGCAGGTTCCGGTACCAGTAGGCCGCGTCCAGCCCGGCGCCGTCCTGCCAGTCGGCGGTGACCGAGGACATCAGCGCGATCCCGCCGCCGCGCGGCGCCAGCGGCGCCAGCCCGGCCAGGAGCTCCGCCCGGATCGGTTCGACCGCCGGGCAGTGCGAGGCGAAGGCCGCCGGGATCACCCGGGCGTTGACGCCCTCGGCCCGGTACCCGTCGACCAGGGCAGCGATCGCGTCCGGGGCGCCGGCCACGGCGGTGACGGCCGGTCCGTTGACCGCGGCGATGCTCAGCGCGCCGAGGCGCTCCCGCACCCGCGCGGCGGGCAGCGGGACGACGGCCATCGCCCCCCGGCCCATCAGGTCGACGGCCAGGCGGCTGCGCAGCGCGATGGCGCGGGCGCCGTCCTCCAGAGAGAGCGCCCCGGCCACCACGGCGGCGGCGAGCTCGCCCTGGGAGTGGCCGACCACGGCGTCCGGGACGACTCCGGCCTCCCGCCACAGCTCGGCCAGCGACACCATCACCGCCCACAGCGCGGGCTGCACGACGTCGATCCGGTCGAGCGGGGACGCGCCGGTCGGCGCGCCGGTCCGGGCGTCGGTCCGGGCGTCGGTCCGGGAGTCGGTCCGGGCGTCGGTCCGGGCGTCGGACGCGGCATCCGTCCGGGCTTCGGCCGGGGCGTCCGTCCGGGCCTCGGCCGGGGCGTCCGTCCAGGCCTCGGCCGGGGTGTCGGCCCGGCCATCGGCCAGGACGTCGGCCAACGACCAGTCGACGTACGGCGCGAGCGCCCGCTCGCACTCGGCCAGGCGGGCCGCGAACACCGGGCTCTCGGCGGCGAGTCGCGCCGCCATCCCGCGCCACTGGCCGCCCTGGCCGGGGAAGACCAGGACGGTCCGGCCGGGCTCGCCGGCCCGGCCGGTGACCAGGCCGGGAACCTCCTCGGCGCGGGCCAGCGCCGCCAGCGCCCGCTCGGCCTCCGACCGGTCGGCGGCGACCACCACGGCACGCTCGTCCCAGGAGGTCCGGGCGGTCAGGGCCGGCGCGGCGGCGACCGGGTCGAGCGGGCCGTCGGCCAGCCCGCGGGCCCGCTCCCGCAGCGCCTCCGGGGTGCGGGCCGACAGCACGACCGGCACCACGGGAGGTGCCGCCGGTCCTCCCGCCGCCCCGGGCCCGGTCGGCCGCCCGGCCTGCTGCCCGGCCGGCGGCTCGGTCAGGATCACGTGCGCGTTGGTGCCGCTGATCCCGAACGAGGAGACGCCGCCGCGCCGGGGCTCCCCGGTCTCCGGCCAGGGCCGGGCCCGGTCGAGCAGGGCCACCGAGCCGGCCGTCCAGTCCACGTGCGGGGACGGCTCGTCGGCGTGCAGCGTGGCGGGCAGCGCGCCCCGCCGGAGCGCCTGGACCATCTTGATCACGCCGCCGACGCCCGCCGCGGCCTGGGCGTGCCCGATGTTGGACTTGAGGGACCCGAGCCACAGCGGCCGCTCCCGGCCCTGCCCGTACGCGGCCAGCAGGGCGTTGGCCTCGATCGGGTCGCCCAGGGCGGTGCCGGTCCCGTGCGCCTCCACGGCGTCGACCTGCCGCGGCGCGAGCCCGGCGTCGGCGAGCGCGTCCTCGATCACGCGCTGCTGGGCGACGCCACTGGGCGCGGACAGCCCGTTGGAGGCGCCATCCGAGTTGACGGCGCTGCCGGCCACGACCGCCAGCACCGGGTGGCCGTGGCGGCGGGCGTCCGAGAGCCGCTCGACCACGACCATGCCCGCGCCCTCGCCCCAGCCGGTGCCGTCCGCCCCGGCGGAGAACGCCTTGCAGCGGCCGTCGGCGGCCAGCACCCGCTGGCGGGACAGCTCCACGAACATGCCGGGCGTCGCCATGACAGTGACCCCGCCGGCCAGGGCGAGCGAGCACTCCCCGGCCCGGACCGACCGCACCGCCTGGTGCAGCGCGACCAGCGACGCCGAGCACGCGGTGTCCACCGTCAGCGCGGGCCCGTTCAGGCCGAGGACGTACGCGATCCGCCCGGAGACCACGCTCACGCTGGTGCCGGTCAGCAGGTGCCCAGCGACGCCGGGCCCGGCCGCCTCCATGCTCGGCCCGTAGCCGGAGTGCATCGCCCCGGCGAACACGCCGGTCCGGCTGCCCTTCAGCGCGGTGGGGTCGATCCCGGCCCGCTCCAGCGCCTCCCAGGCGACCTCCAGCAGGAGCCGCTGCTGCGGGTCCATGGCGAGGGCCTCGCGCGGGCTGATCCCGAAGAACTCCGCGTCGAAGTCCGGGACGTCCCGGACGAAGCCGCCCCGGCGGACGTAGGAGGTGCCGGCCCGGTCCGGGTCCGGGTGGTGGAGCGCCGCCAGATCCCAGCCCCGGTCGTCGGGGAAGTCGCCGATGGCGTCGGTGCCGGCCTCGACCAGGTCCCACAGGTCCTCGGGCGAGCGCACCCCGCCGGGGAAGCGGCAGGCCATGCCGACGATGACCACGGGGTCATCGGCCTCGTCGTCGTTTTCGGTCTTGCCGTCGCTTTCGGCCTCCGGCTCGGCCGCGTTGTCGCTCTCCGGCTCGGCCTCGTCGTTCGCCCTCAGCGCGCCGATCGCGGCGGCGAGGGCGGCCGGGCTCGGGTGGTCGTACAGGACGGTGCTCTCCAGGTTCAGCCCCGTCGCGGCCGCCAGCCGGTCGCGCAGTTCGAGCGTCATGGCCGAGTCCAGGCCCATCTCGCGGAACGTCCGCCCGGGCCGGACGTCGGCGGCCGAGCCCGTGCTCAGCACGACGGCGGTCAGGCTCCGGACCAGCTCCAGGACCGACCGCCCGTCCAGGGCCGGAACCGGCGCCGGGGTCGACGCCGGCGTCTGCGTCCCCTCGTCCGCCCGCTCGCTCCCGGCGGCCCCCGGCATCCCGGACGGCCAGTAGGAGCGGCGCTGGAACGGGTACGTCGGCAGGTCGGCGAGCGGCGCCGAGGCGGGCAGCAGCGCGGACCAGTCGACCGGGACGCCCCGGACGAAGGCCTCGGCCGCCGCCGTGAGGAACCGCCGGCGGCCGCCGTGGCCGCGCCGGAGCGTACTCAGCGCGGCGCCGTCCCCGCCGTGCAGGTCGATCGCCTGCCGGACGCCCATCGCCAGCACCGGGTGCGGGCTGATCTCCAGGAAGGTCGAGTGGCCCGCGTCCAGCAGGCGTTCGACGACCGGCCCGAACCGCACCGGCTCGCGCAGGTTGCGGAACCAGTACCCGGGGCCCAGCTCGGCGGTGTCGACCGGTCCGGCGGTGACGGTCGAATGGAACGGCACGCCGGTGGAGCGCGGGGCGATCCCGGCGAACGCGGCGAGCAGGCCGTCCCGCAGCTCCTCGACGGCCGCGCTGTGCGAGGCGTAGTCGATCGGGATCCGCCGGGTGCGCACCCGCTGCCCGTAGTGGGCGGCCAGCACGTCGAGCGCGGCCGCCGGACCCGCCACCACCGTGTGCGCCGGGCCGTTGACCGCCGCGACCGACAGTCCGGGGCCGCCGGCCACCGCGCGGTCGACTCCCGCGGGCTCGACCGCCACGAGGTCCCGCTCCACCCGCTCGGCCGGGAGGTCCACCGACAACAGGCCGCCACCGCCCGCGATCCGGTTCAGCACCCGGCTGCGCAGGGCCACGATCCGCGCACCGTCCCGGAGCGACAGGGCGCCCACGGCGGTGGCGGCGGCGATCTCGCCCTGCGAGTGGCCCACCACGGCGGCCGGCTCCACCCCGGCCGAGCGCCACAGCGCGGCCAGCGACACCATCACCGCCCACAGCGCGGGCTGGACCACCTCGTCGCCCTCCAGCGGCGGCGCACCGGGGACCCCGCGCAGGACGTCGGCCAACGACCAGTCCACGTACGGGCGGAGGGCCTCGGCGCACTCGTCGATCCGCTCGGCGAAGAACGGGGAGGTCTCGATCAGCTCCGCCGCCATGCCCGTCCACTGCGAGCCCTGGCCGGGGAAGACGAAGACCGGCCGCACGGGCGGCCCCTCGTGCCGGCCCTCCACCACGGCCGCCGACGGCCGCCCGGCCGCCCGGTCCGCGAGTTCGGCGAGGAAGCCGTCCCGGTCGTCCGCGACGACCACGCAGCGGTGCTCGAACGCGGTGCGGGTGACGGCCAGCGACCGGCCCACCGAGGCCGCCCCGAGCGCCGGACGCGCCGCCACATGGGCGCGCAGCCGTTCGGCCTGGTCGCGCAGCGCGGGCTCGTCCCGCCCGGACAGGATCCAGGGCAGCGCCCCGGCCTCCTCCTTCTCCTCGGATGCTGCTTCCACGCCCGGCCAATCCGACAGGATCACATGGCAGTTGGTGCCGCCGATCCCGAACGAGCTGACTCCGGCGACCAGTTGACCATGCGGCGAGGGCCAGGCCCCGGCCTCGGTGTTCACCCGCAGCCGCAGCTTGTCGAGCGGAACCCGCTCGCCGGGCCCGACGTGGTTCAGGCTGGGCACGAGCTCGCGCTCGGCGAGGCACAGGACGGTCTTGATGAACCCGGCGATCCCGGCCGCGCCCTCCAGGTGGCCGATGTTCGTCTTCACCGACCCGACCAGCAGCGGATCGCCCTCACCTCGGACCGAGCCCAGAGCCGCGCCGAGCGCCGCGGCCTCGACCGGGTCGCCGGCCCGCGTCCCCGAGCCGTGCAGCTCGACGTACTGGACCTCGCCCGGCTCGACGCCCGCGTCGACGCAGGCCTCCAGGAGCACCCGCTCCTGCGACGCCCGGCCCGGGGTCGGCAGCGTCTGCGTCGCGCCGTCGTTGTTCAGCGCGCTGCCGCGGATGACGGCGTGGATGCGGTCGCCGTCCCGGACGGCGGCCTCCAGCAGCTTGAGCACCACCACCCCGCCGCCCTCACCGCGGACGTAGCCGTTGGCGCGGGCGTCGAAGGTGAAGCAGCGCCCGTCCGGCGACAGCGTTCCGGCCCGCTCCAGCGCCCGGGTGCTCTCCGGCGCGAGGACCAGGCTCACCCCGCCGGCCAACGCCAGCTCGGACTCGCCGCTGCGCAGGCTCGCGCACGCCAGGTGCACGGCGGCCAGCGAGGACGACTGGCCGGTGTCCACCACCAGGCTCGGACCGTGCAGGCCCAGCGTGTACGAGATCCGGTTGGCGGTCACCCCGCGCTGCAGCCCGGTCAGGGTGTGCCCGGTCACCGCGTCGGGGCCCAGCCCGTGCAGCAGCGTCGCGTAGTCGTCCGCGATCACCCCCAGGAACACGCCCGTCCGGCTGCCCTCCAGGGCGCCCGGCAGGGTCCTGGCGTCCTCCAGCGCCTCCCACGCCAGTTCGAGGGCCAGCCGCTGCTGCGGGTCCATCGCCACGGCCTCGCGCCGCGAGATGCCGAAGAACTCGGGGTCGAATCCGTCCACCCCGTCCAGGAACCCCCCGCGCGCCGGGCCCCGGCCGCCCCGCCGCCCGACCACCGCGTCACCACCGCCGCGCAGCAGCCGCCAGAACGCCTCCGGCCCGTCCGCCTGCGGAAAGCGGCAGCCGACCCCGACCACCGCGACCGCACGCGCCGGGAGCTCACGCCCGCCACGACAACCAGCACTGTCCATCATCGATGCCCCCCGCAGTGAGAATCAGACGGCCGACCACCGGAAGGCCCCGACGGACCACCGGGTCGTCGCCCCGGGTCCGCCCTTGAACCGGCGGGTTCGGTCGCGGGAGATCCCGGCCGCCACCTCGACGCCGATGCCCGCCCCACGAGGATGCGCCCGCCCGCACACCACCGGAACCCGTCCCGGGGGTTCATGATCGTGCGTTGCTGAACCCCGAAGGGGCCCGCACATACCCGACATACCGGGCACCTTGCGGCGAGCCGCCCGGAGGGCCGCCCGAAGCCTCCGAGCCGCGACCTTCCAGGGGCGAACACCCGCGGACCACCACTCCGGCACGCTCCGGGTCGAGCCCGGACCGTGCCGCAACAGCGCCGGGGGCGGCGGCCCGACGACCGCGCAGGGCCGGGTCACGGCCTCGGAGGAGGCCACAACGGCCAAGTACCGCACAGGGGTTGAGGAACATCCAGGCCGGATCGCGACTGGTGCGCGGCTGACAGGCCGTCGCCGAGGCGACCGGCCCGCTCGCGCCGGGGGGCCGGCCGGCACACCCGGCGGTTCAGTCCTGGAGGGAGGCGAGCCAGGCGGTCAGCAGGCGGTTGACCTCCTCGGGGCGCTCCTGCTGGATCCAGTGCCCGCAGCCGTCCAGGATGTGGGTGGAGTCCAGACCGGGGAGGGTGGTCGGGTAGGCGTCGATCGCGTCGGCCATCCAGGTCGTGGAAGCGTCCAGGGCACCGCCGATGAACAGGGACGGCTGCCTGATCGGGGCTCCGGCGTACCGGGCGAGGTCCTCCCAGTCGCGGTCCATGGCGCGGTAGCGGTTGAGGGCCCCGGTCATGCCGGTGCGCTCGAACTCCCCGGCGTACACGTCGAGATCGTCCTCGGTCAGCCAGGCGGGCAGCCTGCCGCCGGGGAAGCGGTCGCGCAGCCGGCCGCCGGCGCGGGCCACGAAGTGCGGGTCGGGCTCGCCCCGGGCGGGCATGGTGTCGGCGGACATGGCCGCGTAGAAGCCCGCGAGCCAGCCCCGGAGGTCGGGCTCCATCTCCGCTTCGGCCCGGCCGGGCTCCTGGAAGTACGAGACGTAGAACTCCTGGTCGCCGCCCATCCGCGCGAAGACGTCGGTGGGGCGGGGGCCGCCGGGCGGCGCGTAGGGGACGCTCAGCAGTCCGACGGCGCGGAAGACCTCGGGGTGGAGCAAGGCGGAGGCCGCCGCGATGTTGGAGCCCCAGTCGTGCCCGACGACCACCGCCCTCTCCTCGCCCAGGGCGCGCACCAGGGCGACGTTGTCCTCCACCAGGTCGAGCATCCGGTAGGCGTCCGTCGCGGCCGGCTTGGAGGAGCGGCCGTAGCCGCGCACGTCGAGCGCCACGGCCCGGTACCCCGCCGCCGCGAGGGCCGGGAGTTGGCGGCGCCAGGAGTACCAGGACTCGGGGAAGCCGTGGACGAGCAGGACCAGTGGTCCGGTGCCCTGCTCGACCAGGTGCAGGCGCCCGGCGGGTGCCTCGATGGTGCGGTGGCGCAGGTCGGTGGACGGCGCGGGCTGGTGCATCGCTTCTCCTCGGTTCACGGGCGGCCGCGGGTACCCGCCGATCATGCGGCGCGGCGGCCGCGCGACGCGAAAACCCTTGCCATCGTGGCAAACTGGCAGGACAGGGCGGTGAAGGCGGCACGGCCGCAGGGAGCGGGGCGACGGTGACGGACGACGGCACAGCCGACACGCTGGCGGCCATGGGCCCCCGGCTGCGGACCGCGCGCGAGCGGCACGGCACCACACTCACCGGCGTCAGCCGCGCGACCGGCATCTCGCTGAGCACGCTGTCGCGGATCGAGACCGGCCGGCGCAAGCCGACCCTGGAAGTGCTGCTGCAACTCGCGAAGGCGTACGGCGTCTCCCTCGACGAGCTGGCCGGCACCGCACCCGCCGCGGCGGCCGGACCGCGCGCCCCGGTGCCGCCTCGCTCCGGCGGCGACAAGGCGGTGCTACCGCTGACCCGCTACGTCGGGGGCCTGCACGCCCACAAGCACGTCCTCCCCGCCGTCGACGCACCCCCGGCGCGGCCGCGGCAGGTCTCCCACGACGGATACGAATGGCTGTGCGTCCTGTACGGACGGCTGTGGCTGGCACTCGGCGAGCAAGACCTCGTCCTGAGCGCCGGGGACGTAGCCGAGTTCGACACCCGCACCGCCCACGGAGTCGCGAACGCCGGCCCCGGCGGACCGGTCGAATACCTGATCATGTTCGGACCGCAGGGAGAGCGCCTACGACCGCGCACCCCAACCCCGGACCGCGGCGCCCGGTAATCCGGAGCACAGCATCCGGGCCCCGCAACGGTGCCTGCGGCATCACGCCCCAACGGCGTCCGGACCACGCAGTGGTCGCACAGGGAGCCGAAAGGAGCACCGACCGAGCAGGTTGATGTGGCTCCGCACGAACGGTGAGGGCCGAACCACGCCCTCGTCACGGACGTCGAAAGCACGCCCTCCCAGGGCCGCCCGAGCCGGCCCAGGTCGATCCGGCCGACAACGGAGTCCTTTCGGCGACCCTGTTGACCGCAGGCCTTCAGACCGAACGCCCTGCGAGGAACACGGCGGCCCGCTCGTCCAGTTCCGTAGCGCCGTGGACGGTCCGAATGCGCGCAAGGCGGGCGCGCATGTCCGTCACGGCGTCGTCCACCTTCACCGATCGGAGGCCTTCGGCCAGCACGAGGAACTCACACCACGTCGACAGGGCGGCTCCGTAGTTCTCCTGGCGGACCTGCACCGCCCCCAGGTCGGCCAGAACGATCGCATGGCTACGGCGCCGGTCGAGACCGTGAACGTCCAGGGCGACTTGGAGATGCTCCTGGGCCGCTTCGTAGTCGCCGAGTTGGGCGAGGATCATCCCCGAGTGGTGAGCCCAGCGACCGATGCTGAAGTGGCTCGCCCAGGAGTCGCCGGGCGTCGGCGAGGATCGCTCGATGTGCCGCTGGGACGTGCCGAGGAAGCGGGTGGCCGTGGTCCGATCACCGTCCTGGGCCGCGGCGTCGGCGAGGGTGGTCTCGTAGTAGGCGAGGGCTTTCGGGTCGTCCAGGCGTTTCGCCTGGTCGACGCACTCCTCCGCGATCCGCACAGCGGCGGCCCGGTAGCCGAGATCGATGGCCTGCACGGCGAGGCCGCGGAGCGCGGTGGCCGCGAGTTCCGCGTCGCCGGCCTCGGCGGCCAGCCGGTACGAATGCGCGTAGTACTTCTGGGCGACGCCATGGTTGCCCTCGTCCTGAGCCATCCATCCGATGAGGTGGGTCAACTGGGCGGCCCCGGCGAAGAGTCCGCGCCCGACGGACTCGGACCAGGCGCCGTCCAGCCATGGACTGACGTTCTCCACGAGGTACTGGACGGCAAGGTGCCGCGCATGACCGCCGCCGAGTTCCGCCGCCGCGTCACCGAGCGACTTGACCATCTGCCGGACAGCAAGGACTTCACCCTGGCCGACCCGGACCGTCGCACCGGAGTTGGCCGTCACCCTGCGGGTGATGCTGTCCAGATCGGGCAGGCCAAGGGCCGCGAGCGCATAGCCGCTGGAGGAGGCCATGAATTCCCGGCGAAGCACTTCGCTCCTTCCCAGCGCGAGGACTGAGCTCACGGTATCGCCCACACCACCCTCGGGCACGTCAACCTGCGCCGCAGGCGCATCATCAGATGATCCGAACCCAAGCACCTCACAGAGAAACGGCCACCAGTACTTCGGTGCCCGCCCCTGCTTCTCCCATCGGTAAACCTGTCCGCGTCCCGGCCCCTTCCCTCCTCTGCCCTCGACCTTTCCCAGTTCGATGGCGAGACGCTCCTGCGACCAGCCCCTTGCGCTACGTGCCCTTTTGATCATCTCGCCAGTGGAGACATCTTCCGACACGGCGCCCCTTCCCTGGACTACAAGTCGGCCTACAACTGGCTCACAAGCGGCATACAGGCTGGCACCTATTCGCGGACGGTGACGCGGCATTGACTGTACGTCAGTCGTCCAGGGCCGAAAGCCCTGGCTGGGTGGCTCTTCCCAGGTTCAAACACGGCCATGCCATCGATCCCCGCCCGAGGTGTTGCGTCATGAGCGTGCGTTTCCGCCGATTCGCCCTGCCCCGTGTCAACGAGTCGGTTCCCAAGAGCAGGGACCTGGTCGGCCACACGATCCGGGCCTGGATCTCCATGAGCGAAGAGGCGCACGACAACTTGAACCTGATCACCTCCGAGTTGGTTACGAACGCCGTCGAGCACACCACCGCGGACACCATCGTGCTCACCCTCCAGCTGAACACCCGGACCCGGATGGTGACCGTCGGGGTCCAGGACAGCAGTGCGGCCCTGCCGTCCGGCCGTCACGCGGCGCCCGACGACCAGTCCGGACGCGGCCTGTGGCTCATCGCCGCACTGGCGAACCGGCACGGAGCCCAGCTCACCTCAACCGGCAAGTGGGTCTGGGCCGAGGTCGCCCTCCAGCCCCTGGCCCGCGAACAGGCCCGCCGCAACGTGCTGCGGCAGATCATCTCGGTCAACAAGGTCCGCCCGCTCATCCGGGCGCGGATCCTCTCGGCCGCCTAACCCCCCTCCTTCTCAACCCGCACGGAACATCCCCGTGCCGGGCCGATCCGTCACGCCTCCGTGACCCTCATCCCGCCGACTCCGGAGAGAGACACCAGTGACCACCCGCGTCGAACGCACGACACGCCCTCAGCTTGCCGTTTAACCCTGGTGCGCTTGGTGTTTCTTGATCGTCTTGGCGCGTTTGACGGTCTTGCCGACGTCATGGCGCTTGGCTCGGTGCTTGTTCTTCGAGCCTGGAGGCCGTCCTGGCCCCGGTCGGGACGGTTTCGGTGCGGCTGCTGGGCAGGTGGCTGTCGCGCGGATGTTGCGAAACCCCCGGCGGACGCGGGCAGGGGTGAGGCGCCGTTGCTCGGCCGGGCGTTCCCAGGGCCTGCGGAGGTCCTCGGTGAGGGGCCGGGTGAGGCGGAGCTGGGTGTGGGCGGCGATGATCAGCCAGGTCCACAGGTCGGCAGTGTCCGCGTGGCGAACCTTCGGGGCGGTCCAGCCCAGGGTCTGCTTCATCAGCCGGAACGTGTGCTCCAGGTCGAATCTGCGGAGGAACAACTGCCACCAGCGGTCCACGTCCGTCGGCGTGGCGCCGGCGGCCGAGCACCACAGCCAGACCGGCTTCGGGTCGCGATCGCCCGGCAGTCGCTCGACCTGCAAGCGCACCAACGTTCCGTGCAGGACGGGCAGTTCTTCCTCGGTGCGCTCCAGCCAGGGGCCTCGGTGGGTGAGCCGGGGGTGCATCCGCTCCCAGGCCATCGCCTCGGCCTTGCCGTAGCGGGTGGTGTCCGTAGCCGTGGTGACGTCGGGCTGGTGCCAGCTTTCGGGCTTGGCGAAAGTGAGGACGCCGCCGTGTCGGCGGGGCCGCCCGACCTTCGGTCCGGGGCGGGCCGGGCCCGGATCGCGGAGCATGACCCGGTCCGAGCGAAGCCGTCCGACAAGCACGACCGGCAGGTCGGCCAGGGCGTGGGAGAGGTAGGCGACATCGTAGCCGGAGTCCATGACGACCAGCATCTGTGGATCGTCCGGCGTCCACTGTCCTGCCCGGATCAACCGCTCGATGACGTCACGTAGTTGGATGGTGGTCACGAGCGTTGCGTCGTCCGCAGGGCCCAGTCGCACGGCGTCCAGCAGTGCGACCCAGGAGGTGCGTCCGGCTTCCAGGGCGGCGACGAAGGAGTAGGGCCAGCCGGGGACGAGCTGATCGCGGCTGCGATCGCCGCGTCCATAGACGTGGCAGAAGAGACGGTTGTTGCTGGTGGGGGCATCGGGCCGCAGCCAGTTGGACACGTCGACGGCCAGCATGATCCGCCCGTCCGCCGCCTTCGGCAGCGGCAGCTCGGCCAGGGCCCGGCGCAGGCGCGTCGGCTCCAACCAGCCACGGTCCAGCGCCGCATACAAGGCGCCGTGCCCGCGCCGGTGCTCGACGGCCAGTGACAGCTCGACCAAAGTCTTGACCGGGCCGTCCGCGCACAGCACCGCATCCGTGAGCTCGAACAACGCATCCGCGCGGGCGTACAGACAGTCGTAGAACTCGACCCGAAAGCGGGACAGGACGTCCAATGCCCCGCCCGCAGGCACGTTGGCTGGAAGACTCATAAGCAGCGGCCGTTCCCTCGTACTTCGTGACTCGACATCTCGAAGCATGGGGAACGGCCGCGTCGCATGCTCCCCGATCCCGGAGATCTCAGCAGGTCGAGTGACCCGCGAGGTTAAACAACAAGCTCAGATCGATCGCCTGCGCGAAGCCCTGCAGCTCGCCGCGCCCGAGGCCCCGACTGTCTCGGCGACCGAGACCGACCGGCTTCTCGTGAACCCCGTCGAGCTCCGCGACCACCTCACCCAACACCTCGGCGACCACGCCAGCCGGGTCCTCGTGGCCGGGACTCTCGACAGGCGGCTCGTGCTGATCGAACAGCCGGACGCCCGCTGGGTCGTCGCCGACCTCTCGGGCCATAACCACGACACCCGCTACTGGCCGACCTGGATCACCGGGCACATCGAGATGGACACGCCGGACTCCTGGCTGTCCCTGGCCAACCTCGACGACGCCGCGGTCCATCGCTTCACCAAGCCGACCGTCCTGCTCGCCGCGCTCTACCACCCCGAGCACTTCCCGCTGCCCCGCTTCCCTCTCGGTGTCAGCGATGTGGCCAGGGCCGCCCGGTCCACGCTCACCGGGGAGGTCTCCCTCCTCGACATGCAGCTCGGCACCACGCTGAGCGGCCTCATCATGGCGGTGGCCGAGAACCGGCCGGACATCCTGGGGATCAGCGCGACCTTCGGCCAGCACGACCTCATGACCGAGCTGCTGGACGCCGCCTACTCCCTCGAATCCCAACCGATGGTGATCGCCGGGGGCAGCCTCACCGCCCGCAACGAAGCCCTCCTCCTGGAGCGCTACCCCAAGCTCCTGGTCGCCCGGGGAGCCGGCGAGCCCACGATCAAAGACCTCCTCGCCCACTGGCACGGTGACATCCCGCTGAACAAGGTCCACGGCATCGGTTACAACGGAGCCGCACGCGGCGAGGGCACTCTGATCATCAGCCGCCGCCGCACCGCCAAACCGGTCAGCAACTCGCAGGACGACATCTTCCCCGAACTGGACCTCC
Organism: Kitasatospora sp. NPDC001119; assembly: GCF_053598475.1. NCBI lineage: Bacteria > Bacillati > Actinomycetota > Actinomycetes > Kitasatosporales > Streptomycetaceae > Kitasatospora > Kitasatospora sp. NPDC001119. Next base: position 303,038 of record NZ_JBSFKI010000007.1, read on the forward strand.
TGCCAGCCACTTTCGAGCACAAGGGCGTTGCCCAGGCCGAGGGCTCTCGCGGCTGCACCAACTACTGCTCGTTCTGTCCGCGCGGCCACAAGGGGACCTGGTTCGGAAGCCACCCGGAAGCCTTCCCGTGGCTCCTCGAGGAGATGGGGCACATCTTCGACAGGTACCCGCACGTCTCCCGGACGCTCTACCTGGTGGACGAGGAGTTCATCGGCCGCGACGATGGCGCGGTGCCCCGCGCCCTGAACATGGGCTCCACCCTCCACGACGCGGGCTTCACATGGGAGACCAGCTGCCGCGTCGACCAGGTCGTCCGCCTCGACCAGGACACCGCCTGGCACCGCGAGCGCGCCGACATGTGGCGCCGGCTCGTGCAACACGGCCTTCGACGCTGCCTGTTCGGCGTCGAGTCCGGAGTCGACTCGATCCTGGAGCGGTTCAACAAGGAGACCACCGGCGAGCAGAATGCCGTCGCCATCCGCACTCTGTCGGCGCTCGGTGTCCCCACCAGGTTCACGTACATCAGCTTCGACCAGCTCATGACGTTCGAGGAGCTGAAAGCCACCTACGCCTACCAGGGTCGGACCGACCTCCTCCTACGACCGATGCCCAACCTGCCGATCCGGGAGATCGTCGAAGGCGTCCAGGACCCGGAGTGGGTGGCCTGGGCATCCTCCGGCAGGCCCCTGCACAGCGGCATCTCCTACATGCTCGTCAGCATGGAGTGCCTGGTCGGGGCCGCCTACACCAAGCGGGCCCAGGCTGCCGGGCTCACCGGCGAGGTTCGGCCGTCCATGGGCCGGGTCGACTCCCGGTTCGCCGACTGGCGGATCGGCGTCGCCAGCCAGTGGGCCCAGCTCTGGGTCGACAGGAACTTCGCTTTGGACTACACCTTCAAGTCGCTGGAGAAGATGCTCGACGGCGACCCCCGCAGCATCGTCCGAGCCGCCCGGATCGTCCTCAAGTACGCCGCCTACCAGGTCTTCGGCCGCATGATCGACGCGATCGAGCAGACCCCGCCGGTGCCCGGCGAGAAAGGTGCGGAAGCGGCCCTCGGCGCCCGTCTGCGCACCGAACTGGAAGACGAGTTCAAGGCCCTCTCGAAGAAGGTGGCCGGCGGCGTCGAGCACGTCCTGCGCAACATCCCCAAGGACTTCGCCGCCATCCTCGACAAGGAGTACCTGCGCTGGGAGCAGACCTCCGAGTGGCGCTCCATCAACGCCTCCGAACCCTGCGGAACCTGAGGAGACGACCATGGAGAAGCGCTACGTGCCCGGCCTCGGCCATGTCTCGGCGATCGGCGCCGGATGCTGGACCATCGGCGGCCTCGCTACCAACGACGGCGTCCCGGTCGGCTGGACCGGAGTGGACGAGGACGAGGCGTACAGTGCCCTCGTCCGCGCCCACGACCTCGGCATCACCCTCTACGACACCGCCGACGCCTATGGCCTCGGCCAGTCCGAGCGCCTGGTCGGCAGGCTCCTGACTACTGCCAACCGCGACCGGCTCACCGTCTCCAGCAAGGTGGGCTATGTCCGCGGAAATGCCGCTCACCCGTACGAGCGAGACCAGATCCTCCGGCAGTTCGACGCCACCCTGGACAACCTCGGCACCGACTACCTCGACCTGTACTCCCTCCACAGCTCCGACTTCGGCCCCGACCATCGCTACCTCGGCGAGGCCGCCAAGACCCTCCGGGAACTGCGCGATCAGGGCCTGATCAAGGCCATCGGCATGCGAGCCCCGCACGAGTTCTGCCTGGCATGGGCCGAGGACGTCAGCCACCCGCGCTGTGCGGAGGCATCCGCGTTCATGCTGAGGTTCGCCGTCGTCCAGCCCGACGTGCTGACCGTCCGCTACAACATGCTCAGTCCCCTGTACGAGCCCATGGACGCCGACATCTTCGACCTCGCCAACGAGTGCGGCGTCGGCGTTCTCATCAAGCAGGCACTCGGGCAGGGGCTGTTGGTCGGCGCCCACCGCACGGATCTCCCGCGCACCTTCCCACTGGGCGACCACCGCCGAGGCGACCCGAAGTTCAGCCCGGCAGCCGTGGGGGCTGTGCGGCACGGTCTGAGGCAACTCGGAGCGGACTTCGGCTACACCCGGGCCGACCTGACCCGCATGGCTCTCCAATACGCCCTCCAGCGATCCGAAAACGCCTCCTTGCTCGTCGGTTTCCGCACCGCCCAGCAGATCAGCGTCAACGTCGCCGCAGTCGGCGATCCGCTCACAGCCCCCGAGATCGACCAGATCCAATCCGTCATGGCGTTCGTTCGCGAGACCATCGCCTCGCTGACCGACACTCAGGAGAAAAGCCCGTGAAGTACACCGAAGTCGAACAGAAGTTCAAGCTCCTCAGCGACCCCCAGGAGCTGAAGGACCAGCTCACCGCCCGGGGCGGCAAGGCCGGCCGACCGACCCGCCAGGTCGACCACTACTACAACGCCCCCCACAAGGACTTCCTCTCCGGAGACGTGATCTCCGAGTGGCTCCGGATCCGTATCGAGGACGGCATCTCCTCCCTGAACTTCAAGCGGTGGTACCCGCTGGAGCGGAAGATCAAGACCCACTGCGACGAGTTCGAGAGCACCGTCTCCGACGCCACCGCTGTCCAGCACATCCTGGACTCCCTCGACTTCACCAAGCTCACCACGGTCGACAAGACTCGCGAAGAGTGGTTCATCGACAGCATCGCCGTCGCCTTTGACAGTGTGGGCGACCTCGGAGACTTCATCGAGTTCGAGTACAAGGGTGAGGCCGAAACCGTTGAGGAGGCCACCGAGAAGATCGAATCCTTCATCGCCGGCCTCGACATCAAGCTCGGCGACCGCATCCACGCCGGCTACCCCCATCTCACCCTCGGGCTGGCCTGACGAACGGGCGCACGACCGTACCGATATACCTGCACCGGACCCTTTGGCGCCGTGCGGATGTTGCGGTGTTCTGCTCTTTACCTCCGACTGGTGAGGCCTTTTTCGCGGCGTGCTCCAGGCCTGCCTGGAGCACGCCGCAACCGCACTTCCAGGCCTTTGCACGCTCCTGCGAAACCTCTCTGCGGGCCACGTTGCCTCCGTGCTTGCGGCATTTCTCCGGCGCGGGGGGGGGGGGGGGGGGGGGGGGGGGGGGGGGTTGGGGGGGGGTTTGGGGGGGGCGCCGCCCCGAACGGGAGGGCGGG